>DAOOFR010000014.1:0-34994 GCA_035415285.1 Opitutaceae bacterium
GCTCCTTGTTCATCGCGAACATCGCGTAGGCCGGGCTCTCGACCACGCCGGCGACATCGGCGGTGACGTAGGTCACGGGCACGAGGTTCTTGCGGTAGAGGCTGCGCTCGCCGGGCACGTGTTCGAGGCGGACGAGCTCGGAAAGCGGCACGAGGCCGGCGACGCCGCTCGGCGCGGGCGGGGCGACCGGGGCGCTGCTGCGGATGCGGAGTGCAAGCAGATCCTCGGGGCTGCCCTTGGCGGCGCGCGGCAGCTCAAGCACGACGTTGATGTCCTCGCGCTCGTCGGGCAGGTGGAGGAGATCGGCAGCGAGACCGGGCGCGGCGATGCGGAGCGCCTGCGCGATGTCGCCCTCGGTAATGCCGTGGAGCGCGGCCTTCTCCTTGTCGACGACGTAGCGGACCTTCGGCTGCTGCGCCTCGACGTACCAGTCGACGTCCACCACGCCGGGGGACTGTTCCATGATCGAGCGCACGCGCTGCGCGAGGGCGAGGCGGGCCTCGTCCGTCGGTCCGTAGATTTCGGCGACGAGGGTCTGGAGCACCGGCGGGCCAGGCGGCACCTCGGCAACGGCGACGGAGGCGCCGTACTTGGCGGCGATGGCGGCGACCTCCGGGCGGATGCGCTTGGCGATGTCGTGGCTCTGGAGCGAGCGCTCGCCCTTGCCGACGAGGTTGACCTGGATGTCGGCCACATTGGGCCCCCGGCGCATGAAGTAGTGGCGGACGAGGCCGTTGAAATTGAACGGCGAGGCGGTGCCGGCGTAGATCTGGTAATCGCGCACCTCGGGTTCGTCGCGGAGCGCGGCGGCCATCTCCTGCGCGATGGCGGCGGTGCGCTCGAGCGTCGTGCCCTCCTCGGTGTTGAGGATGATCTGGAACTCCGACTTGTTGTCGAAGGGCAGCATCTTGACCTTCACGGCGCCGAGGAGAACGAGCCCCATCGCGGCGAGCAGCGCGGCGACGATGCCGCCGAGGAACGCCCAGCGCCAGCGCACGTTGTCGAGCAGCGGGTCCATGACGCGGTGGTAGAGGCGCGTGGACCAGTCGTCCGGCGCGTGGTCGTGGTCGGGCGTCACCTCCTGAAGAGTGTCTGTTATTGGCTGCCGTTCTTCGGGTTGGTTTTCCACGGGAACGAGGCGCGACTTGTCACGTATTACGTGACAAGTTTCCGGGGCGCCATCGGGCGTGGTGGTGGCGGTTGCCGCGCCGGGCTCACGGGTCGGGAGACCCGTGCCACGCGGGGCCGCTTTGTGGAGGTGGCGACGGAGCACGCGGATCGCGGCCCAGGGCGTGACGGTGAAGGCGATCGCGAGCGAGAAGAGCATCGCGGCGGTGGAGCCGATCGGGATCGGCCGCATGTACGGGCCCATCAGGCCGCCGACGAAGGCCATCGGGAGGATCGCAGCGATCACGGCCCAGGTGGCGAGCACGGTGGGGTTGCCCACCTCGTCGACCGCCTCGAGCGCGACCTGCGTGAGCGGTTTCTTCTCGGCGCCGGGCAGGCGCACGTGGCGGACGATGTTCTCGACGACCACGATCGCGTCGTCGACGAGGATGCCGATCGAGAAGATCAGCGCGAAGAGCGTGATGCGGTTGAGTGTGTACCCGTAGAGGTAAAACACGAGCAACGTGAGCGCGAGGGTCGAGGGGATCGCGAGCAACACGACCATCGACTCGCGCCAGCCGAGGAAAAAGAGGATGAGCAGCGCCACGCCGAAGACCGCGATGCCCATGTGGAGCAGCAGCTCGTTGGACTTCTCGGCGGCGGTGTGGCCGTAGTCGCGTGTCACCGCGAGCTGGACATCGGCGGGGAGGAGGCGGCCCTTGAGGGTGTCGACCTTGGCGAGGATGGCGTTGACGACGTCGATGGCGTTGGCGCCGGGGCGCTTGGCGACGCTGAGCGTCACGGCGGCCTCCAGCGGCTGCGACGAGGCGAGAGGTGAAAGGCTAGAGGCTAGAGGTGCAGAAGCCGAGGCGTGGGCGTCGAGCGCCGCGCCGGCGCCGGTGCCGAAGAGCACGTAGTTGGCGGGCTCCTCGGCGGCGTCGCGGATCGTGGCGACATCGCGCAGGTAGACAGGCCGCTCCTGGTAGACGCCCACGACGACGGCGCCGACATCGGCGGCATCGCGCAGGAAGGTGCCGGTCTCGAGGAGTACTTCGGTGTCGGCGGTGGGCAGCGAACCGAGCTGCGCCTGGCGGTTGGCCTGCTGGAGTGCGGGGGCGAGCTGGGTGACGGAGAGGTTGCGCGAGGCGAGCGCGACGGGGTCGAGTTGCACGCGCACGGCGCGGCGCACGCCGCCGATGAGCGTGGTCTCGGCGACCTGCGGGATCGCCTTGATCTCGTCGTCGAGTTGCGCCGCGAGGCGGCGGAGCGTGAGGTGGTCGTGCGTGGCGCTGTGGAGCGTGAGCGCGAGCACGGGCACGTCGTCGATCGAACGGGGCTTAACGATCGGCATGCCGCCACCGAGCGGGATGCGGTCGAAGTTGGCCTCGAGCTTCTGGTTGAGGCGGACGAGCGCGGCCTCGAGGTCGGTGCCGACCTTGAAGCGCACGATGGTCATCGTGTTGCCGGGGCTGGAGGTGGAGTAGAGGTACTCGACGCCGGGGATCTCCCAGAGGAGTTTCTCCATCGGGCGCGTCATCCGGTTTTCCACTTCGGCGGCGGTGGAGCCGGGCATGGCGACCATGACGTCGACCATCGGCACCTTGATCTGCGGCTCCTCCTCGCGGGGGAGCATGAGCACGGCAAACGCGCCCATGAGGATCGAGGCGATGATCACGATCGGCGTGAGCCGCGAATCGATGAACAAGGCCGCCAAGCGGCCCGTGATGCCAAGCTTGGGCGCGGCGGGAGCGGAGTCGGAATCACAGTGGCACGGGTCTCCCGACCCGTGGGATTTGTTCTCCGGCGCACTCACGGCTTCACCTCCACGGGCTGGCCGTCGCGCAGCGGCGCGGCGGCGGGTTCGGCGACGATCACCTCGCCGGCGGCGAGGCCGGAGAGAATCTCGATCGAGTCGCCGTGGCGGGCGCCTGTCTTCACGAGGCGGAGACTGGCGATGTTGTTCGCGACGACGAAGACGCGTTCCATCTGGCCGAATGTGGTGACGGTGGCGGCGGGCACGACGAGCGCCTTGGTTTCGCCGGCGGGCCAGGCGACCCGGGCGAACTGGCCGGAGCGCACGGCGGCTCCGGCGGGCAGGTCGATCTTGGCGAGGAAGGTGCGCGAGACGGCGTCGAGCGCGGGGGAGACCTCGGCGATGCGACCGGGGAGGTCGAGGGCGTTGACGCGCACGGGCACGTCGGTGCCGACGGCGACGGCGGCGAGGCTGTCGGGGACCTCGACCTCGACACGCTGGAGGGCGGGATTCTCGAGCTCGAGCATCGGGGAACCGGCGACGGCGAGGTCGCCCTCGTTGACGAAGCGGCGCGTGATCACGCCGTCGAACGGGGCGGTGATCGTGGTGTAGGCGAGCATCGTGCGCGCCTCGGCGACGGTGGCCTCGGCGATGGCGACGCGGTCCTGCATGCTGCGGACGGTCTCGGTGGCGCTGGCGCCCTTGGCCTCGAGGGTGGTCTCGCGTTCAAGGTCGCGGCGGGCCTGGGCGAGACCGGCTTCAGCTTGGGCGAGGCGGGCGTTGATCTCGTTGGCGGAGATAATCGCGAGCGTGTCGCCACGTTTTACGGACTGGCCGAGGGTGATCGGCAGCTGGGCGATGGTGCCGGTGACCTTCGGGGCGAGCGCGGCGCGTTCGACGGCGCGCACGGTGCCCGGCAGTTCGGTGCGGCGCAGGTCGGTGATCGCGCGCACCTCGGTGGTGCGGACGGCGACGGTCGGCAGCGGCGGCGAGACGTGCGGGTCGCGGCTGCAACCGCCGGCGAGCAAACCGAGGGCGAGAGCGGGGAGGGCGAGGTGGCGTTTCATGGAAAGTGGGCCGGGGGGCGGTGGACAGTGATCGGTGGACGGTGGGCCGGGGGACGGGGGCGGTGGACGGTGGGCCGGAGAAGGAGGAGGGACGGACTTGAAAACGCTAATGAACGCTAATCGGCTCTAATCCGGAGGGCCGGCGGGTGGTGGTCAGGCGCGGACCGAGGAGAGGGCGACAAGGGCTCCGAGGACACCGCCGTAGAGGGCGCCGCGCCACCAGGTGGACGTGAGCGGGCAGGTGCCGGAGGTGCACTGGCCGAAGTAGCCCATGAGGGCGCCGAGTATGGCTCCGATGAGGACGGGGGCAAGGATTCGGAGGGCTTTCATGACGGAGGGCGGAGGACGGAGGACAGAGGGCGGAAGGCGAGACGGCGAAGGGCGGGAACCGCGAATGGACGCGCATGGGCGCTAATCCGGAGGACGAGGGTGGTTGACGGACGGCAGGTAGCGGAAGTGGAGGCGTTCGGAGCGGGGACCACTCATACACACTAATGCGGAGGGAGGCGGTGGAGCGGATTGTCCCCAAGTGGGGCGGAGACTCCGCGGGTGGCAGGCGAGCATTGGCGGGGATGCACTCTGGGCGTGACCTTCCGTCGTAGGGTGCGAGCTTGCTCGCACCGTCCGGGGTGGTGCGCACGGTGCGAGCAAGCTCGCACCCTACGGGTGCCGCGGGCGGCCTCAGTGTTTGCCGCAGCCGCAGGAGTCGCCGGGCTTTTCGGACGAGCCAGGGCCATTGTCGCAACCGCAACTTGAACCCTTGCCGTCGTCGCAGCCGCAGGCGCCGGGCGAGTCGGGGAAGAGCTTGCGGAGGATGTTGCAGGCGGGGCAGAAGCCGGTGAAGGCGGACTGGATGAGGTTCACGCCGACGAAGGCGGCGAGCAGCAGCCACCAAGGGCTGAGCCAGTGCCCGAGGGCGAGGCTGGCGAGGACCATGGAACCGGCGAGGACGCGGATGCGGTATTCGAGTGTCATAGGAAAGAGGAGTTGCGTTTTACTGAATAGCCACATAGTTATACGGAAGATTGAAGTCGTCAAGTCCCAGGTTTCCGTTTGTGGTGCTCGGCATGGCCAAGGAGCTGCCGACCGAAACGATCGAGCTGATCGCCCAGCGTTTTCGCGCCATGGGCGAACCGATGCGCCTGCGCATCCTGATGGCGCTGCGCGAGGGCGAGCTCAGCGTGACCGAGCTCGTCGAGCAGCAGGAGACGAGTCAGGCGAACATCTCCAAACATCTGCAGGTGCTCACGGCGTGCGGCCTGCTCACGCGGCGCAAACAGGGGCTCAACGTCCTCTATGCGATCGCCGATCCGGGCATCTTTTCGATGTGCGACATGGTGTGCGGTAGCATCAAGAAGCACCTCGACGCGCAGGCGAAGGCGCTGGGATGAGGGGATGCTTTGGACGGTGAGCGGTAGCCGGTGGCCTGTAGCCGGTGGCCAGTGGCCAGTGGGCGGTGGGCGGTAGCCAGTAGCCGGTGGGCGGTGGGCGGTGTTTCAGGAGCGGCTCGGACGATGATCCCTCGCGAGCGTATCGGAGGGTGTGTGCCGGTGCGGGTTCGGAGGCGCGCACCACGGGGGGAGCCCGGACGGATTGCCGCTCGTCGTTGCGCACGCGACGGACGGCTGTGCTGCTGACGGCCTGCGAGGGCATCACCGGATTCCACGCGCGAGTCGCCGGAGCTGCGCCAGTTTCTCGCGGGAAGGGTGATCCGGGCGAGCGACGCGCCCCTCGCGTTGCGGAAACGCCAAGAGGTGGTTGCTCGGCGCTCGGCCCGTGCTGAGCACCCGGTGACGAAGCTTGAGCCAAGCGATCTGCCGTTCGCCAGCGCGGGGCTCGGGTCTCGCCCCGCGTCTCCCTGACGCTCGGCTGCGCGTTGGCTCAGGGGATCGGAGCGAAGCGATTGGGCTGGTTGGCGGCGACGGGGTGGCTGCTCTGGGCCCAGAGCTGGGGCTGGGGCCAGAGGTCGATGGCATCGGAGAGCACGCGGAGGCTTTCGCGCAGGTGGATGTCGATCCTCGTCTTCGGGTCGTCGGTGTCGTCGTCCGTCTCGTCGTCCTCGTCGTCATCCTTCGCGGGCGGAGTCGACGGTTCGGGGGTGGGCTCGATGTTGTCGAGCACGACCTCGGCGGTGGTGAAGTTGAGCTTGGCGAGTTCGAGGCGTTGCTGCTTGGCGGCATCGCGGAAGGCATCGCCTTCCTTCTTCTCGGCGCGGCGGGTCTCGAGGTTGAGGGAGACGCTCTTGCGCTCCTCGTACTGCTTGAAGCGGTCGATGTTGCGGCGGAGGTAGGCGAACTCCTCGAGCGTGGATTGGCGGGCCTGGCTGCGCTGGCGCAGGAGGTCGACGAAACGAGCGTCGAGGGAGGATCCTTCGAAACGGGTGGATTTGATGGTGTCCCACGCGAGGGCGTGCGGGAGGTCGGATTCGCCGATGGGGAGAAACTCCTCGATGGAGGGCAGCGAGATGTCGGAGACCACGCCGCGGTTCTGGGTGGAGACGCCGTTGGGCAGATAGAACTTCTGGATCGTCATCTTGGTGGCGCCACTGCGGGGCGGGTCCTCGAGGAAGCGACGGAAGCGGGAGTCGTCGAGGATGGGCATGATGGTCTGCACCGTGCCCTTGCCATGGGTGGAGTTGTCGCCGACGACGATGGCGCGGCCGTAGTTCTGGAGGGCGCCGGCGACGATCTCGGAGGCGGAGGCGCTGTAGCGGGAGGTGAGGACGGCGAGGGGGCCGTCCCAGACGGTGCGGGGGTTTTCGTCGTCGCGGACCTCGACGCGGTTGAGCGAGTCGCGCACTTGGACGACGGGGCCGCGGGCGATGAAGAGGCCGGTGAGGTCGACGGCTTCGGAGAGCAGGCCGCCGCCATTGCGACGCAGGTCGAGCACGATGCCTTTGGCGCCGGCGGCGATGAGCTTGCGGAGCAACTCCTCGACGTCGGTGGTGGCGCTGACGCCGGGGCTGCCGCCCTCGTCCTCGTTGGCGCCGTAGAAGGCGGGCAACTCGATGACACCGATGGGCAGCGTGCCCTGGCCGTCGGCGGCGGGGACCTGTTCGAGGGTGGCGCGCGCGCGCTTGTCGTTGAGTTTGACCTCGTCGCGGACGAGGGAGATCTCGCGGCGCGCGGAGGAATCGGTGGCGTCGCCGGGTTGGATGAGGAGGCGGACGGTGGTGCCCTTGTCGCCGCGGATGAGCTGGACGACCTTGCGCAGTTTCATCCCGACGACATCGACGAACTCGGCCGGGCCTTGGGCGACGCCGACGATCTTGTCGTTGGGGCGCAGGAGCTTGGAACGATCGGCGGGGCCGCCGGGAATGAGTTCGCGGATGGTGCAGACGCCGTCCTGGTCGGAGAGTTGGGCGCCGATGCCGATGAGCTTGAGGCGCATCTGCATGTTGAAGTCGTCGAGGGTGGAGGGCGACATGTACGAGGTGTGCGGGTCGTACATGGCGGCGAGGGTGGTGAGATAGATCTCCTGGACCTCCTCGGCATCGATCTCGTCGAGGCTGCGCTGGAGGCGCTCGTAACGTTTGCGGACGTTCTCCTTGGCGGTCTCGATGGGCTTGTCGTTGAGGAGGTCCTGCAGGAGCTCGAACTTGAGGCGGCGGCGCCAGAGGTCGTTGGCCTCGTCGAGCGTGGCGGGCCAGGGGGCCTTGGCGCGATCCCACTGGAATTCCTCGTTTGCGGTGAAGTCGATGTCCTTGGCGAGCTCGAGGTTGATCCAGGTCACCCGCGCGGTGACGCGTTCGCGGTAGAGGCGGAAGGCGGCGTAGGCGGCGTCGATGTTACCGAGATAGCGCAGATCCTTGGCGAGGCGTTCGTTGAAACGCGCGGTGAGCTGCTCCTGATCGGCGGCCAGAAAGAACAGCCGCTGGGAGTCGAGCTCGGCCATGAAGTCGGGGAGGAGCTGGTGGAAGTCGTCGGTGGTGAGCTCGCGGCCTTGGAAATGGAAACTCTCGAGAAAACGCACCATGCGCGTGGTCTCTTGGGCCATCACCGAGGTGGTGGTGAACGTGGAGGCCTGGGCCCCAACTGCCAGGAAGGCGACGGTGGCGGCGAGGAGGGAGGAGAGAAAACGACGGATCACGTGGAGAAAGTGGATGGAGGAAGGAAACGCCCGGCAGCGGAAGGTTCCCGGGGTGAAACCGATGGGCAGTGTTGCGAGACGGGGTATCGGCGCAAGCTCACGGGCCTGAAGGACCCCGGGGGCGGCTGATCGTAATCGGCGGCGGCGCGGGCGCTTGGGCGCGGCGGCGGCACCGGTCCTCACGGAGGGCCGGGCTGCGCTAGCGTTTGGTCATCATGTCCCGCGCCTCGTCGAGCGTGCGCTTCTCCTCGGCGGTGAGGGACCCGAACCCGCTGGTGTTGATCTTGTCGAGGATGCGATCGACCTCGGCCTTGAGGTTCTCCCGTCCGGTGAGGTTGACCTTGAACGAGGGGGCCTCGGCGGCGGTCTTCTTCTTGCGGCGCCAGGCGGGCAGTTCGATCGCGGCCCGCGACGGCGGTTCTTCGTCCGCAGCGGCGTCGCGGGCGGCCATGGCACGGTAGGCGATGATGCCGGCGAGCAGGCCCGCGACGTGGGCCGAGTGGGCGAAGGTGCTCGGCGCACCGACCGGGAAGAGTTCGGCGAAGAGGAAGAAGATCGTCTCGATCGCCCCGATCACGATCAGGAAATACCGGGGCACGATCGTCACCGGGATGACGAAGAAGAGCAGGACGGTCATCCGATCGAAGGCGAAGCGGCAGCAGAACAGGGCCAGCAGCCCGTAGGTGCCGGCCGAGGCCCCGAGCAGGACAGGGCGACTGGGGGAGGTGAAGTTGACCGCGAGCCAGAAGATCCCGCCGGCCAACGCCGCGCCGAAATACGTCAGCAGGAAACGCCGCGTGCCGACCGTGGGCAGCAGCAACCGGCCGATGAACAGGATGCCCAGAGCGTTGAAGATCAGGTGCAGCAGGTTGTTCGGTTCGTGCAGGAAGCTGTAGGTGAGCAGCGTCCAGACGCGCCCGTGGCGGATGGAGTCGGCGGTGAGCGCCACCCAGTCGTAGGTCCACCCCGGGGCGGCCCACTCCACGACTCGCTGCAGGATGAAGCAGCCGACCAGGGCGCCAATCAGCCAGAGCAAAGGGGCGAGCCCCTTGGCGGGATTGGGATCACGCATGTAGTAACGGTCGGAGATCATCGGGGACGGCGGCAGACAGGTGTTCCGGCGAAAACAAAGCTGTCGCTCGCGTTTTGCAACGGCCAAGGCGCGGTCACCCCAAGCGCGCTTTCGCCGCTGCCCCCGATCGGCGCCCTCCGCCGTGCCGGCTTCGCCTCTTGACTCGTCTCGTCCCGCCGACTTCTTCTTCCGCCACTATGGCGAACAAAGCTGAAAAATGGGCCGACAACATTGCCGGCAAATTCTACGTCGATCAGCAGTGCATCGACTGCGATCTGTGCCGCGAGACGGCCCCGGACTTCTTCGCACGCAATGAAGAGGGCGGCTACACGTTCGTCTCCAAGCAGCCCGTGAGCGATGATGACATCGCCAAGTGCACCGAGGCCCTCGAAGGCTGCCCGGTCGAGGCGATCGGCAACGACGGCGACGAATAAGCCGCACCCCAGCCATAGCCAATCTTCCATGACGCGGGCCGCTCGGCCCGCGTTTTTTGTGCCCGGACGCGGCGGGCGGAATGGGGGCGCAAAATCCGCGCTTGTTAAGTGGGTCAAATTTCAACTTAACCAGCGGCCGATGAATCGCCCGTCCCGTCTCCTTGTCCTGCTCCTTGTTACCGGCGCGCCGGCCTCGCTGCCCGCCGAGGAGATCGTGACGCTCCCGCCGTTCGTGACGACGGCGCTGCGCGTGGCCAACGACACCCCGGTGGCAACCTTCGCCATGCCGGTATCCGGACTGCGGTTCGAGCCGTCGGTCGACGTCCAGGCGCGCAACTTCGCAGAGGGGCAGGCCGACATCGCGGTGCGTGGCGGCCTGTTCGAGAACACCGGATTCCGGATCGGCGGGGTCGCCTACGTCGATCCCCAGACCGGCCACTACGCCGCCGAGTTGCCGGTGGCGCCCGCCATGCTGGCGCCGGTGCGCGTGTTGACCGGGATCGAGGCGGCCATCGCGGGACTCAACTCCAGCGTCGCCACGCTGGCGTACGAGTGGGCGCCGATCGAGACCCGGGGCGAGTTGAGCCTCTCGGGCGGCGAGCACGCCACGTGGCGCGGCCATCTCTACCAAGGTGTGGCCCGGCCCCTCGCCAGTGGCGGCGTGATCGCCACCGATGTCTCGGTGGCGCATTCGGAGTCGGACGGCGCGGTACCGGGCGGCGATCACAAGTTCAACCGCCACGCCGCCCGCCTGCAGGTTGTCCGCGATGGCGCGCAGACCGATCTCTTCGCCGGCCACCAGACGAAGTTCTTCGGCTGGCCCAATCTCTACACCCCCTACAACTGGCTCGAGACCGAGGACCTCGCCACGACAGTGCTCGCCCTCAACCACCGGGTCGGCACGACCGACGGCGAGTACTGGCAGGCCTCCGCCCTCTGGCGGCGCAACACCGACGACTACGAGGCCGACCGCACCCAGCCCGGACGCTTCGATCCCTACGAACACGAGACGCAGGTGACCGCGGTCGCGATCGAGGGGCGGCGCGAGGTCCGCGCCGGTTGGTGGGTGCGCGGGCGCGCAGAGACGGCCGCCGACTCGCTCGACTCGACCTCGCTCACCGCGGGGCGTTTCGATACCCGCATGTATTGGAAAATGTCCGCTGATGCCGCGCGCACGTTCGTCCTGACTCCGGCCGACCGGCTCGAGGTGCAGGCGGGTGCGAGTTGGGCCGACGACAACCGCGGGTCCGACGCGGTGGCGCCCCTTGCGGAACTGGCATGGCGCCATGTCGGTGCGGCCGGTGCCACCACGCGCCTCTACGCGCAGGTGGCCGGGGATTCGCAGGTCTCCAGCTACACCGCGCTCAACTCCCCGGCCGGGACCGGGCTTTTTCGCGGCAATCCCGAGCTCGGTCGCACCCGGAGCACGAACTGGGAGCTTGGCGCGCGGCACACGATCGGTCGGTTCGAGGTGCAGACCGCGCTCTTCCTGCGGCAGGATCGGGATCTCACCGACTGGACCTTCCGCCGAGGGGTGACTGCGCGCACGGCCAACGCCGTCGATATCGACACCCTTGGACTGGAAACTGTCGCCACTTATCGGTGGCAGCATGGCCGCGCCACGCTCGGCTACACCTGGCTCCGGAAGGACGAGGATTACGGATCGGCGGCCGTCGACGCCAGTTTCTACGCCCTGAACTTCGCCCGGCACCGCCTCACGGCCGCCCTGGTCTGGCAACCGCTCACGCAGTTCGAGCTGCGCTTCGACAACGAGTACCGCGAGCAGGAGCCGAACTCCCTGCGGCGGAGCAGCCCGCGGGCGGTGATCTCCTCGCTCAGCGTGCACTGGTATGTCCCGCAGGTCCGCGGACTCGAGCTCTCGGCGCAGGTCGAGAACCTGTGGGACTGCGCCTTCGAGGAGGTCCCGGCGGTGCCGGCTGCGCCGCGGCAGTATTCGTTCGGTCTGGCGTATCGCTGGTGAGCGGCGGGGCCTTTGCGGTTTGACTCGGGCGGGGGCGGGCGGGTTGCTCGGCGGCAGCATGGCAACGCACCCGTTTCTCGCCCCCGATTTCGCCGTCCGCTGGTCGCAGCTCGTGCCCGCCGCCGTCGGGCCCGACATCACCGAGGCGCTCGCCCGCGCGCAGCGCAACCTCGACGCCATCGCGGTGCAGGATTCGGCGACGGTGACGTTCGCCTCGACGGTCGAGGCGCTGGAGCGCGCGTGCGACGAGCTCGGCCGCGCGTGGGGCTTCGTCGGTCACCTGAACTCCGTGGCCGACTCGCCGGCGCTGCGCGAGGCGTACAACGCGATGCTGCCGGCGGTATCCGAGTTCTACGCGAAGATCCCGCTGAACGAGAAGCTGTGGTCGGCGCTACGCGCCTTCGCGGCGACGCCGGAGGCGCTGGCGCTCACGGGCGTGCGGCAGCGGCTCTTCGAGGAGACGATGGCCGATTTCCGCCAGGCCGGCGCCGACCTGCCGCCGGAGAAGAAGACGCGGCTGGAGAAACTGGAGTCCGAGCTCTCGCAGCTCTGCCAGAAGTACTCGGAGAACGTGCTCGATTCGACCAACGCCTGGGAGCTCGTCGTCGACGACGAGTCGAAGCTCGCCGGGTTGCCGGCGCGCGCCAAGGAGGCCGCGCGGCGCAACGCGCTGGCGAAGGGTCACGGCAGCGAGGCGCAGTCGAAATGGCGGTTCACGCTGCACATGCCGTCGCTCGAACCGTTCATGACCTACCTCGACGATGCTGCGCTGCGGCGCCGGATGTGGGAAGGCTCGTGCGGCGTGGGCGCGACCGGCGCGCACGACAACACCGCGCTCGTCCGCCAGATTCTGGCGTTGCGCCACGAGAAGGCGACGCTGCTCGGCAAGGCGCATTTCCCGGATCAGGTGCTCGAGCGGCGGATGGCCCGCGACGGCGCGACGGCGCTGCATTTCGTCGAGGACCTGCACGCGCGGGTGAGCGCGGCATTCGCCCGCGAGGCGGCGGAGCTGGAGCGGTTCGCCGCGGAGCGTGCGGGCCGGCCGGTTGGACGGCTTGCGCCCTGGGAAATCGGTTACTGGGCGGAGAAGCTGCGGCAGGAGCGTTACGCCTTCGACGAGGAGGCGCTTCGGCCGTATTTCCCGTTGGAGCGGGTGATCGCCGGGCTGTTCGAGGTGGTTCGGCGCACGTTCGGCGTGCAGGCCGTCGAGCGGCCGGCCGGCGCGGCGGAGGTCTGGCACCCGGAGGTGAAGTTCTACGAGCTGCGCGACGAGAGGGACGGGCGTCACCTCGGGTCGTTCTACGCCGACTGGCATCCGCGCGAGTCGAAGCGCGGCGGCGCGTGGATGAACTACCTGCTCACCGGCGAGCCGCAGGCCGACGGCCGCCTCGCGCCGCACCTCGGGCTGATCTGCGGCAACCTGACTCCGCCGACTGGCGACAAGCCGGCGCTGCTCACGCACCGCGAGGTCGAGACGATCTTCCACGAGTTCGGCCACCTGCTGCACCACCTGCTCGGCGAGGTGCCGTACAAGACGCTCAACGGCGTGAACGTGGCGTGGGACTTCGTCGAGCTGCCCTCGCAGATCCTGGAGAACTGGACCTGGGAGCGCGAGGGGCTGGACCTCTTCGCGCGGCACTTCGAGACCGGTGCGACGATCCCGCAGGAGCTCTTCGCCAAGATGAAGGCGGCGCGGAATTTCCGGGCGGCGACGGTGACGATGCGCCAGCTCTCGTTCGGCAAAATGGATCTAGAGCTGCACCTGCATCCCGAGCGCTACGCCGCGGGCGACCTCGACGCGTCGATCAAGTCCGCGATCGCCGACTACCTCGTGCCGACGGAGCCGGCGGCGCCGTCGCTGGTGCGGCGTTTCGGTCACCTGTTTTCCAGTTCGGTCGGCTACGCCGCCGCCTACTACTCGTACAAGTGGGCGGAGGTGCTCGACGCCGACGCGTTCACGCGGTTCCAGCGCGAGGGGATCTTCAACGCCGTGACCGGTGCGGATTTCCGGCGACACGTGCTCAGCCGCGGCAACTCCGAGGAACCGATGGCGCTGTTCAAGCGGTTCATGGGCCGCGAGCCCGACCTCAACGCGCTGCTTGTCCGCTCGGGGCTGGTGTGACCGGCGCGTGCGCGGAGCGATACGGACCACAGAAGGAAATGAAGAACGGAACGGCGGGGATGGATCGCGGGAGCAGTGGCCCAGCGTGCGAAGTTCGCCGGAGGATCGGGGTGGGCGGCGTTGTCCCCAACACCGTCGCGTGCGCGCGCGGAGGCGCAACGATCCGGAGGTAGGAGCCTGCTCGCAGGCGATTCTCAACGCAGCCCCTCCAGGGCGCGGTCGGTCTTGCCAGTGCCGAGCTTGGGGGGCTGCGGGACGACGAGGAGGGCGCCGCGGGTGAGTCGCGGCTCCGTGGTGACGGCGACGAGGCGCTCGCCTTTGTCGGTGTCGGGGCGGGCGACGCTGGCGACCTGGCAGCGCAGACCGTACTGGGGGAAGGCGCCGGCGCGGGCCCCGAGCTCGGCGTCGCTGCAGGTGGGCCAGCTGAGCGGGCAGGGCGCCGGGGCGGCGCGCGTGGGTGTCGACCGTGCGCCAAGTTTGCGCGTTCCAAGGACGGGCGGTTTTTCGACGCGGAGGCGGCCTGATGCACAACTGCGCCGCAGTCAGTGAGAAGCGGTAGCGCCAGTGCTGAAGGAAACCGGCGCAAGAAGTTGGGACAAAAGTTGCTCCCGCTGGTCCGACCGCCAACCTCCACGAACCTCAACCACCTCATCCCAATCCCACCATGATGTTCTGGCTTATCCTCATCGGAATTCCTCTCCTGCTCGGTCTCTTCGCCCAGTTCCGGGTGTCGAGCGCGTACCAGAAGAACTCGCAGATCGGTTCCCGCGGCCGGATCACCGGACGCGAGGCGGCCGAGGCGGTGATGTCCAGCGCGGGGATCAACGACGTCGAGATCGTGCAGGTCGAGGGGATGCTCACCGACCACTACGATCCGCTCAACAAGCGGCTCGCGCTCTCGGCGCACAACTACAGCGGCTACAGCTTGGCGGCGCTCGGTGTGGCGGCCCATGAGGCCGGCCACGCGATCCAGCACAAGCAGGGCTACGCGATGATGAAGGTGCGCCAGACGATCGCGCCGGCGGTGCAGTTCGCCGCTCCGGTCGCCTACTTCATCTTCGGCTGGGGCTTCTTCCTCGGCGGCGCTTTCATCCAGTCGATCCTGCCTTTCGCCATCGCGGCGTTGATGGTGATGGTGGTCTTCCAACTTGTGACGTTGCCCGTCGAGTTCGACGCCAGCCGCCGCGCGAAGGCGCAGTTGGTCGGCCTCGGGATCCTTGGGCGCGACGAGATGGTTGGCGTGGACGAGACGCTCAACGCGGCGGCGCTGACCTACGTGGCGGCTTTCGTCGACTCGCTCGGAAAGCTGCTCTACCTGGTGCTGCTCTTCACGGGCGGCCGGCGCGACGACTGAGCTGCGCGAGTTCTCGTGGCGCGAGACTCCTCCGAAAACGACGAAGCGGCCCACCGATGGGGCCGCTTCTTGGTTGGGGAATCGGACCTGGCGCCTACTGGGTGGAGCCCTTGGTCTCCTCGACCCAGCGCACGCACCACTGCACGAGCTGGGTGGCGTTGGTGAGGCTGAGCTTCTCCTTGATGTGGGCGCGGTGGGATTCGACGGTCTTGATCGAGATGCTGAGGCGCTGGGCGATCTCGCGGGTGGGCGTGCCGTTGCCGATCATGGTCACGATCTCGAGCTCGCGATCGCTGAGCGAGTCGACCGGGGAGTTGCGCGAGGGATCGTTGCCATCGACGACCTGGCTGAGCATCTGGGCGGCGACGCGTTCGCTCACGAAGACCTTGCCGGTGCGGATACGGCGGATGGCCTCCATGACCTTGTCGACGACCTCCTGCTTCATGACGTAGGCCTTGGCGCCGGCCTTGAGCACGCGCAGGGCGTAGATCGATTCGTCGTGCATCGAGAGCACGAGGATCTGGATCGAGGGATTGATCGCCTTGATGTTCTTGATGAGCTCGATGCCGTTCTGGCTCTTGAGCGAAATGTCGACGATGACCAGGTCGGGCCGGATCTGGCAGATCGCCTTGAGTGCCTCCGGCGCATCCTCGGCTTCGCCGCAGATGATCATGTCGAGCTGCTGGTTGATGAGCTCGCCGAGGCCTTTGCGGAGCAGCGGGTGGTCGTCGACGATGAAGATGCGGGTCTTCAGGTTGACGGGGGCGGGCAATGAGGTGAGCTCCCGGCCTTTTTTCATAGCGGTGCGGAGGGTTGGTAGTGCAGTGCGACCAATACCCCGCGACGGGGGGCATCGCCAATCTGGATTTTCGCGCCGATCTGGGCGGCGCGGTGCTGCATGATCTGGAGCCCGATGCCCTGCCTCGCGCTCGGGTCGGAGGGCAGGCCGATGCCGTGGTCGCGTACGGTTAGCCGCATGCCGTCGCGGCGGCTCTCGAGGGTGAGATCGATGCGCTCGGCGCGCCCGTGGCGGATCGCGTTGCTGATGGCCTCCTGCGCGATGCGGTAGACCTGCAGGATCTCGTGGGCGGAGTGGGCGGGAAAACGGCCCCGGAAGGCGGTGCGCACGGTCACACCAAAACGGATGCCCACCTGTTTGGCGAGCTCGAGCAGGACCGACCGGGCATCGCCCGAGCGCATCCGGGTCGGATAGAGTCCGTGGGTGAGGGCGCGGGTGCGGTCCATCGCGTCGACGAGCTGGCGGTTGATCTCGCGCAGGTTGTCGACCTCCTCCGGCAGCTTGGGGGCGAGGCGATTTTCGAGGACCCGGGTGAGGCAGCTCAGACCGGCGAGCACTTGGCAGAGATCGTCGTGCAGGTCCTGCCCGATGCGGTTCTGTTCCCGTTCGCTGATCTGGAGCAGTTCGCCCTCGAGCTTCTTCTGCGGCGAGATGTCGGAGAGGATGCCGCTGTAGTGGCGGGTGGCGGCACGCCCGGTGCGGTGGAGCACATGGAGCCGGACCCAGGTGTCGCCGGTCGGGCCGGCCAGCCGGAACTCGAGCGAGCAGGGGAGTGGTGTCTCCGCCAGGCTGGCGAAGAAAGCGGCCGCCCGTTTCAGGTCTGCGGGGGCGATCCGGGGCACGCTTGCCTCGGGGGGGGCGGGGAGCGGGAAGCGGTCGTGTCCGCCGTCGCTTCCGGCGGGTTGACTCAGGCGTTCGATCTCGGGTTGCCCGGCCTCCCACCAGCGGGATCGCGTGGTCTCCAGAATCGCGTCGAGCAAGCGGGGGCCGAGCGGCGGAACGCGGGGGGCAACCGCTTTCGGGCCGCGCGCACGGTTACCCTGGCGGCGAGTCGTTGGGTCGGGTTTGGTCATGCGAACGGCAGGATGGGTAGGTATGCGTCCGTCGTTGTTTTGCGAACTTCCGCGGCAAAGGAGAACCGGGCTTCGCCGCGGGGACAAGCCCCGGCGCCAACCCGAGGCAGTGTTCAGGCCCGTGCGTAGCGGGCAAAGAGGGAAACCCCGATAGGATTTCCCCGTGGGATGGCGGATGATGGGTTTCTGCCGTGACCATCTTCCCGCACCACCATGGAACTGGGCCGGACCTCTCCCCCGACAAGGCCTCCGGCGCTGCTGCGGTCCTTGAGTCGCCGAGGGCGCGCAAACGGGTCTACATCGTCGACGATCACCGGTTCTTCGTCGCCGGGCTGAGTTCGCTGATCAACCACTGCTCCGATCTCGAGGTCTGCGGCAGTGCCGCCGACGGAGCCCACGTCGTGCGCGATGTGCGCCGCCTGCACCCCGATCTGGTGATCCTGGACATCAAGCTGCCGCGCACCGATGGGCTGACGATCGCGCGCGGGTTGCGGCGGGTGTTCGGGGACATCCCCATCGTGTTCATCTCGAGTCTGGCGGAGCAGCGGGTGCGCGACGAGGTGAGCGCCCTCGGGGCGGCGAGTTTCATCGAGAAAACCCAGGCGCCGGCGCGGGTCCTTGAAGGGATTCGGCGCGCCCTGGGCTTGTGACCGCAACGGCCCGCCCCCGGGATCGAGTTCACGCTTGTCGCTGTGCGAACGCGTGGTTTGCTCCCCGGTGAACCCTCCTCGCCCCTCCGCAGTACCAACTTCGCCATGTCAAAGAAGGCCACGATCCTTGTTGTCGACGATGAAGACTCCGCGCTGCAACTGCTGCGGGAGGCGTTGGCCGGCGACCAGTACGAGGTCTATGCCGCCCACGACGGCGACGAGGCCTGGAAGGCGTTGCAGCAAGGTGTCGTCAAGGATCTCGCCCTTCTGCTCACCGACCTGGTGATGCCGAAGATGGACGGCATGGAGCTGGCCCGGAAGGTCACCCAGGCGTACCCGGGCGCGAAGATCCTCTTCATCTCCGGATACGCGGATGAGATCGTCTACGCCCATCAGGATCTGGCCGGCGTGTCGGCGTTCCTGCCCAAGCCGTTCGACGTCGAGATCCTGCTGAAACGGGTGCGGGAGCTTGTCGGTCGCTGAGGCGCCGGCGGCCCCGGCCGGGCCGGTCTCTTCGCGCTTGCCGCTCCGGGCGCGGCGAGGGTTTGCTCGCCCCATGCGTGTTTACTTCATGGACATCCGGTGGTACTCCTATGGTGCTTGAGAAAGATATACCACTGACGCATACCAAAACGGGCCATGGACACGAAGGAGAAGCTGAGTGGCTGGGACTGCGGGACCGGTGTCCCGAACTTGCTGCGCAACCGGAAATCCGGGCGCTACTACACGCGAGTGCAGGTCGGCGGTCGTCGCCGTATGCAATCGCTGAAGACGGATGTCTGGAGCGTGGCGAAGTTGCGGCACGCCGACGCCATCGCCAAGGTCGAGCGGCAGCGGCTCAGTCGCCAGCGGCTTGAGATCGGCAACGGTCTGATGGGGGATCTGATCGATCGCCACTTGGCGGACTATCTGGCCAACACGGCGAAGGCGGCGAAGAGCAAGGCTTCGATGAAAGCGTCGACGGCTCGCCTGCTCAAACAGTGGACGAAGTGCTTCGGGACCGATCTGCGCAAGGCCAAGCCATACAAGATCACCGTCGAACAGGCCCGACGCTTTGCGAATTTCCTGCACGGCGAGGCACGGTTCCAACAGCGCAACACCCGTCGGGCCAAGCTCGGGTACAAGGCGGTCACGGTCAACACGACCATCGAACTGCTGTACCGCATCCTCCGGGTGGGGGTCGAATCAGGGGCAATACCGATGGTTCCGTTCGATTTGAACCCGATCATCGGAGGGCCGATCCGGAAGCCCGAGACCCAGAAGAAACTGAGGCTTCCCTCGACCGCCCAGATGCGGGAGCTCTTTGCGGAAATGCGCCGCGTTCCCGACGCGCCCAATCTTGTCGAAATGCGCGGTTATCTCGCCGAGCGCTGCGAGGCGTCGACCGAGCTTGCCGAGTTCATGGCCTACAGCGGGGCGCGCCTGAACGAGGCGGTGAGCTTCGATTGGGCCGACGACTTGGGCAACTCGGTCATTTTGAGGGGCACGAAGACCGAGGGATCCCGGGACCGTGAGGTTCCGAAAATCGCCGCGTTGCGGGATCTACTGAACCGGATGCGGGCGCGGAGAACCAAAGCCGGCCGAAAGATCGCCGGACGGGCATTCAGCATCCGGCAGTGCCGTGAGGCCCTGGATGGAGCGTGCAAGCGGGCAGGCGTTGAGCGCCTGACGCATCATTCGCTCCGGCATTTCTTCGCCACGATCTGCATCGAGGCTGGCGTGGACATCCCGACGATCAGCCGTTGGCTTGGCCATGCCGATGGCGGCGTGCTCGCGATGAAGACCTACGGTCACTTGCGGATGGAACACAGCTTCGCGGCAGCGGCGAAGGTCACGCTTCAGACTGCCGGTCCGGCGAAGTGAGAGCCGGCCTCCGATCAGCCGAAAGATCGATCGGAAAGTGCGGGCTTCCATTCTCAGGAAAACATGCTAGTTTTTCTGAGTAAATAAGAGGCTGGAATTGATGAATGAGCATTGAACAAAAGATAGTTAGTCGGATCTATGGCCGTGGGAGGGGTACCGTCTTCACCCCATTCGACTTCGCCGATGTCGGCAGCCGGGATGCCGTCGACTTCTCGCTCTCCCAATTGGCGAAGCGTGGCGTCATCCGCCGGCTGCGCCGTGGGCTTTACGACTACCCCAAGACGCACCCGGAGATTGGTCTGCTTAGTCCCGAGCCGACATTGGTGGCCCAGGCTTTGGCGCGGAACTCCGGCCTTCGTATCCAGCCGTCGGGGGCATTTGCCGCCAATCTGCTTGGGCTGTCGGAGCAGGTGCCGGCCCGGGTCGTCTTTTTGACCGATGGCACAAGTCGCAAGGTCCCCATCGGCCGTCTTGTCGTCGAATTGCGGAAAGCCGCACCGCGCCACTTGGCGTTGGCCGGTCAGATGAGCGGCACGGTCATTCAGGCATTGCGATATCTTGGGAAGGACCATGTCACGCCGGCGCGCGTTGCCACCCTGCGACGTGTGTTGAACGCGACGGATCGACAGCGCTTGGGACGCGATGCCCGGTTCGCGCCGGCGTGGATGCGTCCGCATCTCCACGCTGTCGCCGAGGAGTCGAGCCATGCGTGATTTTGCCCGCCGGGCCGTCGATGATCGGGCGGCATTTTTCACTGAGGCCGCCGCCCGCCGCAGCGTTCCCGCCTGGATGGTGGAAAAGGACTTCTGGGTTTGTTTCCTGCTCGGTGAACTTTTCCAACTCCAGCCATGGCGGGACCATCTGGTATTCAAGGGCGGGACGTCGCTCTCCAAGGTCTTCGGGGTCATTCAGCGCTTCTCCGAGGATGTCGATCTCTCCGTGGGCCCGGAATTCCTTGGCATGGTTGAGAGCCGGCTCGAGGACGCACCGTCCCCGACCCAACGCCAGAAGCGGCACAAAGAATTGGAGGCGGCGTGCGCCGCGGCCGTTCAAGATCGGTTCGCACCGCTGCTGGCCGAGGCTTTGGCGCCGCTGTTGGGCGAGTCGGAAAGGGCGGGGTGGAACCTCATCGCACGGGTGGACGAATCATCGCAATCGCCGGTGGTGTTGTTCCGGTATCCGGCTGCGGCGGCCTATTCTGGCTACATTCGGGCGGAAGTGAAAATCGAGTTCGGTTCACTCACCGACCAGCGCCCGGTTGGCGATCATGCGATCACGCCGATGGTGGCAGAGGAATTTCCGCGCACGTTCACCCAATCCTCTGCCCGGGTGGTGGCGCTGGAAGTCGAGCGGACGTTTTGGGAGAAGGCGACCATTCTGCACGCTGAGTATCACCGGAGGCCCGACTTGCCGATGCGCGACCGCTATTCGCGTCACTACTCCGACCTGGCGGCGCTGATCCGGCATCCGTTCGGAGAGCGATCCATGCGACGGCTCGATTTGTTGGAAAGTGTGGTGCGCCACAAGAGCCGTTTCTTTGCCTCGTCTTGGGCCAGCTACGAGACGGCCAAACCGGGGACAATCCGCCTCGCGCCGCCTGATTTCCGGCTCAGGGAGCTTGAATCCGACTACGCGAAGATGGCGGAAATGTTCCTCAACCTGCCTCCAGCCTTCTCGGAGATTCTGGCAACCCTTCGGGCTGCGGAAGCCGCGATCAACGGGGCGTAATGGTCCCCTCAATAGTGCTCTTGTTGCGGTGGGGTGTTGGGAGCGTGAACAGCGATACGCTTGACCAGCGGCCTGAGGTTCGGCGGTCGCGTATGGCGGTCCGGAGGCGAGACGTTTACGGAGACGAGGCTGCCTTCGGCGACGGCGCTCAGGATTGGGATAAGCCGGGTGCCTTGGATCACGACTTCGGCGTTGGAGAACGTGATCTGCAATGTCTCGCTCGCCGGCTCCTCGTAGTGTTCCGCAGCGATGAAGTGAGCCCACGGGAGAATCGAAATCTTTCCGGTGCCAGTGTGGATTTCGAGCGACTTGGCGCCGTGGTGCGTCACCCGGTGACAGTCCGAGCCGATGTGAGAGAGTGGATTGAAGGTGTTCGGAATGCTCATAGGGCGATGCGCTGGTGGTGGTGGCTCTGAGCGGTGATCCGCTGGATTTGTTGCTGCCGCTGGGCGTTCCCGGCGTGGTGGACGGCGTTTCGCATTCTCTGGAATCGTCGAACGATGGCGCCGCCGTTCAGGTCCAAGGCGAGGTCGCGGTCGCCAGCGCGGTCGATGTTGGCCCGCAGTTCCGCCTTGTTCTCGGTGAACACGGTCACGCGCTTTCGCCCCCGGGAGATGGCGACGTACCATTGGTTGGCGTTCGTCGCCGCCCGACAGGCGGAATCGGCGATGAGTACGGTGTCCACGGTTTTGCCCTGCGATGCATACGAGGTCACCGCGTAGCCACGGTGGAAAAGCCGTTGGTCTGGCGAGAGTAGTTTGGTCGTTCCGGCGTCGGTCTCGACGGCGATTGAGCCGTCGCAATTGACCTGCCGAACCGTAACCAGCTCTCCGTTGGCGATGCGTTGGCCATCCCGGGACCTGCCGTTGAACTTGAGTTGCAGCCGGTCGCCGGTGGCGACCTCCATTGCGCGTTCGGTGGCAATGGTGATGCGGTCGGCTCGTCGGTAGATGAGCGTGGACCGCCGGCCGTTCTTCAACAGCACAAGGCCGCGCTCGTTGGCAGTGACAACTGGGTACGACTCACCGCGTTTGAACCGGCCGTAGCCTTTCCGGAAGACGACGTACGCTCCCTCCGGAATGAACCGAGCATCCCGCTTCTGCGCCTCCGATAGATCGAGGGGTTGGAGAGCCTTGAACGTCATGCCAACACCGATCGCGCCCCGCGTCTGCAGTGCTTGCCGGATCGCGTCGTTGGCGCGATCCACCTCGTCCCAGGTTTGGGCGACGACCAGCGTTCGCTCGCCGCGGTCGACACTGGCCAGGTATTCTGCAGCCAGCGTTGCCGGCCGTTCCGCCGCTGCCGTTTCGCGGATGCAGCCAATTCGGTCCAATCGATCAAACGATTCCTCGATTCTCCCATCGGCAGCCGCTTTCACCGCCTTGCGATAACTGGAAATGAAAGCCCGCTCGCCCGCTGTTTTTGCCAGCGCCGGATCCTGCCGTCGGATTTCTTGCAGGACCGCTGGCTTCACACCGGCCTTCGTTTCGATGGCGCGCAGGATATCCGAGGCCTCGACTGCGCCGTGCTGTCTGGTGTCGCCTGAAAGAATCAACCGACCGCCGCGAGCCTGCACCAATCCGACCAATTCGAACATCTGTCGCGCTCCCACTTGTCCGGCTTCGTCGAGAATGACGACGGGGTGCGGCGGCAACTCCATCCCCTGCAAGCAACATGCGAGCGTTGTTGCGGGCAGCCCGTCCGTCGACAAGTCCGCGGCTTGCTGCCGCTGCGGTGTCAGCACGACGACCGGGCGTCCGCCCACCTTCAATCCGTCTGCCACAGCTCGCAGGGTGTGGCTTTTCCCGGTGCCTGCCGCCCCCCGGAACAGCGTAACGAAGTCCTCGCTTTTCAAGATCTGCTCCACGGCCTGCCGTTGTTCGACCGACAACGTCTCCGGCGGCCGGTAGCCTGAATTCAACGGGCTGAACATCCGAAGCCCGTTGTGCACCGCCGTCACCACTGCGATCTCCCGCCTTAACGTCTCCCGGGACGCAATCCGCCGCGAGCCGTCCTCATGGATATAGCCCCGCCGGTCGATCTCTGCGCGGATGGTTGCCAAGTCGAGATCCTGCCCTCGTCCGCGGGAAAGCGCCGCCGCCATGAGTTCGTGATCCTGCACGACGGCCCGACGCTCGAAAAGATGCGCATCAGCCCAGGCGACGATTTCCTGCACGTTGGCCCTGACGGGACAACCCGGCGGTCGAATCCTGATTCCCGCCAGCGCAGTCTTCTCCTCTCGTGTCATCTCTTCGCCCCACGTCGTCCGCAATCGCGCCGCTGTTGCATTGCTCTGTTTGCGGCGCCGTTTCTCCTGGGCCACCCGTTCGCGCAGTGCCGCGACATTTGCCGGTTCGCCGTTCTCCGCGATCCGTTTGCCGGTCTCCTCATCGATCTGCCGGTGCCGCTTCGAAAAGCGTTCGATCACGGACTTCGGCACGTTCCGGATCTCGAAATTGCGGTTGTTGTTTTCGATCTCGTAGCCGATGGCCCGCAGTCCCTTGGCCATTTCGTGAAAGTACAGGTTCTCCGCGAACTTCTGTGCCCGGTACATTCCGGATGCGTGCAGCGCCTTCCACCGCTCCTCGACCGGATCGTGCGTCGCATTGAACACTACGCAATGGGTGTGCAGGTGGGGATCGAGTTCCCGACTCGTCTCATGCCGGAAGAATGCGGCCACCAGGTTCCCGGTCACCCGTTCGCTGTTCTGTTTGGCCGTCCGCACCCTCGTCTCCGCGAAGGCCTCCAGTTCGGTCATTGCCATCCGCACGGCCCGGTTGTGCAGCTCCACAATTCGAGGATCCTGGTACAGCGCGACCACCGAAACACTCTTCGGTGGACTGATCACGAAGTCATAGAAGATGCGTCGATTTGGCTCCTCTCTGCCGGCTTCCTTCCGCGTCGAATTCATCCGCTGCGTCAGCCGTTTCCCCGTCTTCGGATCGATTCCGCTGCACAGGTCCAGAAACGCCTTCTCTTCGACCTTGCCGCTCAGCCCGAGACTCTCGGCCCCCTTGCCGATCCACTCGCCCATGACGGTCCGGTCCTCAGCGTAGTAGTCACCGACCCTCAGATGCTCCCGGAAATACTCCCGTGCATTCTTCAGGCTCAATTGGGCTTTCGGTCGAATCATCGCACCGGCCCTCCTTCAGCGATTTCCGGCAAACCTGGCGTAACGCAAATTGCGTTACTTTGAAAACGGAACACCTTTCCCCTTGATCGAAAATCAAGATTTGCCGGAGCCGCCCAACCGGGCGCCACATAAGCGGTCGGGGGCACCAGGTGTCCGGATGCCCGGGAGAACAGCCGCGGCGACCACGTGCATTGACTGTTCCTGACCGCGGCCCGTGCCCGTCGGTCACGAAGAGAACGCACCCGCGGCATTCTCCGAGTTGCTGAACGATGGCGCCTACGACGACCGCGACCAGCAACGCCATCACGTCGCCGACTGCCCTCGGCGGCGTGCTCGCGTTGAACGGCGCGGGGCAGGGCGGGACGCGGCGCACGACTTCGGGGCCACTCCTGCGTCGGGACCTTCTGTCCCGCCTCCGTCGTACCCCGAACACCTGCGCCGGCCCGGGCGGACACGGTTTTGGAGGAAGCCGATTCGCGGCGCCAAGGCCGCGCCTCATCGCGCTTGTCCGAGACCGGACAAATCCAGTCGCCCCCCGCTTCATTATCGCCGCACCGCAAGCTCCGCTTCGCTCTCCAGCTTGCAGCGCGCCCCTGGTCGCGGTTATGGGGCGACGCGGGGAAGGCCTGCCCCCGATGACCGCCGAATGGCGCAGAATTCATGGCATTCGTCCTCATTCTGCCGCTCAGGATCACCAGTCAGTGGAGCGGCCTCCCTCGACAAACGCGTGGACCTGCTTTTTTGGCAGGCGCTTGTGGCGCAGGCCCGGCAGCGGCCGGAGAATCCCACGGGCGAGCAGACGGTACACGGTCGGCAGCGAAACGCCCAACACGGTAGCCGTCTCCGTAACCGAGTACGTCAGCGGCTCCAGGACGGGAACCGTCGAGACGATTGTCTCGGCGGGGGCGACTGAAGCAGGAGTGGATTGCGAGTTCATGGGATGAGTTTCTCACAGTTGCGGATTTCGAAATAGGGTCAGCGTATGGGGGCGGGCAGTGTCCCCATTTTCCGGGCGGGCTTCAGAGCGGTTGGGCAGCCCCTTGTTGTGGGGACACCTCCCTGCTGTTGCCCGCACTTCGGCGTGCCGCGGGTCAATGAGGACCGCTGGATCTATGCACCCTTTGCCGGTGTACGGTCTTGTTTCTGCAGATCGGCTGGTACGCACCCAAGACGCCCGAAATCATGCGTGGCCACAACGGCACGGGCATCCTGATTCCGCGGTAGTCGATCTACCGTGATTGGCGTATCCGACGCAGGGAGAATCCGGCAACGCGCTGGACGTCATCGGCGTATCGGAAATCACCGGGAACGAGGCTCAAGAAATCTGATCGACATCCGATCACTCGATGAGTGAAGGTACTAACACTACGATCAGCGGCTGGATGCTTGCTGACTGCCCCTCATCCCCCGTCCGGTGTTTTTGTATCAATGCAGCCCCCGCTGATTCGCATGGTGCGCCCCCCTCGGGTGTTGTGGCTGCTTGGGGTTTTGCTGCTCAGCACGGTTGCTCTGCGTGCTGGAGACCGGGTGTTCTTTGCGGGGTTTGCCTTCGCTGGAGAGTCTCAGTTCAACGAGGAGAATTTCCCGATCTTTGCCGCGTGGGACAGCACGGGGATGGCATCCAACAAGGCCCTTCGCGAGCGGAACAATGGTTTCCGAAATCCGCGCTTTGAGATTGTGACGGGGTTTCAGCAGGCCGACATGGAGGCGGGGGAGTCGGTATGTTTGGCCTGTGTTCTGGACCAGGAGATCGCTGTGACGGAGGAGTTCGAAGGCGCCGGAGGGAAGAACTACAAGAACACCCTGGAGTTGGGGGCCGAGGCGCTGTTCTTCGATTTCAAGCGGATGAGCGTTGTGGGCTCCTATCCGTTCACGCTGCAGTACAAGTGGGTCACCCAGACCGCTCCGGGACGGGAGGACTTTTCGGCGATGGCCGGCCGCCTGGTCGCCGGCGATGTGCAGGGCCTCAACTTTTGCGATGCATTTGTCGAACGCGTGAATGCGGCCTCCTTCAACCGGGCGGCGTCGCAGACGCTGCAGGTTGCGGAGGTCAAGATCGAGCCTGTCGCCCTTGCCTGCGCGCCTGCCTCCCTGCGGGAGCATCCCCGGAATTTCCAGCTCTACGTGGCACAGCTTCTTGGGCGGGTTGTCTCGGACCGGATGAAGGTGCCGGTGCTTCCGTACACCAAGGGACAGGTCGGCATGCGCATGGCCCTGCGATTCTCCGACACGACCGTCATGCAGTTGGAGTTGCCGAAGCCGACCTACACGCTGGAACTCAGCCTCACGAAGTTTAAGCGGGTGCTCTATTCCGAGGCCCAGGGGATCGGCAAGGCGTGGGTGTTCGGCTCGTTCTGCGAACTGAAGATGCAGGAGCCGTTCACGGGGAAGGTGTTTTTCGCGGAGGCCCTGAAGAAGGGCGTCACCGTCAAGGAGATCGAGGGGTGGAGCTCGGTGTACGAATGGTATCCGTACAAGGAGTCCCTTGAGCTCATGCTCGATGAATTCGTGCGGTCGATTTCGACGGAAAAGCGTCTGCAGCCGGCGAAGAACCAATTGGAAAGATGTCGATGAAAACACTCCTCTATTTTCTGATGTTTGCGTTCGCCTGCACCCAACTGCAGGCGAACGAGGTCAAGGCCAAGGGACGCGGGGATATCGAGTATTCGAGCCTGATCGGTGGCGCGAACAAGGACTATCGGCGCGCCGCGATCGGGGCGGCCAAAGTGAATGCGATCCGCAGCTATGTGGCGTCCTTCGACACTGCGCATCTGTCCCTGTACGAGCGCGTGGCTGCGGTCGTGGAGGGGAATGCGGACGACTATGTGGTCGCTTTCACGATTCTGTCCGAGGAGGATGATCGGGCGAAGAAGATCTACCGCATTGCGATCGAGGCCACTGTGAACGGCGACAAGATCGAAGCCCGCATCCAGGAGTCCGCAGGGGATCTGACCATGGCGCAAAGCGAGAAAGCCGAGGTGCTTTTCGTCTTTGTCGCCCGGGAGCAGACCTCCGTGACCGAATTCAAGACCCGCGACGTGAATGTCTCCATCACGGAGACCGCGGAAGCGGGTGGCCAGAGGACCGAAGCCGCGGGCGACGCTGTTTCGCAGACTGAGACTTCACGCATCGAGACAAGCACAACAACTGGCGGCTCGCAGGTGCGCAAGAGCGACAAGATCGAATGGAACGTCACGACTGCGGCCAGTCTGGATGCCGCGGTCAGCGCCCGCTTCAGCCAAGCCGGCTACGAGGTCCTGGATTCGGGGACCATCATCGACACCGCGCCCCTCAAGGAGGAGTTCCGCCATGGTGACGATCTCAGTTTCTCCACGCAGAAGGCGGTGGTCGACAGTCTGCGGAATGAGGAGGTGCGATACTTGGCTCTCGGCACCTTGGACGTCGGCATAAAGTCGGTTGATCCGGTGTCGGGTGGTGTGCGTGTGGTGGTGAATGTGAACGCCAAGATCCTGGACCTAGGCGGCAAGCGGGCGCGTGTGGTCGCCGCCGTCGGGCCGGTCCAGTATGCGGGTCTCGGAGCGGACCAGACCGAGGCGAAGAACAACGCGCTCAAAGTCGCGGGTGAAAAGGCGGCGCAGGCGCTGATCGATACGCTCCGGGTCAAGCAGGTCCACTGAACGAAGAATCTCTCCCAACTATGAAAACCAAAATTGTCGGTATCAGTGCTATCGCTGTTTCCATTCTGCTCACCGCCCAGCCCGCAATGGCTGGATTCGGACTTCCCGGTGTGACCAAGAACGGAGACAAGACCGAGGCCGGGACGGTCTCGAAGGACTCGGTGCTGGCGGAGATCGGCACCATCACGGCGGACTACTCGAAGGCCTCGTTGGAAATCCTGACCGCTCGGCAGCTTTCCCTGGAGGCGCTCGGATTGAGCACCGAGGCCGCGAAGTGCAAGGAGGCGGCGGACAAGATCGCCAACGGCCTCACTCTGCAGGAAACCCAGAAGCTCACCAAGTCGGACCCGACCGTGGACAAGGCTGTAGCGGATCAGATGGCCAAGCAGGAGGAACTTTCCCCGGAGCAGCGGCAGAAGTTCGCACAGAGCCTGCTGCATCTCGCGGTGGGCGTCGTGATGGAGAAGAAGATGATCGATGCGGTCAGTGCGACTGCGTCGAACGCGCAGAAGGTGCTGGGCAGTGCGGGCGTCGCGGAAAAGGTTCAGCTCGGTGGCAAGCTCAAGCCGATCATCAGCTTTGCCGCGGTGTTCCCCGGGGACGTCAAGAACACGCTCTCGACGCTGGGTACCTACACGAAGTTTGCGCAGAGCAAGGGCATTGAGGTCCCTGCGAACGCGACTTCGGCGTTGGGCGACTGAGCGAATTCCTGCGTGTCGCATGGGTCTCATTGCGGGCCCGTGTGACAGGCTTCACAATCTCAACGGGTCATGAGAATCATTCTACTACTGGCTTTGTTCTCCGTCGCCGCGGCCCTCCGGGGCGCGGCGACGGTGCCCCCGACTGCTGCGGAGACTGCGCAAGGCGACCCGAGTGCCGCGCCGCAGCGGCAGCAGAAGATGGTGGCTCTTGGTGAGCTGCGGATCGACGAGAAGGTCATCGAACGGAGCCCGGATAGCGACCGCGTGGTTGCGTTGCTGCGCAAGGAACTTATCGCGGCCCTGGTGCAGAGCCGGAAACTCGCGATCCTGGACCGGGATTTCACCGACCAGATTTCCAAGGAGAAGCACCCCGGCGATGGCGACCGATCGGAGGCGGGACGAACCGTGAAACTAGGCAAGGAGGCCACGGCTGATCTGCTGATCACTGGCTCGGTTGTCCGGTTCTCCCATTCGGTGGATCGTCAGGTGCTGAAGCTTTCGGGCAAGACCGTTGAGACCCATGCGTACAGCCTCGGGTGTGAACTGCAGGTGATCGATGTGGTTTCGGGGCGCGTCCTGTTCGCCGACGCATTCCAGGAGCAGGAGCGGCCTCACCGGCAAGCGAGCGAATCGGAGTTTGGCGACTGGTCGGCACGATCTGTCCGCATGATCGCGGAGCGTGCGGTTTCAGCGGTGCTGGAGACGGTGTATCCGCTCAAGGTGGCTTTGGTCACTGACGGCGAGGAAGTGGTGCTGAACGAGGGCGGGACCCGTGTGCGGCAGGGCGACCAGTTCGAGGTGTTCGCCACGGGGCGAGCCATGGTCGACCCGGACACGGGCGTTGAACTTGGTTGCGAGGAGAAGCGGATTGCTCGAGTCGAGGCCACCAGAGTGCTTCCCAAGGCTACGTATGCACGCGTGATCGAGAGCACCGGGGACAAGATTCTTCCGGGCGCAATTTGCCGGAAATCGAAGGACGCCCCATCCTCCGAGGCAGGCAAGACGGCATCGGGTGTGGAATCTGCACCTTCCCATCCGGAGAAAAAGACGAGCGAGGATACCTACTGAAATTTCGGTCCAGAACACCCCATGAGCATACTGAACGTCATCCGCTGCGATCTTCCGCAGAACGAATATCTAGTCTGGAAGTGGCGACCCGCGGAGGGTGGTGGAAGCCGGGCAAACCAGATCCGGTGGGGCAGCAGCCTGCGCGTTCGCCAAGGTGAGACTGCTGCGTTCTTCTACAGCACCGGAGCCGGGACTTCGCCGGTGGATATTATCGAGGGACCGGCCGACCAGATTCTCCAGACAAAGAATCTCCCGGTGCTGGCGAATATCATCGGGCTAGCGTATGGCGGCGATTCGCCGTTCCAAGCCGAGGTTTTTTTATCAACCAAGGCCAGGCGACGCAGATGCCATGGGGGGTGCCGTCGTTTGATGCTTTTGATCCCCGCTTCCCGGATTTTCCGGTGCCGGTCAAGGGACATGGGACAATCACTTTCTGGATCAAGGACGTGAAGCGGTTCATCGAGGTGCAACGCTTGGACGATTTCGATCCAGCGCGTCTTGCTGCACAGATCCGCCCGCAGCTGACTTCCGTCATCAAGGCCAACCTTGTGACGTTGGCCGCTGCCCGGGGCATTCCGTTGGTCCAGATCGGTGGCCGGACGGAAGACCTGAGTGTCGCGCTGCAGCCGACGGCATCGAAGATCTTGGAGGAGTTTGGGCTGGCCTTGCGCAACTTCGCGATCGAGGGCCTTGAACTCAACAAGGAGAGCGAAGGGTTCAAGGACCTGATGCGGGTCACCAAGGACATCCAGCTTCGCCGGCTTGAGGCGCAGGCCGGTCTTGAGGTCAAGAGCATGGAGGATAGCCAACGGATCAATACCGTGAACATGGAGGATAGCCTGGCGCGGCAGCGCGAGGAACTGCAACGGATGCAGCGCCTGCAGACCGAGACGCAATTTCTTGCGGCTCATCGGAGCGACCTCGGGGCCGACGTCGCAAAGACAGCGGCAGGTAGCATGGCGACCATGGGGCAGGGTGGTGGAGGTGGCGGTGACGGAGGTGGCGGCGCCTTTGGCGGGGTCGGTGCGGCTGCGCTGATGATGGGGATGGGCCTCCCAGTCGGTGCGTCATTTGGCCAACAGATTGCCTCCAGCTTGAACCAGACGTTCGCGAATGCCACTGGGACCCCGTGTCCACGTTGCGGTGGCGTACTTGCCCAGGGTGCGAAATTCTGTCCGCAATGCGGCAACCCGATCGGAGCACCGGCGGCACCATTTCCTGCGGCGGCACCGACTCCGGTGGCGCCAAGTATTCAGATCCATGTCGCTCGCAACAAACAGCAACTGGGCGTATTCCCTTTGGATGAGGTGAACCGGCAGTTGGCTCAGGGGATCCTTGCGGCAGCGGATCTCGGATGGCATGCGGGCCTCAGCGGGTGGACCTCCTTGGCTTCTATCCCGGGTGTGGTGGTTCCGCCTCCGCCACTGCCTTCGTCCACGCCGACTCCTCCACCTCTAGCCTGAGCACCATGGACACCAACCCATCCAGCAAGCCTTTGGACAAGTTGATCGAGGCCACCCAGGCCAATCTTCCGGGCAAGGCGTTTGCGGACGCCACCCGGCACATGATCGAGAACTATCCCGCTCCCGGGAGCATGGAGACGTCCGCTCGGCTTGCAGGGATGCAACTGTGCCCCCAGTGCAAGGCGATGAACAGCCGTGAGGCGCGTTTCTGCCGAAACTGCGGTTCACCGATGCCGAAGCCGCAAAGCTGTCCTCGCTGCCAGCAACCGGTTCAACCCTCCGACAAATTCTGCTCTGCGTGCGGATCCCCCCTTGCAAGCACTCCATCCGCCTTATCGTCATGAACAAATGTCCCCATTGTGGCGCGCCACTCGGTGCGTTGGTGAAGTTCTGCGAGGCTTGTGGTTCCGAGGTGACCGTGCAGGTGTCGCCCGTGGCCGGTGGCAACCCGGAGAGCACCCGGAAGGCTCCGTCCAGTGCTGCCGAGTTGTGTGAAACGCTTCAATCCGACCTCGGAGTGCTCCGGAGTCGGGGAGTCCCATCCAAGGTGGCCAATTTCATTGTGGGATTCATTACCCCCGTCACGCTCGGGCTGGCGTTTATTTGTTACAAGGCCTTGGGCGTGTTCGGCCGGTCGGGCCAGTCGGACAACCGCTTGGTGCTGGCTGTGAATCAGAACATCCTGAAGGCGAGCAGCGGGTACGCTGCAGACCCGAGCGTCGCCAAGCTGATCCGCGAGGCGAAGGAAGGTTTGGAACTGCATGCCAAGCGCCGGCACTCCGCGAGGCTGGCTTTCTTCCTAGGCCTCGGTTCCTGCGTCCTGCTCGGAGCGGTTGTGGCGGTTGCCGGCTCGGTTCTGGCGGCTCGGAAGATCAGCCACGAGAAGGCAGCCTTCACTCAGGCAGTCCAAGCGCTGCACCAAGGGAAAATCCAAGATGTCATCGCATCGTTCTCGGAGTTGCCTCCCCAGACACAAGAAGCGTACGTCGCCAAGGACCCCCTGTTCAAGATCGCGCAGGCAGTGATGAATGGCCGCAAGAGCGAGGCGTTGGATCTATGTGCCGGGATCCCGGACGAGCAGGCCAGGCAGCAGTTGGAGAACCAGCTTGGGTTGGACTTGTTCGAGGAGTATCTGGCCAAGAGCGATTGGGATAATGCCAAGCTGCTGGCGAACCGGCTGAGCCCGGCCTCCGCACGACTGGAGGCGCTGGACCAGATCTGGGAGCGGCAAGCCGTCCATGCTATCGAGGCCAATCAGATGGATGTGGCCGAGAAACTCATCGCGAACATAAACGACTCGGGTCTGAAGACTAGGCTGGAAGGGATGATTGCCGCCCGGCAACCCAAAGTCGACCTCGGCGGATTTTAGTGTCTGCGCTTGAGGTATTTGTACCGCGTTCGCGACTTCGCTTTGGTGGCGATAATTGGTGCGCGTGTCTGCGCGTCCCGAAGCCATGTCCGCGCTCGTGCGAGCGCGACCGCCTTGACGCTGGTACGCGGCGCGGAGCGTGAGGGACTCCGAAGCCCACCGTCGTTCACAGAAGGCGCTTCACGAGCTGCGGGATTTGCTTCAACGTGCCCGGCAAATGATCCGGACTGGCAAAACTTCGTCTCAGACCCTCCGTGGGGACGGCCTGCCACAGGGTAAATTTATACCACATCATTTATACCACTTTTCGCGAAAACTGGTCAAAAGTGGGCCAATTTCGGAGATGCGAGCCAGTCTTTCAGAGGAGAGCTTCATAGGTAAGATCACTTTGGAAAGGATGGGAGAAATATGAGAGTTTACTTCATGGGCATCTGCGGCACCGCCATGGGCAACGCCGCGCTGCTGCTGCGCCAGGCCGGGCACGAGGTGCTCGGCGCCGATACCGGGATCTACCCGCCGATGAGCACGGTGCTGCGCGAGGCGGGCGTCACGATCCACGAGGGCTACGACCCGGACCGGCTGCGCGCGCTCGCGCCCGACCTGGTCGTGATCGGCAACGCCATGTCGCGCGGCAATCCCGAGGTCGAGTGGCTGCTCGACACCCGCGCGCTCCCCTTCGCCTCGCTCCCGCAGCTGCTCCACGACCTCGTCCTGCGCACGCGCCGCAACATCGTCGTCGCCGGCACGCATGGAAAAACCACGACGACCGCGCTCGCCGCCTTCCTCCTGCGCGAGGCCGCGACCGACCCGGGCTGGCTGATCGGCGGCGTGCCGCTCGACCCGCCCACGGGGACCAACCTCGGCGCCGCCGGCGGGCCGTTCGCCATCGAAGGCGACGAGTACGACAGCGCGTTCTTCGACAAGCGCAGCAAGTTTATCCACTACGCGCCGCGCATCGCCGTGCTCAACAACCTCGAGTTCGACCACGCCGACATCTTCCGCGACCTCGCCGACATCCAGCGCACGTTCTCGCACCTTGTGCGCATTGTCCCGCGCAGCGGCTTCGTGGTGATGAACGGCGACGACCTCAACCTCCGCGCCCTCGGATCCATGCCGTGGACACAGGTGGTGCGCGTCGGGGTGGAGGAGGGCAACGACGTCCTCCTGCGCGGCTTCTCCGAGGACCCGCATGGCGCCTCCTTCGAGCTGGTCTGGCGCGGCCGCCCGTGGGCGAAGATCCGCTGGCGCATCCCCGGCCTCTTCAACGCCCGCAACGCGGCGATGGCCGCCACCGCGGCCGGCCTGCTGCTCCACGGCGACGAGCCCGCGAAGCTCGACCTCTCCTCGCTCGAGCGTTTCCGCGGCGTGAAGCGCCGCCAGGAGATCCTGCACCGTTCGCCCGCGCTCACGGTCGTCGAGGACTTCGGCCACCATCCCACCGCGCTGCACGAGACGCTGCGCTCGCTGCGGTCGCGTTTTCCCGGACACACGCTCACCGCGGTCTTCGAGCCGCGCAGCAACACCGCACGCACGAAGGTCCTGCAGGGCGGGTTCGCCCGCGCGCTCGCGGAGGCCGACGAGGTCTACCTGGGCGCCGTGAACCGCGCCGAGAAGCTCGCCGAGGGCGAACGCTTCGACGCCGAGGCCGTCGCGCAGCAGCTCGAGGCCGCGAATGTCCACGCCCGCCACTTCGCCAGGAACGGCGACGTGTTCGAGGCGCTGCGCCGCGAGACACTGCCGCCCATGGTGGCGCAACCGCGGCTGGTGGTGTTCTTCTCCAACGGCTCGTTCGACGGAGTGATCGCCGAGTACGCGAAGGCCGCGAAGGCGGCGACGCCGACCCCGTAATGTCGGTTTCGTTCGGCCCGCCACGGCGCTGCCGTGTTCCGGAAAAGCGACAGGCCGCCAACCCCTTGGCGGCCCGTCTTATTGGTCGGTAGTATCCCCAAACATCCCGCTAGGCGGGACAAACAAGCACGTGGAGATAGACGCGCGGTCGCGGAGAAGGTTCCGGAAATTTCGCAGGATGCACTGCGCCCGCGCTGAGCCGCACCGGCGGCTCGTGCCGTATCCAGCCCCTTGCGTTTTCCGCTCCGCTCTCCTCGTCTCCCTCCGCAAACCCGCCACCGCCGCCTCGGCACTGCGAGACTCCGGTGGCTGGAACTCCCCGAGATGGCGTGATCCATGGTGCGGCTCCAGCCACCGTGCAGGTACTCGCCCTTGAATGCGGGCCGCTCGCCAATGCCGCCACTCGTGAGATCACGCGACTCGACCGACACTAAACGCTGCGACTTCTGCATGCGCTCGAAGCCGAAGGCTTGATTCGCATGGAAGGTGCGCGTCACGGGGGCGATGGCACCTACACCACCCCAAGGGTCATGCGTGAACTCCCTCCCGCGGATATGCGCGATGCGCATAGTTACGCGCACCCTTCTGCGCGAATCTCGCGGTTCGGCTCTCGTCTACAACCTGCGGTACCGCGGTTCGGTCGAGGATCGCGTGCATGAGCTGCTCTCGGAGCGGCTGCAGA
>DAOOFR010000015.1:0-34170 GCA_035415285.1 Opitutaceae bacterium
GAACGTCGCCTACACCGCCGAGGCCGTGAACCAGCAGGCCACTCCCGCCGTCGACTACTACCTCGCGGAAGGGAAGAAGAAGTTCTACCTGCTCGGCTCGGACTACGTCTACCCGCAGACCACCAACCTCGTGCTGCTCGAGTACCTGCTCTCCAAGGGCGTACCGCTCGAGAACATCGGCGGCGGCTTCAAGAAGGACGAGTCCGGCAAGATCATCTCCGCCGGCAAGTACACGCCCTTCGGCCACACCGACTACCAGCAGATCGTCGCCGAGATCAAACAGTTCGCCGCCTCCGGCGACGCCTGCGTGATCTCCACCCTCAACGGCGACACCAACGTCCCGTTCTTCAAGGAATACGCCGCCTCCGGTCTCGACGCCGAGACCTGCCCGGTCGTCTCCTTCTCGATCTCCGAGGACGAGTTCCGCGGCCTGCCCGCCGACCAGCTCGTCGGCCAGCTCGGTTGCTGGACCTACTTCCAGTCCCTGAATACTCCCGCGAACAAGAAGTTCGTCGCCGATTTCAAGGCCTGGCTCGCGAAGAGCACCGTGCCCGGCATCGTCAAGGACGGGCGCGTCACCTGCTCGCCGATGGTCCTGTCCTACGACGGCGTCTACCTCTGGAAAGCCGCGGTCGAAAAGGCCGGCACGTTCGATGTCGACGCCGTCCGCACCGCCTGGAAGTCCGGTCTCTCCTTCGCCGGGCCCGGCGGCACCGTCACGACGCAGCCGAACATGCACCTGACCAAGAACGTCTACATCGGCGAGACCAAGGCCGACGGCCAGTTCAAGATCCTCAAGTCCTTCGAGAACGTCTACGGCGAGCCCTGGCTGAAGGGTAAGTTCAAGTAGGCCGCTGGGATCACTCTTCCGCGCAGTTCGATTCATACCAGCAGGGCGGCGCCGCGAACCGGCGCCGCCCTTCGCATTTTCCGTCCGTGGCCCGGCGCTTCAGCCCGGGCCGGCAGACCCCGCCCGCGCTCGGTACCACCGCCACAAACACGCACAGGACCAAACACTCGCCTCCTCGGTCTCCTCGTCGCTCTGCAGGGACTGAAGCGCCCCGCGACGGCGCCCTCTTTCTCTTCCGCAGCGCGCCCCCTACGGAACCGTAGCCTTTCGCCCAGCGCCCTGCGCGTTTTCGATCATGCGCTCCTCCGATGGTGGGCCGGGCACTGGTCGCCTTCGGCGCGTAAACGTCACGCCCGCCATGTGAAACCTGCACCTCCGGCACCGCCGACTCCGCCCCATCGGTTTCTTTCATTCGCGCCCGCAAACTTGGCCCGATCCCTGCGTAATCGGCTTCACCACCTGTGAGCAACTCCGCCCGCACCGTCCTCCGGCTCTGCCTTTCCGCCGCGCTCCTCGCCTTCGCGCTCGCCCCCGCTGTCGCCCGCGCCACCGACTCCGCTCGCGCCACGATCGCCGAGGCGACCCTCGCCGACTCGCCGGCCAGACAGCGCGACCTCATCGCATCCCTCGCCGGCCAGGCCGACGAAGCCATTCCCGCCCTCCTCGAGGCCTGGCGCAAAGATTCACTTTTCCTCTACGCCGCGCCCGCGGGCGCCACCGTGCCCGTCCAGCTCGTGGGCGAAAAGGACGCCGCCGAGGCCCAGTCCGCGCTCCGCATCGCCGATGGCCAACCGCTCCTCGACGCCGCCGGCGTCCCCCTCCGCCTCGTGGGCGCCGACCTCACGGCCGTCGAGCACACCTCCGCGCTCCGCCGCGCCATGAAAGCCGTGCTCGATCTCCGCGACCTCGGCTCGCCGGACCTCGAGAAACGCCTCCGCGCCATCCAGGTCGTCGGCTTCGCGCAGGACTCCGAGAAGCTTCCGATTCTCCAGAACTGCCTCGGGTCCGAGACCGAGCCACGCGCCCGCACCACGCTGCGCGAGGCGATCGCCCTCATCGGCCTCAAGGCCCCGACTGACGCCGGGAAACTCGCCGCCCTCGCGGAGCTCAAGACCCTCCACACGCTCGCCAGCGCCGATTTGGTCAAGGCCGCGTTGCGCGACGCCGAGGCGGCCCGGAAACCCGCGCTGATCGAGGCCGCGCGCGCCGCGCTCCGCGCGATCGAGTCGCACCGCTCGACCGTCAACTTTCTGGGTACGCTGTTCCGCGGTGCCTCGCTCGGCAGCATTCTCCTCATCGTCGCCCTCGGCTTGGCGATCACGTTCGGCCTGATGGGCGTCATCAACATGGCGCACGGTGAGATGATCGCCGTCGGCGCCTACACGACCTATGTGGTGCAGAACATCTTCGGCGGCGGCCTGGCGCTGTCTCCGTTCGGCAAGTTCACGATCAACCTGCCCGGCTTCGGCGCCACCGGCTGGGCCTATCAGTCGTATTTCCTCGTGGCGCTCCCGCTGAGCTTCCTCGCCGCCGCTGCGGTCGGTGTCGCGCTCGAGCGCGGGGTGATCCGTTTCCTCTACCGCCGCCCGCTCGAGAGCCTGCTCGCGACCTGGGGGGTCTCGCTCGTGTTGCAGCAGCTCTTCCGTTTCATCTTCGGCGCGAACAACGTCCAGGTCTCCAGTCCCGCCTTTCTCAGCGGCAACTGGACGGTGAACGACATCCTCCTCGGCTGGAACCGCGTCTTCGTCATCGGCTTCGCCGGCCTGATCGTGCTCGGCGTCTGGCTCGTGCTCACGCGCACCTCCCTCGGTCTGCTCATCCGCGCCGTCATGCAGAACCGCGCAATGGCCTCCTGCATGGGCGTGCGCACCAGCCGCGTGAACATGCTCACGTTCGGCCTCGGCAGCGGTCTCGCCGGTCTCGCCGGCGCCTTCCTCAGCCAGATCGGCAACGTCGGCCCCTCGCTCGGCCAGAACTACATCGTCGACTGCTTCATGACCGTCGTCGTGGGCGGCGTGGGCAACATCGCCGGCACCGTCCTCAGCGCCACCGGTATCGGATTCGCGGATCAGGCGCTCCAGCAGGCGCTCGGCAATCCGGTGCTGGGCAAGATCCTCGTGCTCGTCGCCATCATCCTCTTCCTGCAATGGCGCCCCGCCGGGCTCTTCGTCACCCGCAGCCGCAGCCTCGACTGAGCCACCGTATCCACCGTCCACGGTCTACCGTCAATCGTCCACCGGCAACCGTCCACCGCTTACCGTCCACCGCCCACCGGCATGTCCCGCCTCGCCGCCTTTCTCGCCGCCCGCCGCAATCCCCGCGCCATCTCGCGCGGCGAGCTGATCGCCGTCGGGATCCTCGCGATCCTCGTCGTGCTCGTCCTGCCCTTCGCCAACCAGCAGGGCTGGATCTCCAACTTCGCGATCAACCTCTGGGGCAAGTATCTCTGCTACGCGCTGCTCGCGATCTCGGTCGATCTGCTCTGGGGCTACACCGGTCTGCTCTCCCTCGGCCAGGCGCTCTTCTTCAGCCTCGGGGGCTACATGATGGGCATGCACCTCATGCGCATGATCGGCGACCTCGGCCAGTACCGCCAACCGATCCCCGACTTCCTCGTCTTCCTCGGCTGGACGGAGCTGCCGACCTTCTGGAAACCGTTCTCCAGTTTCCCGTTCGCGCTCGCGATGGTGCTGGTCCTGCCCGGTCTGTTGTCGTGGGTGTTCGGCTACCTCGCCTTCCGCTCCCGCATCAAGGGCGTCTACTTCTCGATCCTCACCCAGGCGCTCACCTACGGCGCCGCGCTCATGTTCTTCCGCAACGACATGCTCCTGGGCGGCAACAACGGCTTCACCGACTTCAAGTTCATCCTCGGCTTCGATATCCGGGAGCCCGCCACGCAACGCGGCCTCTTCGTCGTTACCGCCGTCACGCTCCTCGTCGTCTATCTCCTCTGCCGCTGGCTCAACGGCACCAAGTTCGGGCTCGTGCAGCAGGCCGTGCGCGACGGCGAGAACCGCGCCCTCTTCTCCGGCTACGCCACCGCCCACTTCAAGCTCTTCATCTTCATCGTGAGCGCGCTCATCGCCGCCGTGGGCGGGGCGCTCTACGTCCCGCAGGTCGGCATCATCAACCCGAGCGAGATGACGCCCGAGAAATCTCTCGAAGCCGTCGTCTGGGTCGCCGTCGGTGGCCGCGGCACGTTGCTCGGTCCGGTGATCGGCGCGGTCGGCGTCAACGCGCTCAAGAGTTGGGCCACCCGCGCCATCCCCGAACTCTGGATTCTGCTCATGGGCGGCCTCTTCATCCTCGTGGTCCTCTTCCTTCCCGGCGGCATCGTGAGCATCCCCCGCATCGTCCGCGGTTGGTTCAGAAAGAAGTCCCCGGCTCCCGCCGCGCCCTCCGCTGCATCGGCCGCCACTCCCGGCACTGTCACCACCAAATAGCCACGCCGCAGCGTCCGCCCCCGTTCCTCCCTCTCCGGCTCCGAAGCCTTTTCTGCCTCCATCCGCGGCCCCTCCCTGCTCTTCCGTTCCTGATTCCCTGAGTTCCACATTCCTTCTCCGCATCAGCGCACCTCCGTTCCTGATTCCCACTCAAGCAACATGAACCTTAAACCACGGATGAACACGGATGAACACGGATCGTTCTCTGGTCATCCGTGCCCATCCGTGTTCTGCCGGACGGCAGAATGGTCAACTTTCGGATGGATCGTTTCACAGTGTTGCTTTCCCGCGAGGCCGAGCCCCGGCGCGCGTCTACGCTGAGTTCCGGATTCTCTTCATCTCCCCGCGCCCGCTCCGCATTCCGAAATCCGCATTCTCCGCCGATGCCCTCCGCCATCCTCACCGTCGAAGACGTCAACAAAACCTACGACGGCTTCCGCGCCATCTCCGACCTCCACTTCTATCTCTTCGAGGGCGAGTTGCGCACCGTCATCGGCCCCAATGGCGCCGGCAAGTCCACCTTCTTCGACCTCATCTCCGGCCGCGCCAAACCCGACACCGGCAAGATCGAGTTCGGTTCAGATCCCGCCACCACGATCGATCTGACTTCGCGTAACGAATACCAGATCAACCGCCTCGGCATCGGCCGCAAGTTCCAGACGCCGAGCGTCTACACCGAGCACACCGTCTGGGATAACCTCGTGCTCTCCCTCAAGGGCCCGCGCGGCGTCTTCGCCTCGCTCTTCCATCGGCTCGACTCCACCGACCGCGACCGCCTCGACGAGTTGCTCAAGCTGATCCGTCTCGACGGGAAACGCGACTGGCTCGCCGGCCTGCTCGCCCACGGCGAGAAGCAGTGGCTCGAGATCGGCATGCTGCTCGCCCAGCAGCCCAAGCTCCTGCTCGTCGACGAACCCGCCGCCGGCATGACCGACGAGGAGACCCACCGCACCGGCGAACTCCTCCTCTCCCTCGCCGGGAAGCACAGTCTGATCGTGATCGAGCACGACATGACCTTCGTCCGCCAGATCGCCCAGAACGGCAAGGTCACCGTTCTCCACCAGGGCACCGTCCTCTGCGAAGGGAAGTTCGACGACGTCCAGGCCAACCCGAAGGTCCGCGAAGTCTACCTCGGCCGCGGCAAACCCACCAAATGAAGATTGATCCGTCACAGAGGCCACAGAGACCGGAGGAGAACCCAGAGCACCCAATGTACGCTGCGCTCCAGTCTTCCGTTCCCATCCTCGATTCCCCCTCTGTGTCCTCCTCCGTCTCTCCGTGCCCTCTGTGACCGTCCGACTCCTCCGCTTCCTGATTTCCTGAGTTCCAGATCTTCCTTTTTCGCTCCGCCATCCTCCTCCGTTTCCCGCTTTCCTGATTTCCACATTCACTCTTCCGCAACCGTGTCCACCGCCCTCCTCCAGCTTTCCTCTGTCGAGACCGACATCGGCGGTTCGCGCATCCTCCGCGGCGTCGACCTCGAGGTGAACCCCGGCGAAGTCGTCGCCCTCATGGGCCGCAACGGTGTCGGGAAAACCACCACGCTGCGCTCCATCACGGGCGTGCTCCCGATCCGCGCCGGCTCGATCGCCTTCGCCGGCCAGCCCATCCAACGCCTCTCTTCCGACGCCCGCGCCCGCCTCGGCATCGGCTACGTGCCGCAGGGCCGCGACATCTTCCCCCATCTCACCGTCGAGGAGAACCTCCATGTCGGCCTCGTTGTGCACCGCGTGAAGGGCCCCGCCGCCAAGCGCGCCCTCGAGCGCGTCTTCACCCTCTTCCCGGTCCTGAAGGAGATGCTCTCCCGCAAAGGCGGCGTGCTCTCCGGCGGCCAGCAGCAGCAGCTCGCCATCGGCCGCGCGCTCCTCACCGGCCCGCGCCTGCTCATCCTCGACGAACCCACCGAGGGTATCCAGCCCTCGATCATCGACCACATCGGCGACACCTTGAAGAAACTGAAGGAGGAGGAGCTCCGCCACGATCTCCTCGGAGAGGTGCAGCACGCGCTCAAGGCCCTCCACGCCGAGGGCCAGCTCGCCATTCTCCTCGTCGAGCAATACGTCGACTTCTGCCGCGAGGTCGCCGACCGTTTCTACGCCATGGACCGCGGCGCCGTCGTCGCCTCCGGCCCCATCGCCTCCCTCACCGATGAAGTCGTCAAAGAGCACCTGCAGGTCTGACCTAGAAGTAGCGAGTAGTGAGTAGCGGGTAGCGAGCATTCGATCCACATCAACTCCCACTGGTGCCCTCCGTTCTCCGCCCTACTCGCTACCCACTACCCGCTACTCACTACTTTCCTCTTCCGCCATGCATCTCACCCCTCGCGAGCGCGAAAAACTCCTGATCGTCGTCGCCGCCGATCTCGCCCGCCGGCGCCAGGCGCGCGGCCTCAAGCTCAACTATCCCGAGGCCATCGCCATCATCTCCTACGAGATCATGGAAGGTGCCCGCGACGGCCGCACCGTCGCCGATCTCATGAACTTCGGTACTACGCTCCTCACGCGCGACCAGGTCATGGAAGGCGTCGCCGAGATGATCCACGAGGTCCAGGTTGAGGCCACCTTCCCCGACGGCACCAAACTCGTCACCGTCCACAACCCGATCCGGTGAGCCGATTGCGGATCTCGGAATCCGGATTGCGGAATGATCGAACCACCCAGCGCTCCGGCTTCTCCTCTTCCTGAGTCCCTGGGTTCCAGGTTATCCTCCTCCCGTTCTCTGCCCGTTTCCCTTTCCAAGACTTCCACAGTCCCCCTTCCGGGCTCGCCCAATCCGCAATCCGAAATCCCCCTTCCGCAATTCCCATGATCCCCGGCGAAATCATCCCCGCTTCCGAGCCCGCCACACTCCCGGCCAACCTCGGCCTGCCCACCGTCACGCTCGAAGTCGTGAACACCGGCGACCGCCCAATCCAAGTCGGCTCGCACTACCACTTCTTCGAGACGAACACCGCGCTCGCCTTCGACCGCGCCGCCGCCCGCGGCTTCCGCATCAACATCCCCGCCGGCACCGCCGTGCGCTTCGAGGCGGGCGACACCAAGCGGGTCGAACTCGTCGCCCTCGCCGGCCAGCGTGAAGTCTTCGGACTCAACGCCCTCGTCTCCGGCCAGCTTGACAAAGGTAGAACCGTTTCTCCGAAACGGCCGAAACCCTCCGCCAAGAAGAAGCGCTAGCCCACTCCACCGTCCACTTCGTCCACCGCGTCCAGGCAGTCCACCCCGTCCACTGTCCACCACCGCCTCGCCGCACCCCCGCGCTCCGCCTTTCCCGCCATGCCGCTCTATCTTTCCCGCCGCCAATACGCCGAGATGTTCGGCCCCACCACCGGCGACCGTGTCCGCCTCGCCGACACCGAACTCTTCGTCCAGATCGAGCGCGACCTCATCGCCGAGGTCGCCGGCTACGGCAACGAGATCAAGTTCGGTGGCGGCAAGGTCCTGCGCGACGGCATGGGCCAGTCGCCCACCGCGACCGACGCCGAGTCGCTCGACCTCGTCATCACCAACGCCCTCATCCTCGACCCGCTTCTCGGCGTCATCAAAGCCGACATCGGCATCAAGCACGGCCGCATCGTGGGCATCGGCCACGCGGGCAACCCCGGTATCCAGTCCGGCATCGGCTCGGTCTACGCCGACCCCGCCACCAAGAAGAAGAACCCGATGATCGTCGGCGCCTGCACCGAGGCCCTCGCGGCCGAAGGCTGCATCGTCACCGCCGGCGGCATCGACTCGCACATCCACTTCATCTGCCCGCAGCAGATCGACGAGGCCATCAGCTCCGGTATCACCACCATGCTCGGCGGCGGCACCGGCCCCGCGCACGGCACGCTCGCCACCACCTGCACGCCGGGCGCCTGGAACATGCACCGCATGCTCGAGGCGGCCGAGGCGTTCCCGATGAACCTCGGTTTCCTCGGCAAGGGCAACTGCGCCACCACGAAGCCGTTACGCGAACAGATCCTCGCCGGCGCCATCGGTCTCAAACTCCACGAGGACTGGGGCACCACCCCCGCCGCGATCGACACCTGCCTCGGCGTGGCCGATGAGCTCGACGTCCAGGTCGCCATCCACACCGACACGCTCAACGAGTCCGGCTACGTCGACGACACCCTGCGCGCCTTCAAGGGCCGCACGATCCACACCTTCCACTCCGAAGGCGCCGGCGGCGGCCACGCGCCCGACATCATCCGCGTCTGCGGCGAGGCCAACGTCCTCCCGTCCTCGACCAACCCCACGCGCCCCTTCACGGTCAACACCATCGACGAGCATCTCGACATGCTCATGGTCTGCCACCACCTCGACTCGAAGATCCCCGAGGACGTCGCCTTCGCCGAGTCGCGCATCCGCCCCGAGACCATCGCCGCCGAGGACCGTCTCCACGATCTGGGCGCCATCTCGATGATGTCCTCCGACTCGCAGGCCATGGGCCGCATCGGCGAGGTCATCTGCCGCACCTGGCAGACCGCGCACAAGATGAAGGTGCAGTTCGGCGCGCTCACCGGTTCCTCGCACGCCGACGCCGACAACTTCCGCGCCCTCCGCTACCTCGCGAAGTACACCATCAACCCCGCGATCGCGCACGGCATCAGCCACGTCGTCGGCTCCGTCGCCGTCGGCAAACTCGCTGATCTCGTGATCTACAAGCCCGCGCTCTTCGGCGTGAAGCCCGAGATGATCCTCAAGGGCGGCTTCATCGCGTGGGCCAACATGGGCGATCCCAACGCCTCGATCCCCACGCCGCAGCCGATGTTCTACCGCCCGCAGTTCGGCGCCCACGGCCGCGCGATCGGGAGCACCAGCCTCACCTTCGTCAGCGAAGCCTCGCTCAAGCAGAAGCACGGTATCCGCGATCTGGGCCTCCGCCGCGAACTCGTCGCCGTGCAGCGCTGCCGCAAGATCGGCAAGCGCGACATGGTCCTCAACGACACCATCCCGAAGATCGAGGTCGATCCCGAGACCTACACCGTGAAAGCCGACGGCGTCCACCTCACCTGCGAACCCGCCAAGGTTCTGCCCATGGCGCAGCGATACTTTCTCTTTTGAGGCACACGCGTGGTGGGCGCCTGTTCTCAGGCGATCCGTGCTCCACGCTCGCCCTTTCCGGCCGTCCACCAAGTCCACGCCGTCCAGATCGTCCACAAAGTCCACCCGATCCGCCGCGCCCTACCGCCCGCGCCGCTGCTGCCTTACCCGGTAGAGCCTTTCCGTGAACCCGCCCTCTTTCTCGAAGGCCTCCGCCTGCGCCTTGATCTGCCGGTCGAGCAATGCACACGCCACCGCGATCAGCACCAGCGCTGCATTCGCTGCGATCTCCGGATAGTTGGACGGTCTGGACTTGCTGGACTCTGTGGACCGCAGGCCCTCGCCACTGGCCACCTTCTGTCCACCGGGTCCACTCCGTCCACCCTGTCCAGAGAGTCCACTTCGTCCACCGTCGACTTCTCCGCCCGCAGCAGCCCCGCGCTCATGCACTTCCCGTCCCCACTCCGCGACCTCGTCCGCCGTGCGGCACCGCCGGGCGATCAGAATCTCTCTCCGCGGGTCACCGCGCTCCCATAGCGCCAGCCCGCGTTGTCGCAGGAAGTCTTCGTAATCGAGCCGCAGTTCCTCCTGCGAGGCACGGGCCACGTTCGTGAGTTTCAGCTCGGTCTTCTTCGAGGTGCCGCTGGCCTTGCTGCCCTCGGCGATGTTCTGCACACCGCTCCGTGCAGCCTGCACCATCTGGTCGTTCGTGCGGCTCCTCCGGTCAATATACCGCTCGCAGAAACGCACCGTCACATCGTACACCAGCTGCGCCATTTGGAAGCTCTTCAGCTTCCGGTACCCGCCGTGGGGCTGGATCAACGGCTCCCGCTCCATGCCATCACTCATAACCGAGCGTCGCCGGCTGTCCACTTCGTCCACAGGGTCCACTCAGTCCACACAGTCCGCCTTCCCATGCCGCTCCGCCAACTGCGCGCCCTACCCGAGCGCCTCGATACGCCCCGCCTCTTCCTGCGGCCCTACCGCGCGGAGGATGCACCGTGGTACTTCGCCATGGCGCAGCGCAACCGCGACCACCTCGCCCGCCACGAGTCCGGCAACTCCGTCTTCTCAATCCACTGCGAAGCCGACGCCGCGCGCGTGCTCCGCGACTTCGCCGCACAGTGGCAGGAGCGTCGCGCCTTCGTCCTCGGTGTCTTCCTTCGCGGCACCGAGGAGTTCGCCGGCCAGATCTACCTCGGCGTGACCAACGACGCCCTGCCTGCGCTCAACCTCGGCTTCTTCGCCGACTGCGCGCACGTCAACCAGGGCTACCTCACCGAGGCCGCCCGGCGCGCGCTGCGCTTCGCTTTCGAGGATCTCGGCGCCCACCGCGTCGGCCTCTGGTGCGACGATACCAACACCGGCAGCCGCCGCGTCGCCGAACGCTGCGGCTTCCGTCTCGAAGGCCATGTGCGCGAGGACAAGCGCCACCCCGACGACACCGTCACTGGCTCGCTCTGCTTCGGGCTGTTGCGCCCAGAGTACCCTACCCCGGCCACCGCCTGATCCGAGCTTCTCGGCACGCGCCGCCCCGGCGCTTGCTGTCATGCGAGCCAAAGCACACCGTCGCATCGTGCGTTTCGCCTCCCGAACCCGGCCCCACTGGCGGTGCTGGTTTGTTGCCGTGTTGCTCTTCGCCGGCGCCACCATCCTCGTCCCGCGTTGGTGGTGCGGTCGCGAAGGCGAACGCTGGTTCGAAGGAGATCCCCATACCGTCGCCGCGCTGGCGCGCCATGTCGCGGCGACAGTGAAGCACGGCATCTCCTCCGACGCGTTCACCTCCGACAGTGCTCTCTTCCGCGGCGAGTGGGCGTTCGGCACGTACCAGATGGCGGCGCTCGGCCTGCTCCAGACCTGTCGTGAGCATCCGGAGCTTCGCGACGAGCTGCGGCCCGGCGTCGAAAACGCCATCGCCGGTCTGCTCTCGCCTGCGGTCCGCGCCTTCGACGCACAATCGTGGAACGAGGACGCACTAGACTCCCTCGACGGCCCGCACGGCCACGCCGCCTACCTCGGCTACCTCAACTTGGTGCTCACGCTCGATCGCGCGACCTTCGCCGACTCGCGCCACACTGCTCTCAACGACCGCATCTCCGCCGCCCTTGCCCGCCGTTTCCAAGCCGCGCCGCACCAGATCATCGAGACCTACCCGGACGAGGCCTACCCAGTCGACAACGCCTCTGGCCTTGCGTCGCTCCTGCTCCACCAACGCCTCACCGGTGCCGACCATTCGGCCGCGATTTCCGGCACCCGCGAATGCTTCCGTACCCGATGGCGCGATCCGCGCACCGGACTGCTGCTGCAGGCGATCGATCATCGTTCCGGTCAGCCGACGGACCGTGGCCGCGCCAGCGGCACCGCGCTCGCCGCGTACTTCCTTGCGATGGCTGATCCCGATGTCGCGCGTCCCTATTTCCAGTCGCTGCGCACCCACCTCGCCGGCTCGATCCTCGGTTTCGGCTATGTCGACGAGTACGCCGCTGGCGAACGGGGTGGCGGCGACATCGACTCCGGCCCTCTCATCTTCGGCATGAGTCCCTCGGGCACAGGGTTCACCATCGCGACCAGCCGAGCCTTCGGCGACCGCTCGTTGTATGTCAGCCTCGCGCGCACCGCCTACCTCATGGGCGCTCCCGTCACGCGCGGCGACGAACGCTTCTTCATCACCGGCGGTCCACTCGGCAACGCCATCATGCTCGCGATGTTCACCGCGCAGCCCGTCCGCCCATGATACTCGAAGGCACAATCGGACCCCACAGAAGGCAACGAAGAGAACGAAGTCCGAAAGAGCTGGGCACCTGCACGGTCAACAACGGTCGTCGGCCGCCGTTGGGCAGAGAACCGCAAGCGCACAAACTCCGCCCTCCTGCGGCTCCTCGAACCTTTGTTTCCTTCGTTCCCTTCAGTCGTCTGCCGAGATTGCGATGAAACGCCGCCCGCCCACGCTCCGTCGCATCCTCATCGAGGCCGCCATGTTGGTCGCGGTGCACTTTGTCCTGCTGCAGATCCTGGCCCGCGTGAATCTGCTTGAGCACCTGCTCGCCCCGGGCGCCGACTCCCGTGTCGCCCTCGGGGTGACCGCGGTGTTCCTGTTGCTGCGCGTCTTCCTCTTCGCCTTTGCGCCCGGCTGGCTGCTCGCACGGCTCTGGCTGTACGCCACGCGCCCCCGGGCGAACCACCCCGGAGAGAATCCTTAGGAACGAAGAAATGTCCGCCAGCCGCCGAAGCTTGTGACGTCGCGGGCGCCTTGGACGGCGAGCGCTTCGCAGACGAAGCTCTGCACCGACGTTCCGTCCTCCAGCGTGATCGTGCCGATGCCGAGCGGTGCTGGGATTCCGGCGACGAAGCGGCCGTAACCGGAGAGCGGCACGCGCCAGACCTCGACCTCGATCGCGCCGCCACCCTCGGCCACGCGAATCATGCCGGGCTTGGGCGGCGTGGTGCCGGGCAGCGCGTAGAGCTTGTAGGTCGGCGCGGTGCGCGTCGTGCGCTCGAGTGTGGCGCCGATCTGGGTGAGCTGCCAGTTGAGCGGCAACCCGCTGAGGTGCGCGCCGCAGACGGCCACCAGCGTCGACGGCCCTGCGGGCGGCAACGCGCACACGGGCGCCGGCTCGCCGAGGAACTTCGCGCCGAGGCGGAGCACGCGGTCGTCGCAGAACGCCGGCGCCACGAGCGTGACGCCCCACGGCAGGCCGTTCGGCAGGAACCCGGCGGGCACGGCGATCGCGCAGAGGTCGAGCAGGTTCAGGTAGTTCGTGTAGTAACCAAGATTCGAGTTCAGGCGCACCGGGTCGGCCTCGACCTCCGCGACGGTGTAGATCGTGCCGGTGGTTGGCGTGAGCAGCACGTCGATGTTCGCCCACACGGCCTCAGTCTGGCGGCGGAGCGCGGCAAGTTTGTACATCGCGTCGAACGCACCGACGGCGGTGAGCGGCTTCGCTCCCTCGATGATCTTGCGCGTCACCGGATGCAGCGCCTCGGGCTTCGCTTCGATGAAGTCGCGGATCGCCGCGTACCGCTCCGCCACCCACGGGCCCTCGTAGAGCAGGCGCGCGGCGGCGAGGAACGGCGCGAAGTCGACCTCGACGATCTTCGCCCCGAGCAGCTTCCAACGCTCGACGGCAGTCGCGAAGAGCGCGGCGGCGGCCGAGTTTCCGAAGAACTCGAGCTGGTCGGCGCGCGGCACGCCGACGCGCGGCGGCCAGGATTCGTCGACTACCGGCGGCGCGGCGGGGCGGCTGTACGGGTCCTCCGGATCGTAGGCGGCGGCGACGGAGAGCACCTCAGCCGCCGCGGCGACCGTGCGGGTGAAGATCGAGACGCAGTCGAGCGTGCGGCACGCAGGCACCACGCCGCGCGTGCTGAGCAGGCCGCGCGTGGGCTTGAGGCCGACGAGGTTGTTGAACGCCGCCGGTACGCGGCCGGAGCCGGCCGTGTCGGTGCCGAGCGCGAAATCGCACAGTCCGGCCGCGACGGCGACCGCGGAGCCGGAGCTCGAACCACCGGGAAGGTACGCCGCGCCGTAGGGATTCTTCGGCACACCGTAGGGCGAGCGCACGCCCACGAGCCCCGTGGCGAACTGGTCGAGGTTGGTCTTACCGAGCGGCACGGCGCCGGCGTCGACCAGGCGCTGCACGACCGGCGCGGACTCGGCCGGCGTGTACGCGAAATCGGGGCATGCAGCGGTCGTCGGCAGGCCGGCGAGGTCGATGTTGTCCTTGATGCCGAACGGCACACCGGCAAGCGGCCGAGCCGCCGAGTTCTCCCCGGCGGTGGCGGCATAGGCGCGCACCTCGGAATGCGGCACGTGGCTGAGCCACACGGGGTCGGCGCCGCGCGCGTCGATGCGGGCGAGGACTTCGCGGAGAGGGGTCGGTGACATGGAAGAGGTAGTTGGAAGTTTGAAGTTGGTGGTGGAAACCGGCGCTTGCTGCCGCGCCATGACTGCTCGGACGAACTTCCAACTACTTCTTCCCCTCTCCCCCCGCCGTCGCGGCGGGCTCGATCACGACCAGCGCATCGCCGGCCTGGACGGGTTTGCCCTCGGCGCAAAGGACCTGCGTGACGGTGCCGCCCTCGGTCGCGAGCACGGAGATCTCCATCTTCATCGATTCGAGCACGGCCACCGCCTGCTCGGGCGCGATGCGGTCGCCGACCTTCACGTTGAGTTTCCAGACATTGCCCGGCACCTGCGCGAGCACGGCCTTGTGGCCCGCCGGTAGCTCGGCCTGCTCGGTGGCGCCGGCGGATTCGCTCTCGGCGGAGAAGTTGAGCTGGCCGGAGATCTCCCAGCGGTGGCGTTCTTCCTCGAAGGAGCGTTGCTGCGTCTCCTTGAAGGCCACGATCGAGGCGCCGTTTTCCGCGAGAAACTTCCGGTAATCGCGCAGGCGGAAGGTGCTGTGCTCAATATTCAGCTTGTAGCGGCCCAGCGGGAAATCGCGGCGGAAGCGCAGCAATTCCTCCGCGCTCACCGGTTCGAAGCGGATCTGGTCGAAGAAGCGGAGCAGCCACGGCTTGCCGCCGGTGAAATCGGCGGTCTGGCGCCAGCGGTTCCACATCTGCACGGTGCGCCCGATGAACTGATAGCCGCCGGGGCCCTCCATGCCGTACACGCAGAGGTACGCTCCGCCGATGCCGACGGCGTTCTCGGGCGTCCACGTGCGGGCCGGGTTGTACTTCGTCGTCACGAGCCGGTGACGCGGGTCGACGGGAGTGGCGACCGGCGCACCGAGGTAGACGTCGCCCAGGCCGAGCACGAGGTAGCTCGCGTCGAAGGCGATGCGCTTCACGTCCTCGACGGAGCCGAGGCCGTTGATGCGGCGGATGAACTCGATGTTGCTCGGGCACCAGGGCGCGTCCTTGCGGACGGTCTGCATGTACTTGCGGATGGCGAGCAGCGTGGATTCGTCCTCCCACGAAAGCGGCAGGTGGACGATGCGCGTCGGCACCTCCATGTCGTCGGGATCGGGCAGGTGCACCTCAGCGTCGAGGAGTGTCTCCATGAGGCGCTCAAGCGGCAGCACGCGGCTGTCGAAATGGATCTGGAGCGAGCGGATGCCCGGTGTGAGGTCGAGCAGCCCGGGCGTGTGGCTCTCGCTCAGCCATTGCATCAACGCATGCACGCGGAAGCGCAGCTCGAGGTCGAGCACCTGCGGGCCGTACTCGACGAGCAGGTATTTGTCGCCAGCACGACGGTAGACCACCGCGGGCAGAACTCCACGGGCAGCAACGGTGTGGAGTACGGCGGGACTCGGCGGAGGAGTTGGTAGTTTGAAGTTGGTAGTTGGGTCGGACGCAGGCGTGGACGGGCGCTTGCGACCAACTGCCAATTCCCAACTGCCAACTGCACCGGCCCGTCTGCGAGCCGGCTGAAGCGACTCGATCTGGTACTCGTGCGCAGCCTCCAGCTCCCGAGCGTACTCCGGCGTTACGGGCCGGAACCGCACCTTGTCGCCCGGCCGGAGCTGGCCGGCCTTCCAGAGGTCGGCGGAGATGATCGTGGCCGGGCAGACGAAGCCGCCGCAGCTCGGACCGTCGGGACCGAGGATGATCGGCATGTCGCCGGTGAAATCGATCGCGCCGACGGCGTAGGCGTTGTCGTGGATGTTCGACGGATGCAGGCCGGCCTCGCCGCCGTCGGTGCGCGCCCAGCGCGGCTTGGGACCGATCAGGCGCACGCCCGTGCGCGCCGAGTTGAAGTGCACCTCGTAGGTCGCGGAGAAGAGGTCCGCGATGTCCTCGGGCTGGAAGAAATCCGGTGCGCCGTGCGGTCCGTAGAGGACGGAGATTTCCCAGGACCGGGTGTAGGCGGGGATCAGGGACTTCGGAAGGCGCGGAAGGGAGGACCGCGGAGAGAGAAGTTGGAAGTTGGGAGTTGGGTCGGACGCAGGTGTGGAAGGGCCAACTTCCAACTTCGAACTACCCATTCCTTCCGCGTTCACCCGCAACACATCCCCCGTGCGCAGCGCGCGGCCGGCGTGGCCGCCGAAGAGACCGAGGGTGAACGTGCTCTTGCTGCCGAGGTAGTCGGGCACGTCGAAGCCGTGCCGGATCGCCAGATACGCGCGCATGCCGGCGCCGGTGAGCGCGCCGAGGCGGAGCGTCTGGCCGGACTTCACCCGGAAAGCGCGCCAGGCGGTGACGGGCTTGCCGTCGAGCGTGGCGACGAGCGCGGCGCCGGTGAGGGCGACGGTGGCGGCGGTGTTGAAGCGCAGGGTCGGGCCGGAGAGCGTGATCTCGAGACCGGCGGCGGAAGCGGGGTTGCCGACGAGGCGGTTCGCGAGGCGGAATGCGAGCGGATCCATCGGGCCGGAGGGCGGCACGCCCACATCCCAGTGGCCGATGCGACCGGGATAGTCCTGCACGGTGGTCTGCGTGCCACCGTCGAGCACCTCGATCGTTGGCGCCGCGTAGGGCAGTTTCTCGAGGTAGCGCGTCGTGACCTTGCCAGCGACGAAGCCGGCGGAGTCGAGGATCTGGCGGAGATAGAGGAGATTCGTCTCCAGCCCGCCGACGCGCGTCTCGGCCAGCGCCTGCGTGAGTTGCGCGAGCGCGGCGGCGCGGTCGGGGCCGCGGGCGATGAGCTTCGCGAGCATCGGGTCGTAGTACGGGCTGACCTCGGTGCCGCGTTCGCACCACGTTTCGAGGCGCAGGCTGCGCGGAATGACGAACTCGGTGAGCACGCCGGTGGCGGGTTGGAAATTCTTGCCCGGATCCTCGGAGTAGAGACGTACCTGAATCGAGGCGCCGCTCGCGCGGCGGACAAAGCCGGAGAGGTCGAGTTCGCCCGCGGCCTGGCGGACCATCCACTCGACGAGGTCGAGACCGGTGACCTCCTCGGTCACACCGTGCTCGACCTGGAGGCGCGTGTTCACCTCGAGGAAATAGAACTTCTCGGCGGCGTCGTCGTAGACGAACTCAACGGTGCCGGCCGACTCATAACCGGCGGCGCGGCCGAGCCGCTCCGCGCAATCGAGCAGGCGGGTGCGCGTCTCCTCGGAAAGGCCGGGCGCGGGCGTCTCCTCGATGATCTTCTGGTTGCGGCGCTGCACGGAGCAGTCGCGTTCGCCGAGCGCGACGACGTGGCCGCGGCCGTCGCCGAAGATCTGCACCTCGATGTGACGGGCGCGTTCGACGTACTTCTCGAGGAAGAGGCCGCTCTCCTTGAAGTTGGCGCGGCTGAGACGGTCGACGCGGGCAAAAGCGGGCTCGAGCTCGGCGGCATTCCAGCAGAGCTGCATGCCGATGCCGCCGCCGCCGGCGGTGCTCTTGAGCATCACCGGATAGCCGATCTGCTCGGCCTCACGCAGCGCCGTGGCGACGTCGGGCAGCAGGCCGGTGCCGGGCAGGAGCGGCACGCCCTCGGCCTCGGCGATCTCGCGCGCGGTGTGCTTGAGACCGAAGCGGCGCATCTGGTCGGGCTTCGGCCCGATGAAGACGATGCCGGCCGCAGCGCAGGCCTCGGCGAATCCGGGGTTCTCGGACAGAAAACCGTAGCCGGGATGGATCGCCTGGGCGCCGGTCTGGCGCGCGACCTCGAGGATCTTGTCGACGACGAGGTAACTCTGCGCGGCGGGCGCGGGCCCGATCAGCACGGCCTCGTCGGCCTGCGCGACGTGGAGCGAGCCGACATCGGCCTCGGAATACACGGCGACGGACTTGATGCCGAGCCGGCGCAGCGTGCGGATGATGCGGCAGGCGATCGCGCCGCGGTTGGCGATGAGGATTTTCGCAAACATGGAAAGGGAAGTTGGAAGTTTGAAGTTGGTGACGGAGGCGCGGTCTCTAGCGTTGGTGCTCCGCTGCTCCCCACAGAGGAGGAACCATCATGGCTGTGCTCAAATTGGAGGAATTGCGGGTGTACGCGGCGGCTGAACGGCTGGCCGACCTGGTGTGGGATGTTGTGCTATCGTGGGATCGCTTCGCGCGGGAGACGGTCGGTGGACAACTGGTGCGCGCAGCTGACAGCGTCGGTGCGAACATCGCGGAGGGATTCGGCCGAGCTTCGGCGGCAGACAACCAGCGCTTTGTGCGGATCGCACGTGGCTCGCTGTACGAGGCGCGGCATTTTTTGCGGCGCGCCGACCACCGGAAGCTGCTCAGTGCGGAGTCACGCAAAGCACTGCACGCCACGCTAGACGAGTTGCTGCCGCTGTTGAACGCGTACTTGGCTTCGCTCAGGCCGAAGGCCAAGTCCGGCGAGGGAGAAGAGTGACGGGCGGTTTTCACAAACTACCAACTTCCAACTGCCAACTACTTCCTCCCGCAACCCGCCGCCGCCCCGGACCCGGCATCCCAGATCAGCACTTCGATCGGCGTCGGGTTGTACGCGTTGCAGGGGTTGTTGAGCTGCGGGCAGTTCGAGATCAGGCAGATGACGTCGCGCTCGGCGCGCAGCTCCACGTAACGGCCGGGACCGGACACGCCGTCGTCGAACTTGAGGTCGCCGGCGGGCGTCACGGGGACGTTCATGAAGAAGTTGATGTTGCAGGTGATGTCGCGCTTGCCCCAGTCGAACTCGGCGTGGTGGGCGCAGCCGCAGGTGGCGGTGATCTCCTGCGCACCGCGGATGAAGCTGTCGCGGCAGGCGTGCATGTGCTCCTTCTCGTGGGCGTAGCGCATGGTGTTGCTCTCGCGCGAGCAGGCCCCGCCGAGCGTGTCGTGCCGGCCGCAGGTGTCGGCGACGATGGTGAGCAGCGCGTCGCCTTCGGTGGACATGAGACGCGTGCCGGTGGAGAGGTAGAGCGCGGCCTGGTGGCGGATCGTGTCGGAGGCGCTGTAGCGGTTGGCCGGATCGTGGGCGTCGTAGAAGAGCGTGTCGGCGGCCTGGTTGCCCTCGAGGTCGACGATGCGGAAGGTCTGGCCGGCCTTGATCTCGTGCGACCAGTAGTCGCCGGCGAGGATGGTCTTGCGGTAGAGCGCGACGGACGGCTGAAGCGGGCTTTCGGTGAGAGTGATCATGGCGCGGAGGGGCCGGGCGGTGGGAACAGAAGGAGAGAGAAGTTGGAATTTGGAAGTTGGTGGCGGAGGCGCGGAGGTAGTGGGCAGTTTGCAGTTGGGAGTTGGGGCGCAGGCGTGGCGGCGGTGGTGAGGGCGTGCTCCGGACCAACTGCAAATTTCCAACTACCAACTTCTCGGGCGTTTCGGTTTCACGTCCGGAGTGCGTGGTAGTCTTCAGTGTTCCGAAACGCCCGCCCGTTCTCCGGGCGCGACTGACGGCAACGGTCGTCGGGCGCGACTGGACCAGCGGCGGGGAAGACTTCGAGCTTCACCTCGCGTGGGTGGTAGACGGGATCGGGGTCGAGCGGGTGCTGGCAGGTGTTGAGAACGACGAGGGTGTTGAGCTCGAACCGCAGGTCGATGAAACCGCCCGCCTGCGAGTGGCCGGCGACGAACGACAACTTGCCGGCGTCGTCGGCGACGACCTTCGAGAAGAGGTTCAGGTTTGGCACGAGGTCGCGTTTGCCGAGGCCCCACTTCGCGAGCTCGACAAGGAAGCAGTCGCGGGCGTTGCGGTGGTACTCGTTGCGCACGGTCTGGAAGGTCTGGGTGCCGTAGCGCGTGGCGGTGAGCTTGGCGTCGCCGCAGCCGCAGACGGTGTCGTGCCAGCCCGCGGAGTCGGCGACGATGGAGGCGAGGACGCGGCCCATGTCGGAGTGCAGGCAATAGGGCGCACGGACGTGGAAGATGTGCTGCCCCTTGAGCGTGTCGGGCATGTTGTAGCGCTCGGTGGGCAGGTCCGCGTGGTAGAGGAGCAGGCCGACGTTGGCGCCGCCCTCGAGGTCGGTGAGGCGGAGCGTCTTGCCGCGGGAGATCACGCCCGACCACATGCCGGCGTGGGTGAGGGTCTTGGTGTAGAGCGGAGTGGCGAGCATCGGAGGCGGTGGTGTTACGAAAAGAGACGGAGGTGTTACTGCAAGGTCCATGCCGAGTCCGCCGGGTGGGCGAAAATGGACGCATTCGGTGAGGCGCGGCGCGGTGGCGGCCATCGCGCCGCGGCTGACGGAATGGCGGGCGTAAAGCCCGCCCCACCACCGGAGGAGCGACGCGATCCAGCTACGACGGAGGCCGGGCTCGACGCAGCCGGCTGCAGCTGGAAAGACTGCCCCACCCTGCTACTGCAACGGCGGGATGGCGGCGGCCATCAGGTTGAGGCGGCCGTTCCTCACGCCTTTGCACGTCACGAGCTCGTCGGTGAGTTTGCGCAACTCGTCGGCCGGGCCCTGCACGAGCAGCACCTCGAGGTAGTTGTGATGCTCGAGATGAACGTGCATCGAGGAAACGATCAGCAGGAAATAGCGGTGCTGGATCTCGGCGAGTCGCGCCTGCAGGTCGCGCTTCCGGTAGTCATAGACGAGCGAGATGGTGCCGCCGACGGAACCCGACTCGGTCTGGCTGGCGAACTCGACCAGGCCGTCGCGCGCGAGAGCGGCGATCGCCTGGGAGCGGCTCTGGAAACCGCGCTTGCGCACCATCGAGTCGAGTTCGTCGAGCAGACTCTCCGGCAGCGAAACGCTGAAACGGGCGACCTTGTCGGGTTTGCGCGGCGTGCGGGGCATGGCGTCGTCCATGCCAGAATCCGCGCTGGTCGTCGAGGCCGGCGCGGCGGCGGCAGCGGATCCGATTGTATCAGAAGAGCCGGGCATACCGGTCGATCTCCCACTGGCTGACGGTGAGGTGGTAGGCGCGCCACTCCTCGGCTTTGTATTTGATGAACTCGTCGCGCAGCTCCTGCCCGAGCACCTTGGTGACGAAGGGATCGGCGGCGAACCGCTCGACGGCCTCCTCGAGGTCGCGCGGCAGGTAACAGATGTTGCGCTTGGCCAACTCGGCCTCGGGCAACTCGTACAGGTTCTCCTCCTGCGGCGCGCCCGGATCGAGCTTCTCGCGCACCCCTTCCAGGCCGGCCGCGAGCAGGAGCGTGGCGCCGAGGTACGGGTTGCAGGCGGAGTCGGCGTTGCGGCTCTCGCAGCGGCCGCCGCCCATGGGCACGCGGATCGAGTTGGTGCGGTTGTTGGTGCCGAAGCTGTTGAAGACCGGCGCCCACGAGCAGTAGCTCATCGCCCCGCGGCGGATGAGGCGCTTGTAGCTGTTCACCGTCGGCGCGAGGGCGGCGCAGATCGCCGGGCCGTGGCGGATGATGCCCGCGATGAACGAATACGCTAGCGGCGTGAGCCCGAGGCCGCGGGGGTCGTCCTGCGGGGCGCACTTGAAGGCGTTCACGCCCGAGGCGAGCTCGTAGAGCGACATGTTGAAGTGCGCGCCGTTGCCGGTCTTGTCGGCGAAGGGCTTGGGCATGAACGTGGCGAGCAGGCTCTCCTCGGCGGCGTAGTGCTTCGCCATCATCCGGAAGAAGACGTAGCGGTCGCACATCGTGAGCGCGTCGGCGTACTTGAAGTCGAATTCGAACTGCGAGTGCGCGTCCTCGTGGTCGAGCGAGTAGAGGTCCCAGCCGAGCTGGTTGATCGCCGTGGAGACCTTGTCGAGCCAGGTGTAGCGGTCGAGGAAGCGCTTCACGTCGTAGCAGCTCTTCACGAGGTTGTCGTCGGAGTTGGGGATCGAGATCTTCCCGTCCTCGGCCTGCTTCACGACGAAGACCTCGCACTCGATGCCGAGGTTGAAGCCGAGGCCGAGCGTGGCGGCCTCGGCGAGGACCTTCTTCAGCGCGACGCGGGTGTTGATGCCGTAGGGCGCGCCGTGGAAGGTGTTGTCGGCCGGGAACCAGGCGACCTCGGGTTTCCACGGGAGCTGGAAACCGCGGTCGAGGTCGGGCAACGAGGCGATCTCGTCGTCGTTGGGGCGCTGGCCGAGGCCGTCGAGCGCGTAGCCGGTGTAGAGTTCGGAGCCGTGCGCGAAGTGGAGGAAGTGGTCGATCGGGACGAACTTGCCCTTGGGAATGCCGTGGATGTCGGCATACGCGCCGACGCAGTACTTGACGCCCTTGGCTTTGAGTTCGGCCTGCAGCTTGAGGATATCGGAATCGGGTTTCATGACGGGAGGATGAGGAAGTTGGCAGTTGGAAGTTGGTGTTTGGTTCGGAGGAGACGGACGTTCGGCCTCGTGCTGGCGGTTTGCCTTCGGAACCAATTCCCAACTGCAAACTGCCAACTACTCGGCCGCGGCTGCGGCCGATGGCGACTGCCCGCTGGAACTCGGGAAATAGGGAACGTCGAGCGGCGAGCGCTCGCGCAGGCCGCGGCTGATGCGCTTGGCGAGGTCGGCGACGAGCCAGCGCATGAGGCGGCGGCCCTGCGCTTTCGTCGCGCGGCTCGGGAAACCGGTGACGCCGTTCTTGCTGGTGCGGTTGACCGGGTGCGCGAAGACGCAGGCACCGGTGCGGTCGGGGTCGTCGGCGCCTTTCACGAGGTCGTGGCGCACGAGCTCGGGGGCCTGCGAGAGCATGAGCGCGGTCTCGGCGGCGTTGGCGTGCCAGTCGGGGGCGTCGGCAAAGAACTCGCGGCGCACGCGCGGGCTCACCTCGGCGGAATTGAGCAACGCGACCATGAAGCCGTCGTGCCGGCTGCGCAGGATCTCCAGCGCGCAGCGCAGTGGGGCAAAATTGGTCACGTGGGTGTTTAGCAGAAACAGCCGGCGGAAACCTGCGGCGAAGAGCCAGTCGCCGATGTCGGTGATGAGCGCGATGAGCGTCTGCGGTTGGAGCGCGAGCGTGCCGGGCCAGCGGTGGGAGTGGCCGAGCGAGCAGCCGTATTCGAGCGTCGGGAGCACGGGCACGCCGGTGGCGGCGGAGACGGCCTCGCCGACGAGCGTGGCGAGACAGGCGTCCATGCCGGTGCCGAGGTGCGGGCCGTGCTGCTCGGTGGCGCCGCAGGGCAGGATGACCGCGTCCATGCCCTGCCCCGGCAGCGCGGCGATCTCCGGCCAGGCCAAGCGGGACCACACGACCGGACCGGCGGTGCGGGCGCGCGGGCGACGGCGGGATCTCGCAGAGCTGGAGGTGGCGCGAGGCATGGTTATTCGACGTCGTCGCCGATTTGCGTGAGGCGGACGATCGGGAGTTTCTCCATCTCTCCGGCGGCGTGATCGCGTCTCGGATGGATGAGCTCGTCGAGGCGGCGGCGCATCGCGAGGAACTCGGGCGAGTTGACCTGCGCGAGGCTGCGGGGGCGTGGGACGGGGACCTCGATGAGCTCGGCCACCTCACCGGGGTTGGCCTTCAGGACGAGGATGCGGTCGGCGAGCAGGATGGCCTCGTCGAGGTCGTGGGTGATGAAGAGGATGGTGACGTCGACGTTGCGCCAGATCTCGAGGAGGTGGGTCTGCATCTGGGCGCGAGTCTGCGCGTCGAGCGCGCCGAACGGCTCGTCCATCAGGAGTATTCGCGGATTGGCGGCGAGGGCGCGGGCGATGGCGGTGCGTTGTTTCATGCCGCCGGAGAGCTGCGCCGGGTAGGCCGTCTCGAAACGCGAGAGGCCGACGAGGTCGATCCACTGGCGCGCCTCGCTCTCGGCGCGGCTTCGATCCAGGCCCTGCATCTCGAGGCCGAACATGACATTGCGGGTAACGTTGAGCCACGGGAAGAGCGTGTAGCCTTGGAACACCATGCCGCGGTCGGGGCCGGGGCCGCTCACCTCGCGGCCGTCGAGCAGCATGCGGCCGGAGGTCGGGTAATCGAGGCCGGCGACCATGCGGATGAGCGTGGACTTGCCGCAGCCGGAGGGCCCGATCACGCAGAGGAACTCGCGACGGTGCACCGCGAAGGAGACATCGCGCAGCGCGGTGACGGGGCCGTTCTCGCCCATGAACTCCTTGCCGAGATGCTCGACGGAGAGCACGACGGGGCGCTCGCGGAGCTTGCGGAAGCGCTCGGCGACGGCCGGGGACTGCGCGCGGTAGTCGGGCAGTGCGGATGACTCGACGGCGTTGCTCATGCGGCGGTCTCCTTCTTCTCGGGCTCGTCGGGGAAGAGCACGGTGTAGCGGTCGGCGAAGAGGCGGACGAAGAACGTGCGCGTGCGACTCGGGCGCGGGTTGCGCCAGGGGAAGAGGCGAGCGCCAACGAACGCCAGCATCTGATCGGTCGCGAGACCGATGACACCGATGATGACGATGGCGGCGTAGACGTTGTCGAAGTTACGGTACTTCGCCTGCTGGTTGATGAAGAAGGTGATGCCCGAACTCACGCCCACGACCTCGGCGACGATGAGGTAGGTCCAGGCCCAGCCGAGGAGGATGCGCAGGTCGTTGTAGAGATCGGGCAGGCTCGCGGGCACGAGCACGCGCAGGAGGAGGTGGCGGCGTTTGGCGCCAAGCGTCTGCGCGGCCTCGATCAGACCGAGCTCGGCTTTGCGCACGGTGTTCGAGACGACGAGCACCTGTTGGAAGAACGTGCCGATGACGATGATCGCGATCTTCGGTTCGAGGTGGATGCCGAACACGGCGACCATGAGCGCGCCGAATGCCGGCGCCGGCATGTAGCGGACGAAGTCGACGAACGGCTCGGTGGTGCGCGCGACCGAGGTGTATGCGCCGCAGAGGATTCCGAGCGGCACACCGAACGCCGAGGAGATCAGGAAGCCCCAGAAGATCGTCTGGATGCTCATCCCCAGGCTTTCATGCAGCCAGAGATCGCCGCGCAGCACCGGTGCGGTGGTGAACGCGGTGTAGAGCGCGCGGGCCACGGCGTGGGGCGCGGGCAGGTAGATCGGGTTGGCGCGCACTCCGGTGGGCACCGCCCCACCCTCAGCGACGACGCGGGCGACCTGCGTCTCGAAATCCGCCCGCGGAATGAGCTGGTCGGTGCGGAACCACGAGACCGCGCCCGGCTCGACGACCTTCACCATCGGGTGCCAAACGAACGGCACGTAACTGACGATGCACCACACCGCCACCGGCAGGAGGAACGCGAGCACGCCAAGCAACGTCCGGCGACGTGGCGGCAGCTCTTGGCGGACAGCGAACCAGTGGTGGCGTGGCATGGGAGGGCGGAGGGAAGAGGGACGGAGGGAAGGAGTAGTTGGCAGTTGGTAGTTTGGCACAGAGGGCGGATCTCGAGGTTGCGACAAGGAGGCGCGCGGTGGCTGCGATGGGCGCAGCCGGCCCCGGGGTGGCGCGGAGCGAGGTCCGGCCACCAACTTCCGATTCCCAACTTCCAACTACTCCGTTGCCGCGGTCGTCCGCGGCAACGGCTCACTTCTTGAGCGCCTCGACGGTGACCTTGGCGTCGATGTACGTGGTGACGTCCTGCGACTCTTTGTAGACGCCGTTGGCGACATTGAAATCGTTGGCGATCTTCGAGGAGCCGAGGAGCGAGTCGAAGCCGTCGGTGTGGGCGGCGAGGATCTTGGCGCCTTCCATCAGCGAGAGGAAGCGGGTGCCGGGCATGAAGGCGGCATACTCCCTCGGATCGACGCCGGCGCGGGCGGCCATGATGGCGATGCCGTCCTTCTGTGTCGCCGGATCGCGGAGATAGGCGACGACCTTGTCCCAGACGCGGACGAACTTCACCCAGTCGGCGCGGCGCGTGGCGAGGCTCTGCGGGGAAACGACCACGGCGTCGTAGATGAGGCCGGGTTCGTTGGCGGAGGAATAGATGGCCTTGGAGCCGGGCACGGCCTTGAGCGCGGCACCGGAGTTGGGTTGCCAGGCGCCGATCGCGTCGACCTGGCCGGAGGCGAGGACCTGCGGGGTCTGGTTGGTCGGCGTGGGGATGAGTTCGACATCCTTCTCGGTGAGGCCGGCCTTCTTGAGGCCGTTGAGGAGGAGCAGGTGTTCGACGAAGCCGATCTCGATGCCGATCTTCCGGCCCTTGAGCTCGGCGATGGAGCGGAGGCCGGGCTTGGCGACGATCATGTCGTTGCCGTTGGAGTAGTCGGTCATGAGGATCATGACGTTCTTCGCGCCGCCCGCACCGGTGACGAGCGCATCGCCGTTGGTGACGGTGACGGCGTCGCACTGGCCGGCAGTGAACGCCTCCATCGACGGACCGTACTCGAACCAAAGCAACTCGACCTCGACGCCGGCCTCCTTGAACCAGCCTTTCTGCGCGGCGATTTCGAGGGCGGTCCAGCCGGGCCAATCGGAGAACGCGATCTTCAGCGGCGCCGCGGCGAGCGGAGCGGCCAGGGTGAGAAGCAGACCGGAAGCCGCGGCGAGACGGCGGAGGGAGGCAGCAAGCGAGATCATGGTGTGGAGGAGAGTGCTACTTTTTATCCAGAAGGTGTTACTCATCTCCACTAGCAGGCGATGTGCCACCGCCGCGCCGTGGCGCGGCACTGAGCGCGCCCCTCCGCGGGCGCTTAGCGCTCGGTGGGTTCCACCACCACGCAACGGGCGAGCGCCGTGTGCGGGAACTCGTAGCCGTTGACCCGCAGCCGCAGTGGTCGGTGGCGGTTGAACGGCAGCTCGGGCGCCGCCGCGACCTCCAGTCGACCGAGCAACTCGCGGAAGTTTTCGCTGCTCCGGAAACTCACGCGCACTCGCTCTCCCACCGGCAGCCCCCACTCGCGTCCGATGTCGCGTAACAAAGAATCGATGCCGCGCGGCAGCCCCAGCACCCGCTCGGCGTCGTCGCAGAACAGGAACTCCTCTTGATCGCCGTGGTTCATGGGTACGCGCGGTGATCGATGCTACAGCTTGCGCAAGTCGGTTTGCAGACCGGGCAGCGCGGAAGCAAGCGCTGCTCGTAACACGGCGAAGGTGTCGCGCAGAGCGAGCCCACCGCTGGCGACCACGCGCACGATCCACAGGCCGGGGGCGAGCGCCGTCACGCCGCAGAGGCAACTGTCGCGGTGCAACCCGCGGAGCCGATCCCACACCGGCGCATCGGCGGCGAGTGCGGGCGCGGCGATCACCGCGGTGCCAAACCACGCCTCGCTCATGCCGTGGAACGCCGCGAGCCGCGCCAGTTCTGCGCCGCTGGCGTCGAGTTGTTCGCGCAGAACCAGCCGGCCGTCGGAAAACACCTCGAGCCCGACGCGCAGGCGGCGCCACGCCCAGCATTCGCCGCGCCCCACCCTGCCCGGGGCAAGCTGGTCGGTGAAGAACGCGGACGCACCGGCGGCAAGCTCGAGCCGGGTGTGTTGCGCGTAGTCGGTTTCCCGGTGCGGGTAAAGTGCCTCGGGCGCGTACTCGAGCCACGCACCGGCGCCGACGGCGAACCGCTGCCGGCAACGCGCCGCGCCGCTTTGCATCATGAAGGCGCGCGCGGCGGCGGGCGTCGTCACGGCGAGCGAGGCGCCGGGTTCGGCCGCGAGGTCGAGGTCGAGCTCGTCCCCGGCGAGGATGCCGGCGGTGGAGTTGACGAGCTGCACGTGGAGTGCACGGCCGTCCCAATACGGCTTGCTGAGGTGGAACGGCGCGCGGAACGACTGGCGCGCGAGATAGGTCTCGCCGTTCGGCCGCGCGGCCGCGGTGAGGCGCAGATGGCCGCGCAGCGCGGGGGCTGAGGCCTTGCCGGTGTTCGCGGCGGTGGGGCGGGCTTTATGCCCGCCATCCGAGTCCGCGGCTGGCGCCGCCGGCATGTCGGCCGTAAAGCCCGACCCACCATCGGACGCAGGCGTGTTCGCGCTCGCGCCTGTGACTGCGGTTGTTGCCTGAGCCTTCAAGTTCTTCGTTCTCTTCGTCTCCTTCTGTCGTCTCCGGTTTCCGAATTTTCCGCGCTCACGCGGCCTTCGGTTTCGTCGCGAAGAGCACTTCGCGCTCGAGCCAGGCAATCACGCCCTCGAGGCCCTGCTCGCTCTTGAGGTCGCAGAAGAGGAACGGGCGCACGCCGCGTTGTGCCTTCGAATCGCGCTCCATCACGGCGAGGTCGGCGCCGACGTGCGGGGCGAGGGAGATCTTGTTGATGAGGAGCAGATCGCTGAACCGGATCGCGGGGCCGCCCTTGCGCGGGATCTTGTCCCCCTCGGCGACGTCGATCACGTAGATGAACGAGTCGACCAGCTCGGGCGAGAACGTGGCCGAGAGGTTGTCGCCGCCGCTCTCGACGAGCACCAACTGCAGGTCGGGGAACGCCGCCTCGAGCCCGCGCACGGCCTGTTCGTTCATGGTGGTGTCGTCGCGGATCGCGGTGTGCGGGCAGCCGCCCGTCTCCACGCCGACGATGCGCTCGGGCGCGAGCGCGCTGTGGCGCTTGAGGAACTGCGCGTCCTCGAGGGTGTAGATGTCGTTCGTGACGACGGCCATCGAGTAGCGCTCGCGCATCTTCTGGCAGAGCCGCAGGCAGAGCATGGTTTTGCCGGAGCCCACGGGGCCGCCGACGCCGATTCGAGGAGGACGGGACATTGGTGATTTCGGAGTGGAGATTGCGGATTGCGGAATGAAGAGGCGGAGACGGATTCGGAGCGACAGAAGGGAACGAAGAGAACGAAGGGAAGAGAGGGCTGGGTGGTGTTGCGCCTCGGGGCCGAGGTGCGTGGCGCGCTTCGGAGGCGGAGGTCTTCGTTTCCTTCGTTACCTTCCGTGGTCCGTTTCTGCGCGGTTCAGGAGATGAAGAGCCGGAAGTCGGCGGTCTCGTGGCGGGCGGAGGCGATGTCCCACCACGGGTTGAACGTGCCGACCTCCTCCAGCGCGCGGCCGGGCGCGGCGGCGATCTCGGCTTCGCCGGCGGCGAGCGCTTCGGCGAGGAGCGTGTGGCTGGCGTTCTGGCCGAGGCGCAAAAGCTTCACCGCGGCGGCGACGAGTGCGGAGAGAGCGCCGTAGAGCACGGCGGCGAGCACGGCCTCGCGCGGCGCACCGAGCGCACGGCCCTCGATCGCGGCAGCCACGCAGGACGGCCGCGGCCAACCGCCGGCGGCGGCGCGGCGGTTGAACTCCTCCGCGAGTCCGCCGGCGCCGTGTACCGTCACCGCGAAATCCAGACGCTGCGCGCCGATGGCGGCCGAAGCGGCGCGGAGTTCGCGCGTGCCGCGAAGCGCGGCGCCGAGTTCGCAGAGCGCGCGGAGCGTTTCCCAGTCGGGCGCCGCGCCGGCGGCGTCCCAGGCGCGGGCGGCGAGGGGGAGTTCTGTGAGGCCGAGCTGCGGCACGACCTGCCCGAGAAGAGACTCCCGCAGCGTGGCGCGGTCGCGCACCGCTCCGGCCTGCACGAGTCCCTCGAGCCCGAACGAATGAGCGTAGGTTCCCGTTGGATAGAACGAGTCGGTCGTCTGGAGCAGCCGCGCGATCCACGCGGCGGAGACGTTGGCGGCGGGTTCGCTCATGCGGAGAGATCGGATTCGCCACAGAGGTCACAGAGGACGGAGGAGCGCACGGAGCCGTTCTGGAACTGCAGGAGAGCGTAAGTGCACCGTTTGCCGGCACGCTGCGGACTCGACGGACGCCGAGAACGGCACTGCTGAACGGGCGTCGCAAGCGACGCCCCTACGAAAGCAGATGAATAGTTACGGCTCATGCGCGCGCGGCCGCCGGCTTGAAGATGAACGGATGCGCCTCCGGGCCGGCGGCGTGGCTGTGCGGCGCGGCGCCCGCGGCGAGTCGGTGCGGGCGAAACACCGCCTCTGTGGCGCGGTAGGCGATACCCAGACGTTCGAGCGACTGGCGCAGCGCGATGTCGTCGGGCGCGAGCAGGCGCGCGGGTTGCGCCTCGATCGGGAAATGCAGGTTGCCCACCGCCCAGCCGGTGACCGCCGCGGCGTCGGGCGACGGCGGCAGCGGAATCTCGAGGACCGGCTCGGGCGATTGGCGGATCACGTAGCGCGCGGCCGCGTCGGCAAACACCACATCGCCGTGCGCGAGCGGACCGGCGAGCTCGAAGCCGAACTCGCTGCCGTCGGTGGCGGTGGCGCGCCAGAGGCGCTTGGCGAGCTGTCGGCGCTCGACCGCGATCGGGACCTCAGGCAGAGCGGGATCGGCGGCGATGGCGGCATGGACGAGAATCATGGGAGTGGCGAAGCGAACTGCAGGCGGGTGAAGTTTTTGGGCAGACTGCCGCGACAAACGACGTTTCGCCCTCATGGAATCAGCACAGTTCGGGCCAACGCGCCGATCCGGCGGACTCTTTTCCTTCCCGGATTCCCGCTCCGGCGCGGCTCGGACCGGGCGCCGCGCCCGAAGCCGAGCTCAGCCAGCGGGTTCGTCGAGGACACGGCGCACCGCGAGCGCCAGGTCTCCGGCCTTGTAGGGTTTGGGCAGGAAATTCGGGGCGCGCCCCTCCCCGATCTCGAACTGCTCCGCCTCGCGGGTGTAGCCGCTGCAGAACAGCACCTTCAATTCCGGCTTCAACAACTGGAGACGCGCCGCCAGTTCGTGGCCCGACATGCCGCCGGGCATGACGATGTCCGTGAAGAGCAGGTCGACTCCGCCGCCGACCTCGGTCCAGAGCCGCAGCGCCGCCGGCGCATTGTCGGCCTCGCGCACGGTGTAGCCGAGCCGCCGCAGCGCCATGCGGGCCACGGCCCGCACCGCGACCTCGTCCTCGACCACGAGGATCGTCTCGCATCCGCCCGGCAACAACTCGCCGCCGCCCTCCGCCGCGTTCTCCGCGGCGGGTTTGGGCCGCACCACGGCGGGGAGATACACGCGAAAGCGGGTCCCCACCCCGACCTCGCTCCCGACCTCGATCCAGCCCTCGTGCTGCTGCACCACGGCGTAGACGATCGCCAGGCCCAACCCGGTGCCCTTGCCCACCTCCTTGGTCGTGAAGAACGGCTCGAAGATGTGCGCCAGATTCTCGGGCGCGATCCCGACACCGGTATCCGACACCGACAGGCAGACGAACTCGCCCGCCCGCCCGCGAGAGTGGTCGCGGGCCTGCCGCTCGTCGAGCTTGGCGCCATCGAGCTCGATCAGCAGCCGCCCGCCGCGGGGCATCGCGTCGCGCGCGTTGACGGCGAGGTTCATGAGCACCTGCTCGATCATGCCCGGATCGGCGAAGATGGCGGGCAGTTCCGGCGCGAAACGGCTCTCGAGCACGATGTCCTCGCCGAGCACCCGTCGCAGCAGTTTGGTCATGCCGCCGACCAGGTCGCCCGGGTCGAGGTTCTTCGCGGCCTTCACGTTGCGCCGGCTGAAGGTGAGCAACTGCCGGGTGAGATTCGTGGCCCGCTCCGCCGCGTGGGCGATCTCCTCGACGCCCGCCGCGACCTCCTGGGTCATCGCGCCGCGCATCTTCAGCATCGAGATCTGCATCTGGATGATCGTGAGCAGATTGTTGAAATCGTGCGCCACGCCGCCGGCCAGTTGGCCCACCGCCTCCATCTTCTGCGACTGCCGGATCTGCTCCTCGAGCTGGAGCCGCTCCGTGATGTCGCCCACGTAGCAATGGACGATGCGGTGCGGGACGATCGGATAAAACGACCACGAGAGCGTGCGCTGCCGATGCTTCGTCTCGTGTCGCAGGCGCGGCTTCTGGGTGGTGAGGCACTCGCGCACGATCGCCTGCTCGTCGTTGGGCAGCATCTGCTCGACCGACTCGACGCCGATGGACTGCGCGAGCGAGACGGCGGCACGGTTGAAATACGTGAGCCGCCCCTGGTCGTCGAACTCGAGCACGGGGTTGGGGTTGAGCTCGGGAAAGGCCGCCAACTTGCGAATCTCGTTCGCCGCCCGATCGCGCTCGCTGATGTCGACGACCATGCCCAGCAGGTAGTCCACCTCGTCGATCTCGATCCGCTCGAAGAACCCCGTCGAGAGTCGCGGGGCGCCCGCCTTCGTCTTGAACGAAACCTCCACGTAGCGCAGCGAGTTGGTGCTGCGCAGGCGGGCCAGGACTTCCACGCCCTGCTGCCGGTCCACCAGGAGGTCGAGTTGCTTCACCTCGCGCCCGAGCACCTCCTCGGCCGCATAGCCCGAGAACTCGGTGAATGCCGGGTTCACATCGATGATGGCCAGGTCGCTCCAGCGCAGGAGGAAGGTCGAGATCGGATTGCTGCGAAACAGCCGGCTGAAGAGATCCTCCTGCGAAGGAGCCCGGCCGCCCGTATCCACCTCCAGAACTTCCGGGTGCGCCGGCACAGCGGCGAGCGCGGACCGCAACGCCGCGCGTTCGGCCAGGGTGCCGCCCGTCAGGAGGACGCGCAAAGGCTGTGGGAGAGTCTCGTCCATTGCTGCGCCCATTCACGGCGGCCCGAGGGCCCTCGTCAATGGAAAACCATCGCGGCGATGGCTCCTACCACACGCCCGCCGGGCGCCCGATCCGCCCGCCGCCCCGCCGGAGCGACGGCGATCGCGAGAAGGTGCATCCCGGCGAGCGACCGGGCCGACTCAGATGTGGATCGCCTGCCCGTGCGTGGCCGCGGCGGCCTCGGCGAGCGCCTCGCTGAGCGTCGGATGGGCGTGGATCGTGTGGTGGATCTCGTCGATCGTCGCCTCCACGTTCATCGCCAGGCCGAACTCGGTGATGAGCTCCGTCGCCTCGCCGCCGATCACGTGCGCGCCGAGGACCTCGCCGGTCTTCGCATCGCTGATGATCTTCACGAAGCCCTCGGAGTCGCCCGCGGCCACGGCGCGGCCGGAGGCGGTGAACGGGAACTTGCCGACCTTGTATTCGAGTTTCTTCTCCTTCGCGGCCTTCTCGGTCAGGCCGATGCTCGCGACCTGCGGGTGGCAGTAGGTGCAGCCCGGGAAGAGCTTCACGCGCTCGGGTTTGCCCGCGCCGAAGATGCCGTTGACGGCGCTGATCGCCTCGAACGTCGCCACGTGCGCCAGCCACGGCGGCCCGATGATGTCGCCCGCGGCGTAGAGGCCCGGGACGGAGGTCTGATAATCGTCGCCGACTTTCAGGTACCCGCGGTCCATCTCCGGCTTCACGCGCGGTCCGAGCAGCCCCTCGGTGTAGGCGCCCACGCCGACGGCCTGCAGCAGCGTGTCGGCCTCGAGTTCCTCGGTCTTGTCGCCCTTCACGAGCTTGAGCTTCACCGAACTGTCGGTGACGCGGATGTCCTCGCACTTGGTGCCGGTGTGGATCGCGATGCCCTGCTTGGTCAGGCTGCGCTCGAGCAACTTCGCGACCTCCTCGTCCTCGACGGGCAGGACCTGCGGGAGCATCTCGACGAGCGTCACCTTCGTGCCGAAGGCGTTGTAGAAATAGCTGAACTCGACGCCGATCGCGCCGGCGCCGACCACCACGACCGACTTCGGCTGGTCGGTGCGGGCGAGCGCCTCGCGCGAGGTCATCACGCGCCGGCCGTCGACCTCGAGGCCGGGGATGCGCTTCGGTTTCGCGCCGGTGCAGACGAGGATCTTCGCGGCCTTGAGAATCGTGCCTTTCCGGGCCCCTTCCGTGATCTCGACCATGCCGGGCGCGGGCACGGAGGCCTTGCCGACGATGTAGTCGACCTTGTTCTTCTTGAAGAGAAACTCGATGCCCTTGGCCATCTGGTCGGACACGCCGCGGGAGCGCTGCACGATCTTGGCGAAATCGAAGCCGGCGCCCTGCACGGAGAGGCCGAACGCGTCGGCCTTCTGGAAGGTCTTGTAGAGCTCGGCGCTCTTGAGCAGGGCCTTGGTCGGGATGCAGCCCCAGTTGAGGCAGGTGCCGCCCGCGCGCTCCATCTCGATGCACGCGACGCGCTTGCCGAGTTGCCCGGCGCGGATGGCTCCGGCGTAGCCCGCAGGCCCGCCTCCGATGACGATGAGATCGTAAGAGGTGTTTTCGGACATGGTGGTGATGCTCCGTTGCGGAGACGCCAAAGCTTCCCCGTTGCCCGCCCCGGTCAACCGGGAAACCCCCGGCCCCGGCAGCTATTACGGAGCCGCATTGCCGTGCGCCGGCGTCGCCAACGCAACTATTGAGCCTCGCACAATAGACTGACCAAGGTAGACGAACTGCCGGGCCATCCGTTCGCTCGGCGGGCCCAGCGGTCCCGCCCTACCATCGGACGTCGGTCCAATACGCGAGACTCAATATTAATCCGGCAATGAGACAGCGCCTCAGGCGGCGTAGGATGTGGTTGGTGACT
>DAOOFR010000016.1:0-34071 GCA_035415285.1 Opitutaceae bacterium
AGGCTTGAGCCTGCGTGTCGGCGGCCGGAGCGGATTCCGCTGCGGGGGCGGCGGCCTGCTGCTTCTCGGCTTGCTCGCGCTCCTGCATGGCGGCCTTGCGGGAGAGGCGGACCTTGCCGCTGCGCTCGTCGATGCCGACGCACTTCACGAGGATGGAGTCGCCAACCTTGACGACGTCCTCGGTGCGGCGCACGCGGAAGTCCGCGAGCTCGCTGATGTGCACGAGGCCTTCCTTGCCGGGGAGGCACTCGACGAAGGCGCCGAACTCCTTGGTGGAGGTGACGCGGCCGGTGTAGGTCTTGCCCACTTCGATCTGGGAGCCGCCGCCGCAGAGGGCGTCGATTTCCTGCACGGCGCGGTTCATGGCGTCGGCGTTGTTCGAGTAGATGAAGACCTTGCCGGAGTCGTCGTCGGCGATGTCGATCTGGGCGCCGGTGACTTCGACGATGCGGCGGATGGTCTTGCCGCCAGGTCCGATCAGGAGGCCGATCTTCTCGGGGTTGATCTGGATGGTCTGGATACGCGGGGCGTAGGCGCTGAGGTCCTTGCGCGGGGCCGGGATGGCGGCGAGCATCTTCTTGAGGATCTCGATGCGGGCGTCGCGGGCCTGGAAGATGGCGGCCTTGGCGATCTCGAAGGGCAGGCCGTTGATCTTGAGGTCGAGCTGGAAGCCGGTGATGCCCTTGGTGGTGCCGGCGACCTTGAAGTCCATGTCGCCAAAGTGGTCTTCCTCGCCGAGGATGTCGGTGATGACCTCGTGGCGAGAGATCGCGCCGGAGGCGTCGCGCTCGGTGATGAGGCCGCAGGAGATGCCGGCGACGGGGGCGACGATCGGCACGCCGGCGTCCATGAGGGCGAGGCAGCCGCCGCAGATCGAGGCCATCGAGGTCGAGCCATTGGAGGCCATGATCTCGGAGGAGAGGCGGATCGCGTACGGGAAGGCGTCTTCGGAGGGGACGACCGGGAGGAGCGAGCGCTCGGCGAGGGCGCCGTGGCCGATCTCGCGACGGCCGGGGGAACCAGTGCGGCCGGTCTCGCCGACGGAGAAGGGCGGGAAGTTGTAGTGAAGGATGAAGCTCTTGGTCTTCGCGCCGCCGGTGAGCCCGTCGAGGTCCTGGGCGTCGCCCGCGGGGGCGAGGGTGGCGATGACGAGGCCCTGGGTGTCGCCGCGCTTGAAGACGGCGGAGCCGTGGACGCGCGGGAGCACGCCGACCTCGCTGGAGATCGGGCGGAGGGAGAGGGCGTCGCGGCCGTCGGCGCGCTTGCCTTCGGCGAGCACGGTGGAGCGGTACGCGTTGTACTGGAGTTCCTCGAACACGATGGAGACGTCGTGGGACTCGAACTTGCCTTCGCCGAGCTCGGCGGTGAGGGCGGCGGTGGCCTCCTCCATGAGCTTCTTGATGTTGGCGGAGCGCTCCTGCTTCTCCTTGCCGAAGATGGCGGGCTTCACCTTGTCGGCGAAGAGGCGCTTGATGATCGCGGCGGCCTCGGGCTTGGCGGTGACCAGCTTCGGGGAAACCTTGGCTTTGCCGCAGGCGGCGACGAGTTCCTTGATGGCCTTGATGATCGGCTGGATCGCGTTCTGGGCGAACTCGAGGGCCTTGACGAACTCCTCCTCGGGGAGCTGGTCGGCGCTGCCTTCGATCATGAGCATGTCGGTCTCGCTGCCGACGTAGATGAGGTCGAGCGCGGAGCCGGCCATCTGGTCGAGGGTCGGGTTGGCGACGAACTGGCCGTCGATGAGGCCGACGCGCACGCAGGCGATCGGGCCGGCCCACGGAATATCGGAGATGGAGAGGGCGGCGGAAGCGCCGTTGACCATCAGGATGTCGGGCTCGTTCTGGAGATCGGTGGAGAGGAGCAGGCCGATGATCTGGACCTCATTGAGGAAACCTTCCGGGAAGAGCGGGCGGCAGGGCCGGTCGCAGAGGCGGGAGGTGAGGATCTCTTTCTCGGAGGGGCGGCCTTCGCGCTTGAAGTAGCCGCCGGGGAACCGACCGGCCGCGGAGAACTTCTCGCGGTAGTCGACGGTGAGGGGGAAGAAGTCCTGGCCGGGCTTGATGTTGGCGGCGACCTGGGCGGAAACGAAGACGGTGGTTTCGCCGAGGCTGATGGTGACGGCGCCCGAGGCGAGCTGGGCGATGGAGCCGGTCGAGATCGTGATCCCGAGCTCGGCAACGGTGACGGAGTGCTTCTGATTCATGGTACTGGTATTCGGAGATTGGGGTTGATGGAGCCTCCGAGGGGCTCCGACCTGCCGGACCAGAATCTGAGAGATTTCCGAGCGCCCTCCGGCGCGGGGTGGGCGCTGTGGGGCGAAGGGCGGTCGGAAATGTCCCAGTCTTGATTCGGTCCCTGAAAAGGCGTCGGCGGCGATCTTTCCGGGTATCGCCGCCGACGGGTCAAAGAGGTTTGGTTAGCGACGCAGCCCGAGGGACTGCAGGACGGCGTTGTAGCGGTCGACGCTTTCGCTCTTCAGGTAATCGAGGAGCTTGCGGCGACGGCTGGCCATCGCGAGAAGGCCACGGCGGCTATGGAAATCTTTGCGGTGATCGCGAAGGTGTTCCGTGAGGTGGCTGATGCGCTGGCTGAGCAGCGCGATCTGCACCTCGGGTGAGCCGGTATCCTTCTCGTGGGTCCGGAACTTGGTGATGACTTCCTGCTTAACAATGACTTCTGACATGTTGGTTATTGGTTGATCCACGACTGTGAGAGCCTCCGAGGAGGCTCCGTGCAACCCGCTGTGGAAGGCCGGTCGCACCGTTCTAGTGCAGCCGCCGGGAGGCGGCCGAACCAGTCGAGGTGGCGTTCCGAACCGCCGGAGCGCCACTAACGCGAGGGGTGTTTATCCAAGCGGAGCCGCGGTGGAGCAAGCGGTTTTTTCGCCGGGGCGATCGGCCTGGACGGGCGGGGCGCGGAGTGGTGGGCCCTCGTCTGATAGTCGCTGGCGTTCTCGATATCCGGCGGTCCCGCCGTGGCCGTGGTTTCACGTTCCCGGCGGATCAACCGGCGCGCAGGGTGAGGCCGACGACTTTCTCGCAGCCTTGGATCTGCCGGATGCGCTGGAGGATGATTGTCTCGAGTAGGCGGATCTCGTCGCGCACGACGGCGTGGGAGACGAGGACCAGCAGCTTGCCCTTGGTGTCGATCTTCACCGGGTGGCTGTAGGCGGCGTTGGCGTTGCCGACGATATCGGCCCAATGCTGGCGGACGGTGTGGTCGGGGGCGTCGGTGCCGATGTGGTATTTGCGCAGGAGTTGGTCGATGGTCTCGCCGATGGGCCGTTCGCGCCTGGGACGCGAGCGCGAGTCGTTGGTCGGGAGCCCCCGCATCGAGGCGATGAGGTTTTCGACGGAGCGGGAGAACTCGTGGGGCTCGGGCATGGGGGAACCGGAACGTGGAAACCGGAGCACGGAAAGGGAAAAACCGAAGAGGGAGCGCGACCGTTTACCTTCACGACCGTGAAGGTAAACGGTCGCGGACCGAGCTTCGGGTCACGCGCGGAGCTTCGGGTCGACAACGGTGGGGCGGGGCGCCCGACGTTCAGGCGATCTGCTGCTGGTCGTAGAGACCGCGGTAGAGCGGGCTGCTCCGGTAGACTTCGGCGTGGGGGCCGCGGGCGACGATCTGCCCGCGGTCGAAGACGAGGATCTGATGGGCGTCGCGCAGGGTGCTGAAACGGTGGGCGATCATCAGCACGGTCTTGCCCACGACGAGCTTCTGCAGGGCCTTCTGGATCGCGGCCTCGCTCTCGCTGTCGAGGGCGGAGGTGGCCTCGTCGAGGATGAGGATGGGGGCGTTGCGCAGGAAGGCGCGGGCGAGGGCGATGCGTTGGCGCTGGCCGCCGGAGAGCGAGGCGCCGCGTTCGCCGACGATTGTCTCGTAGCCCTGCGGCAACGCGGAGACGATGAAGTCGTGCGCGTAGGCGTCGCGCGCGGCTTGTTCGACCTCCTCGCGGGTGGCGCCGGCGCGACCGAGCAGGAGGTTGTTGTAGATCGTGTCGTTGAAGAGGAACGAGTCCTGGCTGACGACGGCGATGTTGGCGCGCAGATCGGCGAGGCGCAGGTCGCGGACGTCGACGCCGTCGACGAGCACCGCGCCGGAGGAGGTGTCGTAGAAGCGCGGGACGAGGTTGGCGAAGGTGCTCTTGCCGGCGCCGCTGGGACCGACGAGGGCGACGATGCTGTCGGCCGGGATGTGGACGGAGACCTCGCGCAGCACGACCTCCTCGGCGGTGCCACCGCCGTAGGTGAAGGAGACGTTGCGAAACTCGATCTCGCCGCGGGCCTGCCCGAGCTGGAGCGGTCGGGCCGGGTCGGTGATCGGCTCGGGCTCGCGCATCACCTGTTCGAGGCGATCGAGGGCGGCGGCGCCGCGGGTGAACTCGCTCTGGAGCTTGCCCATGCGACGCATCGGGTCGTAGCAGAAATACAACGCCGTGATCATGGCGAAGACGCTGTTCCACGGCGTCTGGGCGCGGTAGGCCATGAAGAGCGCCCCGGCGATGCCGAAGACGGTGATGAACTCGATCAACGGCGAGAGGGCGAAGGCGTATTTGTTGACCTTCATCTGCAGCTCGAAGAACAGCCGCACGCCCGCGCCGAAGCGGGACTTCTCGCGCTCCTCCAGCCCGAAGGCGCGCACCTCGCGCACGGCGGAGAGGTTCTCGCGCAGCAGCTCGGAGACGTTGCCGCCGGCGGCGAACGCCTGCTGGGCGCGGCGGTAGAGGTTCTTGCCGATGATCCGGATCGGCAGCACGCAGACCGGGATCACGCCGAGGCCGAGCAGGAAGAGCCCGGCGCCCGGTACGGTGCAGGCGGTGTAGGTGATGTAGACGATGGCGCCGACGAAAGTCACGGGCAGCACGACCATGTCGTTGGCGGAGGTGACGAGCGTCTGCTGCACCTGCTGGGTGTCGGTGACGCCGCGGGCGAGCAGGTCGCCGCTGCGGGACTTCTGGAAGTAGCCGAGCGGCAGCCGCTGGAACTTGGCGAAGAGATCGCAACGCAACCCTTCGAGCACGACCGTGCCGCAGTAGGCGACGAGGTAGGTGTTGAGAAACAACGCCAGACAACGCACGCCGATGAGGATTGGGATCAGGGTGAGCAGTCCCACCAGCGCTGCCGTGCCGAGCCGATCGCCGCCCGATGCTTCGAAGAACGGCTGGAAAACCTTGCCGATCATCCATGGGATGCCGCCTCCGCTGGCGCCACCGCAGATCACGCCCAGCAGGATCGCGGCGATGAAGTGCACGCGCACCGGGCGCAGATAACGGTAGTAGGGACGGAAACGGGAAAACATCGAGGGACGGCGCGGAGCCGGAGAGGAGGGCGTTAGTCGGCCGAGGCTCGCACATCCAAGGCGTCGCGCAAGCCGTCTCCCATGAAATTGAGGGCGAGCAACGTGAGCGCGAACACCGCGCCGGGGCCGAGCAGCAGCCACGTCTGGCTCTCCATCTCGAGCTGGCCGTCGTAGAGCAGCGTGCCGAGCGAACTCATCGGCGCCTTCACGCCGAGACCGAGGAAACTCAGGAACGCCTCGAGCAGCATCACGCCCGGGATCGTGAGCGTGGTGTAGACGATCACCGGTCCGAGCAGGTTGGGCAGCAGGTGGCGGAAGATGATCCGCCCATGGCCGAGACCGAGCGTGCGCGCGGCCTCGACAAACTCCATACGCTTGAGCGACTGCACCTGCCCGCGGACGATGCGCGCCATGGTCAACCACTCCACCGCGCCGATGGCGGCGAAGAGCGCGAGGAGATTCCAGGTCGGACCAAACTGCAGCCGTTTGGCCAGCGCGTCGCAGAAGACCATCAGCAGGATCACGAACACCGTGAAGGGCAGCGCGTAGACGATGTCGACGATGCGCATCATCACCGCGTCGAGCTTGCCGCCGACATAGCCGGCGACCGCGCCCCACGTCACCCCGATGGTGAGCGAGACCAGCGTGGCGGCGAGGCCCACGGCCAGCGAGATGCGGCAGCCGAAGAGCGTGCGGGCGAAGACGTCGTGGCCGAGGCGATCGGTGCCGAGCGGATACCGCAGGCTGGGGGGGGAGTACCCGAGGGCGAGGTCGATGTCGGAGTACGAGAGCCCGAGCAGCCCCGGCAGCACGGTGCAGCCGAGGACGAGTGCGAGCAGGAAAAGCCCGGAGGCGACGGCGAGCCGGTTCTTCCGCAGGCGGCGCCAGGCGTCGCGCCCGAGCGACGAGCCGCGCTCCGCGACGTCGAGCGGCGGGAGCGCGGGTAGGCGGTCGGGCGAGGGGGAGAGGCGGAGCATCGGGGAGAAGGCGGATGGCGGAATGCGGATTACGGAATGGAGACGGGACGGAAGGGGATCTGAGGAATATGTGGAAATCAGGAAATCAGGAATGGAGGACGGACTCGGAGGCGACAGAAGGGAACAAAGGGAACGAAGGCGTGGGGACGGGAACGTTGCGGTACCGGGGAAGTTCGTTGTGCGGAGCGGGGGCGAGTGTTCACGGTCTTCTCTTCGTTATCTGTTGTCGTCCGTTCCGGCGGGGGGGGCAGCGGGCTCAGTCCTCGAAACGGAGTTTTGGATTCAACCAGATCTGGACGACGTCGACGGCGAGGTTGAAGAACACGATCGCGCCGGCGTAGAGCACGACGGTGCCGACCACCAGGGTGTAGTCGCGGTTGAAGGCGGAGGTCACGAACTCCCGGCCCAGCCCGGGGATCTGAAAGATGCGCTCGATCACAAACGAGCCGGTGAGGATGCCCGCCGCGGCCGGCCCGAGGTACGAGACCACGGGCAGCAGGCCGCCGCGCAGCGCGTGGCGCAGGACGATGCGCGGCTCCGAGGCGCCCTTGGCGCGCGCGGTGCGGATGAAGTCCTGCCCGAGCACCTCCAGCATGCCGCCGCGGGTCAGGCGCGCGACGGCCGCGGCGTAGACGAGGCCGAGCGTGAGGGAAGGCAGGACACGGTCGAGCGGCTCGTCCCAGCCGGAGGCGTTGAAGCGCTGGAGCCAGATGGCGAACACGAGGACGAACAACGGACCGAGGATGAAGGTCGGCACGCAGATGCCGCAGAGCGAGAGGCCACTGCTCAGGTAGTCGATCCAGGTGTTGCGGCGCACGGCCGCGACCACCCCGAGCGGGATGCCCAGCGCGAGCGCGACCAGCAGCGACCAGGCGCCGAGTTCGAGCGAACAGGGCAGCGCGCCGGCGATGATCTCGTTGACGGTGCGGTTGGCGTATTTGAGCGATGGACCGAAATCGATGCCGAAGGCGGCCTTGAGGTCGAAGTCCCAACGGCCGTCGCGGTCGGCGTCGGCGAAGAGGCGATGCGGGTGGAGCCGTTTCGGGCAGAGTCCGCCGAGGTAGGCGGCGTACTGGCGCCAGAGCGGTTGATCGAGGCCGTAGTGGGCCTCAAGGTTGCGCTGTACCTCAGGCGGCAGCGACTTCTCCCCGAGAAACGGCCCGCCCGGCACGAACCGGACCATGAAGAAGGTCGCCGTGACGATGAGGAGCATCACGGGGATCGTTTCGAGCAGGCGACGGAGGACGAAGCGGAGCATGCCGGCGGTGGAGCGCGGCGATCAAACTGCGGCGGGCCGGAAAATCCAAGGATGGAGTGGGCGGCCGTGTGCGGCGGTGCGGTGCGACCCGGCGGGGCAGGCCGCGAGCGCGACTCCGCGAAGGAAACGTAAGACTGCGAGACGGCACCATGGTGGCGTGTTTGCACTCGCAACGGCCCGGCCGGGGCGGTTCCATCGCCACCACTTTGCGGATGAGACGAACTCGGCGAACCTCCCTGCGCCTGCTGGGCTTCCTCGGGCTGTTGACGACCGTGCTGCTCGGCGTCGCGGCGGCGGGGTGGCTGCCGCCGGTGAACCGGTGGGTCGAGCGCCGGTTGCTGGCGGAGCTGCGTGTCCTCGGAGTGGAGGCGGAGGCGGCGCCGGTGGGCGAGTTGTCCTGGCGCCGGGCGGTGGTCGGTCCGGTGGAGCTGCGCTTGCCCGGGCTGGTGATGCGGGCGGAGGAGGCGCGGGCCGAGCTGGGCTGGCGGGTGTTGGCGCGGCGCGCCGCGCCGCACGTGGTCTTGCGCGGGCTGGTGCTGGAGGTGCAACTGGACCGTGTCGGGGCGTTGCGCGCCGCGCTGCAACCGCAGAGCGGCGGGTTCCCCTACGGGCGGCTGGATGTCGAGCATTCGCGACTGGTGCTGCTGCGGGGCGACCAGCGGCGGGAGCTGCCGTTCAGCGGGTATTTCGACTCCATGGTCGAGGAGTTCCGTTGCGAGGTGGCGATGGCTGCGCCGACGTGCTCGGGCCTGGTGACGGTCCGCGGGGACCTGACGGAAGGTTCGGTGGAGTTGATCCTGCGTGACGGACGCGTTTTGCCGGCGGACTGGCAGTCGTTGCTGGCCGGGCTGGCGCCGGAGCAGCTGGCGGTGGCGAGCTTCGACCCGGCGGCGGAGCTGCGCGGGAGCGGATCGGCCAAGCTGCGCGACGGTCGGTGGAGCGCGGTGGCGCTCGCGGCCGATCTGCCGCCCTTTCGGTGGCAGGACGGGCCGGATACTTTTGAGGTGGGCGCCGCGAAGCTCACGGCGGGGCTCGCGGAGCGCGACGGTTGGCGTTGCGAGGTGCGGGCCGGGCAGGTCGTGTGGACGGCCGGCGACCGGAAGGCGCGGATCGCGGCGCCGGTGCTCAGCCTCGAGCCGCACAGCGCGCGGCTGGCCTTTGCCGAGGGGCACGCCGAGGTGGCGGGGGCCCGGCTCGCGGGGGCCGGCCAGGTGACGGCGCATCTCGGAGGTGGGGAATTCCCGGTGACGGCGGAGGCGGTCCTGCAGCTTGCCTCCGTGGAGGCGGCCGGGTGGCGACTGCGGGCGCCGACCGAGGTGCGGGGCGGGTGGAACGGCGCCGAACTGACGCTGGCGGCGTCGACGATCGACCTCGCGGGTCCGGCCCCGTTGCAGTTGGTCGAGGTCGAGGCCGCGCTGGGCGGTTTTCGCGACGGTCCCCTCCAGCTCATGCTGCGGGCGCAAGCGGCCGTGGACGCCGTCCTGTGCCTCGAGGAGTTGGGCGTGGCGGGGCGGGTGGAACCGGCGACCGTGGCGGCACGCGTGGTCGTGAACGCCATGCTGGAACGTGGCAGCGAGGGCGCGAGGGCGGAGCTCTCCATCCCCGCGCAACGTCGCACCATCGTGTGGCCCGACGGCCGGGTGGAGGCCGTCATCGGCGGGGACCTGCTGGTGAATCTCGACCGCAACTTCCTCTCGGGCCGGGCGTCCGTGGACTTTCGCGACATCGCGGCGCGTTCCGGCCGCTGGTCGGTGATGGCCACGGGGGCGTCGCTGAGCGTGCGCTGGCCGCGGATCTGGCTGGAGGCGGTGGCCGGATGGGCCACGGCGCCGGTCGATCGGCTCGGCCGCGAGGTACTGTGGGTGGGCGATTACGAGGGGAAACTTTCCAATGCGGCGGTGCGTCACGGCGAGGCGTGGCGTGCGAACGGCGTCGGGGTGCGGTTGAACTCGCGTGGGGCGGAACTGCATGAGACCGGAGGCTTTGATCTTGCCCTGACGGCAACCGAGCTGGCGACGCCGGCCGGGGGGCGCTTGGCGGAGTGCCGCGCCGAAGTGGTCGCAGGGCTGGAGGGGGCGCTGATCCGGGCGGGCTGTGCGATTCCGGAGTTCGGAGTGCGGCCGACGATCGAGCAGACGGTGCGCTGGAGCGACGGGCTCGAGACGGAGGGGACGTTCGGCTTCGATCCGGTGGTGCTGAGCGGGAAGGAGCCGTGGCCGCGCCGTTGGCCGCAGTTGCGCGGCTGGGAGTTCAGCGGCGGGGTGGGGGTGAGCGGCCGGAATCGATACGCGGCCGGCGAATGGACCCTCGGGGCCGACCTTCTGCTCAACGACTTCTCCGCTCGGTCCGCCCAGGGCTTCACGGTGGACGGGATCCGCGGCCGGGTCGCGGTGCTCGGGCCGCAGCCGTGGCGCACCGCGCCGGCGCAGACCCTCTCGTATCGGAACGCCGGGCTCGGCGCGGTGAACCTGGCCGAGGGCAGCGTGACCTTTTCCGGCGAGTGGCCCGGGCGGCTCGGCGTGGAGCAATGGGGCACCAACGGCCTGGGGGGACGGCTGGACGGGACGCCCTTCGCGCTTGATCCGCGGAACCCGGAGTTCGGCACGCAGGTGAGCTTGAAGGCGGTCAAATTGGAGGAGCTGCTCGGGCTGTTCGACGATGTGCCGGCCACCGCGGAGGGGTTGGTCGACGGTTCGTTGCCGCTGCGGTGGAGCGGCGGCCGGCTTCGGTTGGGCACGGGCCAGTTCCGGCTCAGCCCGGGCGAGATGGGCCGGGTCCAGTTCACCCGCGATTTGCAGCTGCTCACGTCGGGGCGTCAGCCCGGCACCCCGACGTTCGCCTCCCTGCGCAAGGTGGAGCAGTCGATCCAGCTCCTGTTGTTCAACCGGCTGCAGATCGACACGTATCCGCAGGATGCCCCCGGGCAATCGCTGCGGGTGCGGTTGCAGGGCGTCCCGGCCGGGGGCGAGTTCACGGTGCCGGTCAGTATCGACGTCAACGTGAACGCCCCGCTGGAGCATTTCCTCAACTGGGGTGTGGCGGGTTGGAACACCCCGCCGCCCGCCTCCGGTGCGCCGCGGACGCCGTAGCCGCGAAACAACCATTGTCCCGCCCTGTCGGAGTCCACAATCTACCAACCATGAACAAACCCCAGTACGCGGCGTTGCTGCTGCTCGTCGCCGGTGGCCTCGCCGGCTGCGTCTACACGACCGTCGACGTGAAACCGATCCACATCACCGTGGACGTAAATGTGCGGGTCGAGAAGGCGCTCGAGGATTTCTTCGGCGACCTCGACACCAAGTCCACCACCCTCGCCACGCCCGCGACTCCGGCCCAACCATGAAGACCCGATTCCTCTCCCTCCTCCTTCTTGTCGCCCTCTGCGGCGCGTTCGCCCCGGTCGCCCGGGCGCAGGACGCCGAACTCAAGCAGCGGATGGCGCAACGCCTCGTGTCGGTCGACGATCTGCGCAGCCGGCAGATAGCGGGCGAGAACAACGCGGGCTTCCTCGAGGTCCGCGGCCCGGCCAACCCGCAGGAGCGGCAGCTGGTCGAGGACGAGAACCGCGATCGCGCGGCCGTCTATGCCCTGATCGCGAAGCGCAGCGAGACGACGGCCGAGACGGTGGGCCGGGCGCGCGCGAAGCAACTCGCCGCCGCCAGCGCCAAGGGCGTGCTCGTCCAGGATGCCGCCGGCAACTGGGCGCCGAAGCGCTGAGCGCCGCCCCACAGCCCCCCGGGGGTAGTGGGCTTGCCCCGGGATTCACGGCTTGGGATCGTACGGGAGTCGACGGCGGGACGACTGCCGCCGTCGGTTGCCTCCGACGTGGGTGTAGGTGGGCGTTGCGCTTGGCTCAGTCGCGGCGGGGGAAGGTGGAGACCTGCTCGCGCACGCGGGCGATGTGGCCGGCCGACAGGTAGCCGCCGAAGGCCATCGTGGGCATGACGAGCGCGCGGGGGCCGAGGATGGTCCCGGGCTGGAGCACGGCGTTGCAGCCGACCTCGGCCTTGTCGCCGAGGATGGCGCCGAACTTGCGCAGGCCGGTGTCGAACGTGCCGGTGGGCAGGCGCACCGTGATCGCCTTCTGGTCGAGCCGGAGGTTGGAGAGCACGGCACCGGCCCCGAGGTGCGCACCGTTGCCGAGGATCGAGTCGCCGATGTAGGGGCGGTGCGGCACCTGCACACCGTCCATGAGCAGGGAGTTCTTGAGTTCGGCGTTGTGCCCCACGGTGCAGCGCGCGCCCACGATCACGTTGCCGCGCAGATAGCAGCCGGGCAGCAGCTTCGACTCCGGCCCGATCCAGACCGGGCCGATGAGGGTCGCATACGCGGGAAGTTGTGCGGTGGGGTGGACGAAGACCGGACCCTCCGCGTGGACGCCGGGCGGGAGCGCACCGCCGCCGGAGAAGTCCGCGGCGGCGAGGGCGGCGGCGATCTGCTTGAGCCATTCCCACGGGTGGGCCTCCGGGCGGAAGAACGAGGCGAACGGGGCGAGCGACTGGGGGAGACAGAAGAGGTCGGCGGCTTTCACGGCGGCGATGGTGGAAGCGTGGGGCAGGCGTGACGAGAAGGAAGCGCCGCACTGGGCGGGATGAGTCGGCAATATCCGGGCTCTGGTTACGGCGGAGGTCGAGCCGGTGGGGCGGGCTGTCTCGGCGATTAGGGCGGGGGGCGTGGGCGCGCCGGAAACCGCCCCTGGCGAAACGTGTCGAGACAGGTGCGATGAAAGGTGAATTTAGCGCTACACTTCGTGGTATCGGCCTTTCGCCGGAGAGGGGCGGCATTGGTGTTAAGATGGCGGATAAAGATCTCATTCCATCTTCCCCGCCGTCTCGATACTCTCGGCACGATCCCGTCCGCCGATGCGACGGATCGATAGCCTAACCCCCCAAACAAAGAGAACGGACCCTATGACTCGTAAATCGATTACGGCAGGCGCGTATGCCGCCGCTGCTGTATTGTCCCTCGCGGTTGCGCCGAGATCCCTCGGCCAAACCGCTCCCGCCCCCGAGCCCACCGCTTCAGCCAAGGACGGCGAAGACTTGGTGGTGCTCTCCCCGTTTGTCGTGAGCGCCGCCGAGGATAGCGGCTATCGCGCCACCAACACTCTCGCCGGCACCCGCATCCGCACCGATCTCAAGGATGTTGGCTCCGCCATCTCGGTCGTCACGTCCGAGTTCCTGCGCGACACGAACGCCCGCAACAACGAGGACCTGCTCGTCTACACCACGAACACGGAAGTGGGTGGCTTGGGCGGCAACTTCACCGCCAACGGCACCGGCATGGGCTACATCAATACCGATGCCGCGCGTCTCCGCCCGCAAAACAACACGCGCGTGCGCGGCCTGACCTCGGCCGACAACACCCGCGACTTCTTCCTCTCCGACATCCCGTGGGATGGCTACATCGTCGATCGCGTCGACATGCAGCGCGGCCCCAACTCGATCCTCTTCGGCCTCGGCAGCCCGGCGGGCATCGTCAACTCCAGTCTGAACACGGCCAGCTTCCAGGATTCCGGCAAGCTGGAGTTCCGCTACGGGTCCTTCGGCAGCTACCGCACCTCCGTCGACGTGAACCGCGTCCTGCTGGCCGACGAACTCTCCATCCGCGGCAGCTTCCTCTCGGACCGTTCCTACTTCAAACAGGAGCCGGCTTTCAACTACGACAAGCGCTACTACGGGGCGATGCGTTGGGACCCGAAGTTCCTCAACCAGGGCCGCTCCAGGACCAGCATCCGCGCGAACTATGAGCACGGCTCCATCAAGGCCAACCGGCCCCGGGTGACCCCGCCGGTGGATGCCATCACGCCGTGGTTCGCCAGCAGCGGGATCAATCCGCTCAACAAGCTCACGATCGATTCCCGCTATGTGAACATCGATCCTTCGAACTCGACCGCCCCGTCCGAGATTCTCACCGCCCTCGGGACCGGCGCCATTGTCGCCGGCAACGCCGCGACCTACAACCCATGGATCGACGGCCCGATGGGGCGCATCTACGACGGCCCGGTCGCCGTCTTCGCCGACCCGAACAGCGCCGAACAGAGCTATTGGTTCATGGGCGAGCGCGCAACCACCCTGTGGAGCCCGAACAGCGGCAAGACGATCAACGGCAGCGACTGGTGGGTGGCCCGCGGTATCCAGCCCTACAACGCGTTCGCGGTGAAGGCGAACCTGCCCGGCCAGCGCTACGGCATCTACAACCCCGACTCGCTCACCGACACGTCGATCTTCGACTTCTTCAACAACCTCATCGACGGCCCGAACAAGCGCGAGTGGCAGAAGTGGGAGGCGTTCAACCTCAACCTCTCGCAGACCTTCCTCGACAACCGGGTGGGCTTCGAGCTGGCGTACGACTACCAGCGCTACAACGACGGCCAGGACAACATCATCGGCCAGAACAACGGCCAGATCATCACTGTCGACATCATGCGGGTGCTGCCCGACGGCACGGCGAACCCGAACGTCGGCCGCCCGATGATCACCAGCGACTCCGCCAACAACAACGACCGCAAGACCTTCCGCCGCAACGCCCGCCTCACCGCCTTCGGCGAGTTCCGGGCTTCCGACGTGCTCGAGAAGACCTCGCTCGCGGCCCGGATCCTCGGCACCCACCGGGTGACCGGTCTGTACAACCAGGAAGTCTACACCCAGGACAACCGGAGCTGGATGCGCTACGCGGCCGATGCCGACTTCGCCTCCCGGTCCGGCAAGTCGATCAACGAGGCGTCTCGCGCCGTCTCCATGATCCACTATCTCGGGGAGAGTCTCCTCGGCGCCTCCAGCGCGGCCGGCGCGAACCTCGCGCCGATCTCGGCCGTCCATTCCCCTCGCGACGGCTCGACCAGGTTGTGGGATTCCGCATATACCACGCCCGGCACTTGGGAGAACCAGGAGCATTTCATCAACTCGCCCGTCACGATCTGGAACGCCGACGAGGGCGAGGTCGACGACCTCTACACTCTCGGCGGCGCCTCCAAGCAGAAGGACAAGACCAAGTCGCTCGCCTTCGTCTGGCAGGGTTTCATGTTCGACAACCTTGTGGTGCCGACCGTCGGCTGGCGCCGCGATGAGTCCGAAGCGTTCGTCTCGGGCAACCCCCCGAGCCTCGGTTCCGGCCGCGGCGACGTGCACAGTGCGGACTGGCGCCTCCCGACCGATCGGGCCGACGCCGAGGCCGACGGCTTCGGCGGCCGCCGCTACAACAAGGTGACCGGCGAGTCCCTGAGTTGGGGCGTCGTCGTCCACACCCCGAAATCGATCAAGGAGAAGATGCCGCTGGGCACCAACCTCAGCCTCTTCTTCAGCAAATCGGACAACTTCCGGCCCGACGCCTCGCGGCGCGACCTGCTGGGCAACCCGGTCGATCCGGCCACCGGCGACACCAAGGAGTTCGGCGTGGTGATCAACACCTTGAACGACCGCCTGTCGCTCAAGATCAACCGCTACGACACCAAGGTGAAGAACGTCACGCTCTCCGCGGACGAACTGCCCGGCTTCTACCTCATCGGCGCGGGCGAGTCGTGGGGCTACGGCTACGCGACCTGGGCCCGCAAGGGCGTGTCGGACTACTCCACCAACTACAACCGCCGCGACCGCAGCGATCCGACCAACGGCACCCCGGGCGACACCTCCGACGACTACTTCGTGAGCAACCTGCCGCTCATCAACGGCGAGCCGTGGCTCTCGTATCAGCCCTCCGGAGCGGAGTCCGACTGGACCGCCGCGACGATCCAGTCCACCTACGACGCGCAGCAGGCGGCGCTGACCGCCTTCCTCGACCCCGCCAACCGGCCACCGGAGAACTTCATGCTCAACTGGGGCTTCCGCGATTATCCGGATAGCAACTGGTGGGGGCACGATGCGGGTCAGGGCGGCCCGGGCCAGAACAACTGGACCCAAGCCACCGGCGTCGTCGTGACTGGCGACACCCGCTCGAAGGGCTGGGAGTTCGAGCTCACCGCGCAACCGACCAAGAACTGGTCGCTGACCTTCAACGCCTCCAAGACCGATGCGCAGCGTAGCAACCTCGCCAAGTCGTATGCCGACTGGATCGAGGGTCGCTGGGCGTTCTACCAGACCGCTGCGGGCAATGTCCGCCTCTGGGGCGCCGGCGCCTCGACCGAGACCGTGCGCAGCAAGTTCCAGGCTGAGGTCATGGGCGGCTACCAGTTGTTCACCCAGCTCGCCGCCGGCTCCCAGGCGCCCGAGATCCGGCCGTGGCGCTTCAACCTCGTGACCAACTACCGCTTCGCCGAGGGCTCCCTGAAGGGCTTCAACGTCGGCGGCGGCTATCGTTGGGAGGACAAGAACATCATCGGCTATCCTTTCGACCCGGCGACCAGCCTCTTCGACGTCGGCAGCCCGATCAAGGGCAAGTCCGACGACTCGATCGATCTGTGGGTCGGCTACGAGCGCAACCTGACCGAGAAGATCAAGTGGCGCATTCAGCTCAACGTGCGGAACGCGTTCGAGTCCGCCTCGCTTGTGCCGATCACCGTGAATCCGGTCGTCGAAGGGGCGGGCACCACCGCCGACCCGCGCCGGATCACCGGTTATCGTGCGGCCTCCTACCGCATCAAAGATGGCATGACCTGGAACCTCACGAACACCTTCTCGTTCTGATCGGTTAGCTGTTCGCACGGGGCGCCGCTCGCAAGGGCGGCGCCTTTGCTTTGGGCCCAGTGGCTCGCAGGCGGACGCCCGGCCTGTCCCGCGCACACCGCGGCGGGGGCGCGTCACAAAGCGCTCGCGGTCGCCTGCGGCGCGGCGCATATCCACCGCATGCCGCCGCTGCGTCTGCTCTTCCTCGGTTCCGACCCGATCGCCCTGCCGGTGCTGGAGTATCTCGCCGGCGCCGGACGGGAGCTGGCGACGCTCGTCGCGGTGTACACCCAGCCCGACCGACCGCACGGTCGGGGCCAGAAGGTGGTGCCGGGCCCGATCAAGGAGTGGGCGCTGGCGCACGGCCTGCCGGTGTATCAGCCCGAGCGGCTCGGGCCCGACGACACCGCCCGCGTGCGTGATCTCGGCGTGGATGCAGCGCTGGTGATGGCCTTCGGGCAACTCCTCAAGGACGACTTTCTCGCGGCGCCCCCGTCGGGGGTCTTCAATCTCCACACCTCGCTGCTGCCGCAGTACCGCGGAGCCTGCCCGGCGACCGTGGCCATCGCCAGCGGCGACGGCGAGACGGGCGTCACGCTCATGCGCGTGGTGCGCAAGCTCGACGCCGGTGCGATCGTCGACCAGGAGCGGGTGCCGATCGGTCCGCACGAGACGACCGCCTCGCTCGAGGCCGCGCTCGGGGTGGCCGCCGTGCCGCTCACCGCGCGCGGCCTCGCGGCCTTGCGTGCAGGCGCGCTCGCCGCGCGCGAGCAGGATGAGTCCGCGGTGAGCTACTGCCGGCGGCTGGCGAAGACGGACGGCGTGCTCGATTTCTCGCGACCGGCGGCCGAGCTGGCTCGCCGGATCAACGCGCTCATGCCCTGGCCCGGCTGCGCGATCGAGATCGGCGGAGTCATGGTGAAGCTTGGTCTCGCCGAGGCGACAGCGGGCGGCGGCGCCCCGCCCGGGACGGTGCTCGCGCCGGAATGCGATGCTCTGCCGGTGGCCACGGGCGAGGGGACCCTGCGTCTTCTGCGGCTCCAGCGGCCCGGCGGCAAGATGCTGCCGGCGACGGAATTTCTGCGGGGTTTCGCGGTGCCGACGGGCTGTGTGCTGGCCTCGCAGCCGATGCCACCATTGGTGGCGCGCGAACCGTTTCCGAGGAAGTCGTGAATTCCGGACGGAAACGATCCGCGCGAGCCAACGCGCTTGTTTTTGCCGGTCCGGTTTTGCATGCTGCGGGCATGAAACTGGTGCCCACGCTGATCGTCGGACTGATCGCAGCCGCTCCGCTGTGCGGTCAGCGGGCCGACCCGCGCGCGGTCGAGCTGGCCAACCTGCGCGAGGACGTGCGCCTGCTCCAGCAGACCGTCGCCGAGTTGCAGGCCTCGCTCGCCCAGCTCCAGCGGGACAACGCCGCACTGAGCCAGCAGGCCGAATCCGGCCGCGCCGCCAACGTCACCTTGGCACAGCTCAACGACGCGCTCGCCCAGCTCCGGCAGTCGACCGATGCCGCGCTGGCCGAGCAGAAGCGGGATACGCTCCGCTCCGTGGCCCAGCAGATCGCGGTGCTCGCGAAAGAGACCAACGCCGCGATCGCCGCGGTGGCCAAGGGACAGGCGACGCGACCGACCATCCGCACCGAGTTCAGCGACGATTTTCCCAAGGAAGGCGTGACGCACACCGTGCAGGCGGGCGAGACGCTCTCGACCATCGCCAAGCGGTACGGCGTGCCGATGAAGAATATCCAGAACGCCAACCGCATCGCGGACCCCACCAAGATCCATGTGGGCCAAAGCCTCTTCATCCCCGGATCGACCGGGCCGCTGATGCCGGCCCCGCAGGTCCGCCCCTCCAACTGACATGTCTACTCCGAAAACCCAATCCCGCCTCGGACGCGGCCTCGGCGCCTTGATCGCGTCGGGTGCCGGCACCGCCAAGAAAAGCGACGCCCCCGTTGCCGCGGCGCCGAAGTCCTCCGCCGCCGCCAGCGCACCGGCGCCGGCGGCCCTGCCCAAGCCGGATGGATATGCGGAGATCCCGGTGGCGGCGATCGAGCCCAACCCCCACCAGCCGCGCAAGGCCATCGAACCGGCGGCGCTGGCCGAGCTCGCGGAGAGCATCAGCGCCGAGGGGTTGATGCAGCCGATCGTCGTGCGCAAGGTGGGCGACAAGTATCAGCTCATCTCCGGTGAACGCCGCTGGCGTGCGCATCAGCATCTCAAGCTCAAGACCATCGCGGCGAAGGTCGTCGCGGCCAACGACGCTTCCTCGGCGGCGATGGCCCTGATCGAGAACCTCCAGCGCGAGGATCTCAACCCGATGGACGAGGCTTTCGGCTATGCCCGCCTGATGCGGGAGTTCGGCCTCACGCAGGAGCTGGCCGCCTCGCGCGTGGGCAAGGCCCGCGCCTCGGTCGCCAACGCCCTGCGGCTGCTCCAGCTCGATCCCGAGACCCAGGGCTACATCTCCAAGGGCCATCTCAGCGTCGGCCATGCCAAGGTGCTGCTCGGGCTCGAGAGCGCCGCCGAGCGCCAGCTGCTCGCCCGGCGCGTCCTCGAGGAGGGGCTCAGCGTGCGCGTGCTCGAACAGCTCGTACAGCGCCACCGGGTCGCCGCCGCCGCGCCGGGCGCCTCGGTCGGGGCCAACGGCGGTCGCGTGGTGCCGCCCGCCGAGGCCACCGCGGTGGCCAACATCGAGAAGAAGCTCACGTCCCACTTCAACGCCCGCGTGTCGCTCAAGCACTCGCCCAAGAAGGGCAAGATCGTGATCGAGTATCAGGGCAATACCGACCTGCAGCGCATCCTCGACCGCCTCGGTGTGAACGTGTGAGCAGCGGCGCGGCGGCGAGTATCGCGAGACGAGCGCCGCGAGCCCGCCGCCCATCGACGTGGTGCCGGGCGCGGGCGCTGGCGCGGGGGACGGGACTCGAACCCGTGACCGACGGTTTAGAAAACCGTTGCTCTATCCGGCTGAGCTACCCCCGCGGAGAGCCAACGGCGGCAGCATGGAAACCCGGCGGGCGCTGGCAAATCCGAACCTCGGCACCAGCGGCACCCCGTCAGATCTCGTAGTGGTCGCCACTGGTGAACGACAGCTCGACCTCGAGCGACTCGTGCCGGCGGCGGTGCCGGACCGAGAGGTTCGCGCCCTCGTAGGTGACGAGGCTGTGCGCGGGCACCGAGTTCATCAGCCAGACGTTGGAGCCGATGATCGAGTGCGCGCCGACGCGGGTGTCGCCGCCGAGGATGGTGGCGCCGGCGTAGATGGTGACGTGGTCGCCCACGTCGGGGTGGCGCTTCACGCCCTTGACGGGGTTGCCCTGCGGATCGAGGGCGAAGGATTTCGCGCCGAGGGTGACGCCCTGATAGAGCTTCACGTGGTCGCCGATGGTGGTGGTCTCGCCGATGACCACGCCGGTGCAGTGGTCGATGAAGAAGTGGGTGCCGATCCGCGCGCCGGGATGGATGTCGGCGCCGGTGCGCTCGTGGGCGTACTCGGTGAGCATGCGCGGCAGGAGCGGCACGCCGCGCTGGTAGAGGATGTGGGCGATGCGCTGGAGCGAGATCACCAATACGCAGGGGTAGGCGAGGATGATTTCGTCGTGGCTGCGGGCGGCGGGGTCGCCGTTGTAGGCGGCCTCGACATCGGTCTGGATGAGCTTGCGCAGGGCGGGCAGGGCGCCGAGCAGGTGGCCTGCCTCCTCCTTGGCGGCGGCCTTGGCGTCGGCGTGGCCGGCGAAGGCGAGGCTCTTGGCGATCTCGGTGCGCAGGCTGCGGTCGATCTTCGCCAGCAACGCGCCGACGAGGTCGGCGACTTCGCTGCGGCTCGGCGTCTGGCTTTCGAAGAAGCCCGGGAACAGCAGGTGCATGAACCCGCGCGCCAGCGCATCGACGGCCGCCTCGGAGGGCAGGTTCGACCCGTCGAGGTGGTTGATGCCGCCGTCCTGCTCGTAGGAGCGGAGCAGGTCGGCCTTGATTTGTTCGAGCGACATGGCGTCGAGGAGCCGCCGGAGGCGGATACTTACTTGATGATCATGTCCTTCACCGTCTTGCCGGCGGGGATCATGGGCAGCACGTGCTCCGTGTACGGCACAACGACGTCGAGCACAAAGGGGCCGTCGTGGTCGAGCATTTCCTGGATGGCGGCGCGGAGCTCCGACTTCTTGACGACGCGGCGGCCCTTCACGCCGAAGCCTTCGGCGATCTTGACGAAGTCCGGATACAGGCCGCCGAGGTTCTCGGGGCCGCCGATGTTGTTCTTGTCGCCGAGGATGGTGTTGCCGCGCACGCCGTTGTAGAAACGGTCCTCCCACTGCACGACCATGCCGAGGTGCTGGTTGTTCAGGATCATGGCCTTGGCGGCGATCTTCTCGACGGCGGCTGTCGCCAGTTCCTGGATGTTCATGGTGAACGAGCCGTCGCCGTCGATGTCGACGACCTGCTTGTCGGGCCGGGCGACCTTGGCGCCGAGGGCGGCGGGGTAGCCGAAGCCCATCGCGCCCAGGCCGAGCGAGCTGATGTAGCGGCGCGGCTCGGCGAAGTCGTAGTACTGCGCGGCCCACATCTGGTGCTGGCCCACGCCGGTGACGACGATGGCCTCGCCCTTGGTGAGCTCGTGGAGGGTGCGGATGGCCTCCTGCGGGAGGATGTGGGCGCTCTCGTCGTACGAGAACGGGTACTCCTGCTTCCAGGCGGCACACTGGGCGCACCACTCGGCGGAGGCGGGCGCGGGGGACTTGCGCTCGCTCTGGAGCACCAGGAGGCGGGCCAGGGCGTGTTTGGCGTCGCCCACGATGGGGAGCTGGACCCGCTTGTTCTTGTTGTGCTCGGAGGCGTCGACGTCGATGTGGACGATCTTCGCGCGGTGGGCGAAGGCCTTGGTGTCGCCGGTGACGCGGTCGTCGAAGCGCGCGCCGATGCAGATGAGCAGGTCGCACTGGTCGGCGGCGAAGTTGCCGGCGACGGTGCCGTGCATGCCGAACCACTTGAGCGAGAGCGGGTGGGTCTCCGGGAAGGCGCCCACGCCCATGAGCGTGGTTGTCACCGGGATTTGGTTGCGCTCGGCGAAGGCGCGCAGGTCGGCGCTGGCTTCGGCGGAGATCACGCCGCCGCCGATGTAGAGCAGGGGCTTCTTCGACTCGGCGAGGAGCTGGAGGACGGCGGTGAGCTGTTCGTCGGTCGCGTGCTTCTCGGGCTTGTACGCCGGGAGCTGCATCTCGGCGGGCCAGACGGGGGCGAACTTCGCCTGCTGGACATCCTTGGGGATGTCGATGACGACCGGGCCGGGGCGACCGGTGGTGGCGATGTGGAACGCCTCGCGGAAGATGCGTGGCAGGTCGTGCACATCCATGACGAGGAAGCTGTGCTTCACGATCGGCAGCGTGAGGCCGTAGAAGTCGGTCTCCTGGAACGCGCTTTTCCCGATGTATTTCGAGAACACCTGTCCGGTGATCGCGATGAGCGGGATGCTGTCCATGTACGCGTCGGCGATGGCGGAGACGAGGTTGGTGGCGCCGGGGCCGCTGGTGGCCATGCAGACGCCGGCTTTGCCGCTCACCCGGGCGTAGGCGTTGGCGGCGAACCCACCGCCCTGTTCGTGGCGGGGGAGGATGACGCGGAACTTGTCGGTCTTGGTGAAGGCCTGGTGCAGCTCCAGCGAGGCGCCGCCGGGATAGGCGAAGACGACGTCGACGCCCTCGCGGATCAGGCACTCGGCGACGCAATCGGCGCCTTTCATCTCGCGGGGGGCGTGAACGTGGGAGTGGGCTGAGGCGGTCTGGGCAGTCATGGTTGCGTCGTTCAGGGCGGCCAACCTTGGCGGTCCCCCACGGCTCGGCAAGGGTGGATTCTGGACTGCACGCCGCGGCGGGGCGGGGGATACTTCCCGGTCGACGAAAAAGGCCATGGGGCGGAGCACGGTGGCCTCGCGAGAGACCCCGGGACGCTCATGCAGCCCGCGTAGGGGGCGACCTTGGTCGCCCCGCCGGGCACGAGCAGCGGCCAGCGGGCTGAGCAAGCTCAGCCCCTACAACCGGAGGAAGGGGCCCGACCGAGTGAGACCCGCGCCAACTGCATCGTTGGCTCAGGCGAGCAGCTTGAGCAGGTCGGCCGTGGCGGGGACGTCCTTGATGATCTGCGCGGGGAGCGGCCCGACGCCGAGGTAGCGCAGGTTTGGCAACACCGCGGGCAGGGGCTCGCCCGCGTAGGCGCAGGTGAGGATGGCGTTCATCATCGCGGCCACGTAACGCTGCGCGGCGGCGGGCAGATCGGCCCACTGGCGGGCTTCGGCGAGGTCCTCGCCCCAGCCGACATGGCGTTCGTAGACGGGGGTGAGCGTCTTGCGGAACTCCTCATGGCGCGGCACGTGGCGGAGGATCTTGCCGTCGCTGGTGCGGTAACCGGTGCAGATGAGCAGGTCGTCGTTCCACTCGCCGTCCCAGGTGAGGGCGTCGATCTTGTTGATCATGACGTCGTGGTAGCCGCCGTAGCGCAGGGCGTCGCCCTTCTCGACGGCGTCGAACCAACCGACCATGCGCTGCCGGCCGGTGGAGGTACCGAACTCGATCTTCTTGAGCTTCTGGGCGAGCGGGTGGGCGTCGTCCATCTGCGTGAGGAACGTGTGGGTGCCGACCTTGGTGTCGTAGGCCTTGGCGACGCCGAACGTATGCACCGGCTGGAGCGGGATGCCGATGGATTGGAAGATCTCGGGCGTGTAGGTGTGCGAGGCGGTGACGTTGGGCGAGAAGCCGCGGCGCTTGTCGAGCCAGTAGGACTGGCCGAACTCGCCCACGACGGAGTGCCCGGCGCGCAGTTCCTCCAGCACGACCTCGCGGACCTCGACAACGCGGGGGGCGAGGGCGTGGCCGGCCTGCCAGTAGACTTCGGTGAGCAGGTCGAGGTTGAGCGTGAAGGGCTGGTTGCCCTTGAAGCGCACGAAGTCGAACTCGGCCGCGGTGAACACGCCGGCTTCGATGGCTTCGGCGTTGGCGCGCTGCTCGGCGGCGGTGAGCTTGGCGAAATAGCTGTCCCACGTTTCCGGAGTCACGCGGCAGACGTGCTGGATGGTGCGCAGGGCGCGGTCGGCGCGGGCGGCGAGCTTGCGGGCGAACGCCTCGCGGGTGCCGCGGAAATCGGTGTAGTAGATCTGCCACTGGCCGGTTTCGTCGTTGTAGGCCGGGGTGATGCCGCGGCCGGTGGAGCCGCGCGGTTCCTCGCCGAGGATGGCGACGCGGTAGTCCTCCCACGCCAGATCGAGCAGGCGGTGGCAGAGGTCGGAGACGAGGGTGCGCTCGTCGATGGCGAGGCGCTCGACGACCTTGAAACCCTTCTGTTCGAGGGGCTTGATCTCCCACCAGAACTTGCGCGGGTCGGCGACGACGCCGCTGCCGATGGCCAGATGGGTGACGGTGGACTCGATGATGCCGGCGGGGAGGAGGTTGAGCTTGATGCCGCCGGCGGTGTGGCCGGAGTTGGCGCCGCCGTTGACCTTCAACACCACCGTGACGGGCTTGCCGCCGGGGGTGGCGCGGAGTTCCTCGACCACTTCGGAAATGAGGCGGCCCTTACCTTCGTCGCCGAAGCTGATGCCGACGTCGGCGATGATCTGGCTGGTGATGGGAGTGAGCATGGCGGCGGAAGAAATGCTGATAGCGGATTGCGGATTGCGGAATGGCGGACGAGTCGGCGGCGGAAAGTGGGTGGCTGGTGACAGCGCAGCGGAGAAAGAAAAGGGCCGGAAGGGCGCTTGGCGAGCGCGGAGAGCATCCGCCACGGAAGGGCGTCTGCTCCGGAACCGCCGAGGACGTTTCGGGAGAACGTCCCTGCCTGCGGGGCCACAGCAGGCCGGGCGCCGCTCAGGCGTTCGACTTGTGGGTCTTGATCTCGATGACGTCGTGCGGGGCGGCTTCGCGTTGGCCGGCGGGGGAGACCCGCACGTAGCGGGCGCGCTGGCGCAGGGCGGCGAGATTCGGGGCGCCGAGGTAGCCGAGACCGCTTTGCACGCCGCCGATGAGCTGCCCGAGCATGTCGTCGATCGAACCGGAGACTTCCTTGAGGGCCTCGATGCCTTCGGCGGCGACCTTGCGCGTGGAGTCGTTCTTGTCGTGGCCGTAGCGGGCGGCGGAGCCGGCCTTCATGGCTGCGATGGTGCCCATGCCGCGGTACTGTTTGAAGAGCTTGCCGTCGATCTCGACGATCTCCCCGGGCGCCTCGCGGCAGCCGGCGAGCAGCCCGCCGCACATGACCGCGTCGGCGATGGTGAGGGCCTTGACGATGTCGCCGGATTTCACGATGCCGCCGTCGGCGATGAGGCGCACGCCCTTGGCGGCGGCGGCCTTGCTGGAGACGTGCAGCGCGGTGAACTGCGGGATGCCCACGCCCGCGACGATGCGGGTCGAGCAGATAGAGCCGGGGCCCTGGCCGACCTTGATGGCGTTGGCGCCGCAGTCGGCGAGGTACTCGACGCCGGAACCGCTGGTGACGTTGCCGGCGATGAGGGTGAGGGTGGGGAACGCGTCGCGGATAAGCTTCACCGTCTCGCCGACGCCCTTGGTGTGTCCGTGGGCGGTGGAGACAGCGATGCAGTCGACGTGCTCGGCGACGAGGGCGGAGATGTGGTTGACGATCTTGTCGCGATCGAGGGAGCCGTCGGCGCGGCGGACGGGGGAGACGGCGGCGCCGCACACGAGGCGGAAATCGGTGTCGCGGGCGGGTTTGCGCAGGGTCTTGGCCTCGGAGAGGATACGTTCGACGTCGGAGCTGGTGAGCAGGCCGCGGAGCTTCCCGGCGTCGTCGACGACGAGCATCTTGTTCAGGCCGAGGTGCTCGTTGAAGAAACGGTCGGCGGCGCGGATCGGGTCGTTGCCGAGGTCGCGGACGTTGATGGTGAAGAGCTTCTCGCGCGGGGTCATCGACTCGGCGACGGACTTGGCGCGGTAGCGGTCCTTGACGACGTTGCCGCCGAGCAGGCCGACGAGGCGACCGGCGTCGTCGACCACCGGGAAGGCGCGGAAGTCGAAGTGTTTCTGCTCCACCAGCGCGAGCACGTCGGCGATGTGCTGCGTGGGCTGCACGGTGATCGGATCCTGGATCATGCCGTGGACATGACGCTTCACGCGGGCGACCTCCTTGATCTGGTCCTTCGGGGCCATGTTGTAGTGGACGATGCCGATGCCGCCGTTGAGGGCCATGGCGATGGCCATGCGCGACTCGGTGACGGTGTCCATGTCGGCCGAGATGATCGGGACCTGGAGGCGGAGGGAGTCGGAGAGGACGGTGGCGAGATCGGTATCCTTCGGGAGGATTTCGGAGAAGAGCGTGGCCAGGGAGACGTCGTCGTACGTCAGGGCCATGGGCCGGTTGGCGGCGAAGAATTCGTCGGCCGGGAGATAGAAATTCGCGTCGGTGGCGGCGGTGAAGCTCATGGGCGAGTTTAACTTCGACGGGGAGGGGAAGGGGTCAATGCGGATTTGCGGAGCCGGGCGGTTTGCGCCGGAGCCGCCGGGGTATGGCCCCGCAACCCGTGGGCGCACGGACGCCACCGGGCGCCGGCTAGCGTTGCGTCAGCGCCTGCACCGGTGGAATACGCGTGGCGCGGCCGGCCGGGATCGCGCCGAATCCGATGCCGATGGCGAGGGCGAGCGCCAGCGTGGTGGCGGTGGCGTTGAGCGACACGTCGAGCGTCCAGCCGGTCCCGCAGGCCACTGTCGCGACGCCGATGCCACCGAGCACGCAGCCGGTGGCCCAGCCGGTGAGGGCGAGCAGGCAGGATTCGGCAAAAAACTGGAGGAAGATCGCGCGCGGCTGCGCCCCCACCGCCATGCGCAGCCCGATCTCGCCGGTGCGCTCGCGCACGGAGAGCAGCATCAACGCGAGCATGCCGGCGCCGCCGACGACGAGCGCGACCAGCGCCAGCCCGGTGCCGTAGCGGCCCAGCGAGGCCGTGAGCTCGTTCTGGATGGCGCGGGTCTTGGCGGTGCTCTGCACGGCGAAATCGTCCGCGCCCGCGCCGACGCCGCGCCGGTGCCGGGCGCGCAGCAGGGCGGCGACGGCGGCCTCCGCCTCCTCGACCGCCGCGGGCTCCACGACGCCCACATAGGCGGAGGTGAGCCACCGAGCGTTGAATACCCGGCGCAGCGCGGTGGCGAGCGGCACGAGCACCTGGTTGTCCTGGTCGGCGCTGTCGGTCGTGGCGCCCTTCGGGGCGAGCGTGCCGACGATCTCGAACGGCACCCCGCGGATGCGCAACTCCCGGCCCACGGCATCGCCGCCGGGAAACAGCTCGCGCGCCACCGACGCGCCGATCACCGCCACTCGGCGGGTTGATCGCTCGTCGTCCGCCGTGAGGAAACGGCCGTCCGCCAGCTCGAAGCGGCGCAGGGATCGGTAGCTCTCGGTAGTGCCGCGGACCTTCGTCTTCACCGAGGCCCGCCCGACCTTTACACGGACGGTATCCTCGATGGCGGGGGCGACGGCGCGGATCTTCGGCAGCGTGGCGATCGCCGCGATATCCTCGGGCTGGAGCGTGGCGGCCCAACCGGCGATCTGCCGGCGGGCCACCTGCGGCTTGATCGGCCGCGGTTTGACGAGGAGCAGGTCGGTGCCCAGCGCCTCGACGGCGCGCGCCATCTCCAGCTCGGCGCCGTCGCCGATCGCCCGCGCGACGACGAAGGCGGCGACGCCCGCCGCGATCCCCGAGAGCGCCAAGGCCGTGCGCAGCGGATACGCCAGGAGCGGATGGAGCGTGGAGCGGAGGTGGCGGCGGAGTTTCATCCCGATTTCAAGAGACGACAGAAGCTGGGAACCCGCCCGGGCCGGGCGATTTCGGGAGCAAGAATCCCGGGCATCTCCCACATCCGAAGAGGGTATAGACCACGGATTACACGGATCATCACGGATAGGCTTCCGGTCATCAGTGCCCATCCGCGGAATCCGTGGTCCTTTCCTATGAACCGAGTTCCTTGTGCGGGAACGAAGGAAACAAAGGTACCCGGACAAAGGGAGGCCTGTGCTCGCGCGATTCCGGCTTTCTTCGTGCCTGGGTGGCGGGATTCGTTGTGCCGCATGCTATAGTTCGGCTCCTTCGCCCTTCGTTCTCTTCGTTGCCTTTTGTCGGTTTCATCCGGGCCTTCATGGGTCAGCGCAGCGCATCCACCGGACGAAGCCGGGCGGCGCGCAGCGCCGGGACCACGCCCGCGAGCAGACCGGTGACCAGCGCCAGCGCCAGGCCGAGGAGCGCGACGCGCAGCGAGAGCACCGCCCCCAGGTCGAGGCGCCGGGCCACCAGTTGGGCCGCCGCGCTGCCGAGCAGGATGCCGAGGAGGCCACCGCCGAGCATCGTGAACGCACTCTCGGCGACGAACTGCCGGGCGATGTCGGCCGGGCATGCGCCGATCGCGCGGCGTACCCCGATTTCGGCCACGCGGGCGTTCACCGCGCCGGCCATCAGCGTGGCGGCGATGAGCCCCGCGACGAGCAGCACCACGACCGAGGCGAGCGGCAGGTACACCGTGACGATGCGCTGCATCTTGCCGAGGAGCTGGCGGACTTCGGAGGGCGTGAGGAGGGTGAAGTCGTCGGGCTGCCCCTGGAGCAGGGCGTGGCGCGAACGCAGCGCCTCCCGGATCTGCGCGGCGGCGGCCGCATTCTGCGCCGGGTCGCCGATCAGGAGTTTGGCGACGCTGATCGTGTCGACGTTGGCGAGCCGGCGCATGAGCGTGGAGACGGGTACGACGATCTCGTTGTCCCGGTCCATGCCGTGCAGGTCGGTGCCGAAGCGCTCGAGCACGCCGACGACCGTGAAGGGCACGGCGTCGACCATGATCTCCGCGCCCAACGGGTCAGCGCCGGCGAACAGATCGCGCACGAGTGTCTCGCCGATGAGGGCGACGCGCTCGCGGCGTTGGACGTCGGCGGCGTCGAAGAAACGGCCGCGCGACACGGTGCGAGCCCAGACTTTCCCGGCGCGTTCCGACTGCCCGAGCACGCGGGCCGTCGCCGTGTTTCCGGCACACCGCACGGAGACGATCTGCACCTGCTGCGGGTCCCAGTCGACCACGGCGGGCACGGCGGCGGCCGCGGCGGCGATGTCGTCGATGGTGAGGCGGGCGGCGTCGGGCCGGGGGCCGTCGACGAGCTGCATGCCGCCGGCGACGACGACGACCGAGGAGTCGCCGAAGATCTGCTGCACGGTGGTGAGCATCTTGCGACGGAGGCCCTGGCCGACATCGAGGACGAAGGTCAACGCGGCCACGCCGACGAGGCTGCCGATCATGATGGAGGCGCTGCGCAGGCGGTGCCGGCGGAGCGAGCGGAGGCTGTCGCGGAGAAGGCGCGAGGGGCTCATCGGGTCTCCTCCCGGGCGGCGGTGTGGGCGAAGTCGCGGACCTCGTCGGAGGCGACGCGGCCGGCGTCGATGCGGATGACGCGCCGGGCGCGAGCGGCCACGCGTTGGTCGTGGGTGACGAGGATGACGGTTCGCCCGTTGCGGTTGAGGGCCTCGAAGAGGTCGAGGATGTCGTCGGCGGATTTCGGGTCGAGGTTGCCCGTGGGCTCGTCGGCCAGGAGGAGCGTGGGCTCGTTCACCAGTGCTCGGGCAATGGCGACGCGTTGCTGTTGTCCGCCGGAGAGCTCGGTCGGCTTGTGGTGCAGGCGGTCGGCCAGGCCGACGGCCTCCAGCGCCCTGCGCCCGGCGCCGGCGGGCGGCTCGTTGCCCGAGTAGAGCAGGGGCAGCTCGACGTTCTCCAACGCGCTTGCCCGCGGGAGCAGGTGGAACGCCTGGAAGACGAAGCCGAGATGCCGGTTGCGGAAACGCGCCTGGGCGGCGACGTCGAGCTGGGCGACGTCGGTCCGCTCGAAGCGGTAGCGGCCGGCGGTGGGCTGGTCGAGGGTGCCGATGATGTTCATCAGCGTCGATTTGCCGGAGCCGGAGGTGCCGACGATGGCGACGAATTCGCCGCTGGCGATGTGCAGCGACACGCCCGCGAGGGCGTGCACCGGAGCGGCGCCGGGGCGGGTGTAGGTTTTTTCGATGTCTTCGAGTTCGATCATGGCGAAACGGGGGTGCGGTCGGGGCGCGACGCGAGGGTGTCACCGGAGGTCGGCGACGGAGCGATGCGGACGATGGCGGTCATCTCGGGACGGAGGGTTCGGCCCGCGCGCGGCTCGAAGCGCAGCACGACGATGTAGTTGACCACGTTGTCGCGGATTTCCGCCTTCGGGTAGATGGCGGTGACGGCGCCGGAAAACTCCTCCGCGCCGTAGGTGTCGACGGTGAAGGTGGCGTGCTGGCCCGGCTCGATCCGGCCGATGTCGGTCTCGTCGACATAGGCCCAGACTTCGAGGCGGCGCAGATCGATCAGGGTCACGAACGTCGGGGCGGAGAAACTGGCGGAGACCGTCTCGCCCTCCTGCGTGGCGACGGAGGCGACGACTCCGCCGATCGGGGCGGTGATGATGGCGCGGTCGAGCTGGATCTGGGCGTAGTCGACGGCCGCCTGTGCCGCCGCGACCTGCTGCCCGGCCACGGCGTGTGCCCGCTCTGCCATGTCGAGGTCTCCGGCCGAGATCGCGCGGGCGGCGGCGATGGCGCGCTGGCGCTCCAGGTTCGCGGCGGCATAGTGCAGCTCGGCGAGGGCGAGCCGGTGGTCGGCCACGGCCTTGGCGTGCAGTGCGAGCAGTTCGCGGTCGTCGAGTTCGGCGAGTCGTTGGCCCGCCGCCACCGTGTCGCCGACCTGGACATGGAGGCGGCGGACCACCCCGGAGAGTTGCGAGCCGACCCGCACCTCGGCGCCGACCTGCGGCTTGATCACGCCGGAGGCTTTGACTAGCCGCGCCGGGTCGACGGCGGCGCTTGGTGCGACCGGAGTCGCCACGGCGGTGGGCGCCGTCGGCGCTTCGGCGGGAGCGGCCCGCAAGCAGAAGAGCGTGCCGAAGAGGAACGGCCCGAGCGCGAGGACTGACAGGTGCATCCTCATGGGCGGGACGTGCCGGCGGGGGAACGGCGGGTATCGAGATGCTGGTGCATGCCGGCAGCGTGCACGGTGAAGCCGTAGTCACCTCCAGCGGAAAGGCGCCAAGGTGCTGCGGCGAAGGCGTGGCGGCGGATGCCGCCACGCGCCCAGGGCGCCCGTGAAACCGGCTACGCCAGCTGGGTGCGGTCGAGCGCGCGGTACTGGATCGCCTCGAGCAGGTGCGGGGCCTCGATGTGTTCGGCCCCGGCGAGGTCGGCGATCGTGCGCGCCACCTTCAGGATGCGGTCGTAGGCGCGGGCGGAGAGCGAGAGCTGGTGCATCGCGTGCTCGAGCAGGTCGCCGAGCATGGTGTTGTGCGCGCAGTGGCGGCGGATCTGGGCGGGTGTCATGCGGGCGTTGCTGTGCGTGCGCGTGCCGGCGAAACGCGCCTGCTGCACGGTGCGCGCGGCCTGCACACGGGCCCGGATCGCGGCGGAGCTTTCGCCCAGCCGGTCGGAGCGCAACTCGGCCACGGAGAGCGACGGCGCCTCGATGTGGAGGTCGATGCGATCGAGCAGCGGCCCGCTGACGCGGGCCCGGTAGCGCTGGATCTGGCTGGGCGAGCAGCGGCATTCGCGCTTCGCGTCTCCAAGATAACCACACGGGCAGGGGTTCATGGCGGCCACGAGCATGAAGTTGGCGGGCAGGGTGACCTTGCCGGCGCTGCGGGAGATGGACACCTGGTTGTCCTCGAGCGGCTGGCGGAGGACCTCGAGGGCGGAGCGCTTGAACTCCGGCAGTTCGTCGAGGAAGAGCACGCCGTGGTGGGCGAGCGAGATCTCGCCCGGGCCGGGGATGGCGCCGCCGCCGATCAGGCCGACGTCGGAGATGGTGTGGTGCGGCGCGCGGAAGGGGCGGGCGAAGGTGCGCAGTTCGCCGTGGAGGGTGTGGCCGGCGGCGCTGTGGATGGCCAGCATCTCGAGGAACTCGTCGAGCTGCGGCGCTGGCATGATCGTTGGGATACGTTTCGCGATCATCGATTTGCCGGAGCCGGGCGGCCCGACGAGCAGGAGGTTGTGGTTGCCGGCCACGGCGATCTCGACGGCGCGGCGCACGGCCGCCTGGCCCTTGATCTCGGCGAAGTCGGGGGCGCCCTCGGGGTCGGCCGCCGGGGCCGGCGCGGTGGCCGGGAGCGGCGGGAGCGCGAGCTGGCCGGCGAGGAAACGCACGGCCTCGTCGAGCGTGCGGATCCGGTACACGGGTACACCGGCGACCAGCGCGGCCTCCTCGGCGGAGACGGGCGGCAGCACCACGCCGCGCTTGCCCAGCCGGCGGGCGAGCAGCGCCATGGCCAGCGCGCCGCGAACGGGCCGCGTGGTGCCGGAGAGCCCGAGCTCGCCGGCGATGAGGTAGTCGCCGATGGCGTCGGCGGCGAGCTGGCCGGTGGCGACGAGCATGCCCAGCGCTATCGGCAGGTCGTAGCAGGGGCCCTCCTTGCGCAGGTCGCCGGGGGCGAGGTTGATGGTGGTGCGGGTGCGCGGCGGGTGCAGCCCGCTGTTGGCGAGGGCGGAGCAGACGCGGTCGTCGGATTCCTTGACGGCGGCGTCGGGCAGGCCGACGAGGATGAGGCGCGGGTCGCCGGACTCCCCGGTGTTGACCTCGACCTGCACGGGAACGGCCTCGATGCCTTGGAGCGCGGCGGAGAAGATGGTGGCGAACATACGGCGACGGGGTGCGCGCCGGGGGGCTGGCGGGTAGTGGAATGCCGGAGCCGGCGGCGCGGGGCAAGCCGGGAAGCGCGAACGGTGACCGGTGGGCCGTGGACGGTGGGCGGTGAACGGTGACGGTGAATAGGCGCAGGACCGGTCTTTGACCGGCAGCTGTGGGCAAGCGATTGGGGGGCCGACTGGCGACTGAAACCGGAGGGCGTGGGTCGGCCTGTTGCACTCCCGTGCCGTGGTCCAGCGGGTACGCGGCAGGGGCGGTGGACGGGGCTGGTGGGACTGTGGCCGAGGGGCGGCGGCCGTGGGCGCGCGGCCCAGAAGGGGGTTGCCGGGGCGGGCGGGGCGGGCATCGTGGGCGGGCCCATGGGCAACCAGACTTCCAGCACCGCCAACCCGGCCGCCGCGCCGGCGGCCCGCGAGATGCCGCCGGCCGACTGGCCGCGCCCGCGGCTGGTGTTGGGACTGAGCGGCGGCATGGGATGTGGCAAGTCGACGGCGACACGGTTCTTCGCCGACTGCGGGTTCCGCACGGTCGATTGCGACCGGATCGTGCGCGACGAGTTGCTGCCGCGGGCCGAGATCGTGGCGGCCGTGGCGGCACGCTTCGGTGCGGCGGTGGTCGGGGCCGACGGCCGGCTGGATCGGGCGGCGGTGGCGGCGCGGGTGTTTGCCGACGATGCGGACCGGCGGTGGCTGGAGGCGCTGCTGCACCCGCTGGTGCGGGCCTCGTGGCGGGCCGCGCTGGCCGGCGATCTGGCGGCCCGGTGGGTGGTGGAGGTCCCGTTGCTCTTCGAGAAGGGTTTGGAGAATTGGTTTGATTCCACCATCTGCGTGGCCACATCGTCCGCCCAGCAATTGTCACGGCTGCAGGCGCGCGGAGTCCCACCCGACCTCGCCGCCGCACGGATCGCCAAGCAGCTTCCGCTTCCCCGGAAAATCGCCGCCGCCGACTTCGTCCTCCTCAACGACGGGTCCCTCGATTTCCTCAAGGAACAGGTCGCTTCGCTCGCCGGCCGCTGGCTCTAGCGACACCACCGATCGTCCTCCCTGTGCCGCGCGCATGGCCGCCGGCCGTTTTCCCGTTCCGCAATGGAAACTCCCCGTTCGTCGAAAGACTCCGACAGCAGCGCTGTCCCTCCCGATTCCGAAGGCTCGGCCCCGAAGCGCCGCACCTCGCGCCTGACCCGTGGCAAGTCCACCGCCCCGCGTGGGCGCAAGAAGGCCGAGGCCGAGCCCGCCGCCCCCGCCCCGGAGCCCGAGTCGCAGCCGGAGGCGCCGCGCGCCGCCGTGCCCGAGGCGACACCGGATCGGACCCCGGAGCCAGCGTCCCGCCCGCCGGCGCACCAGGAGGTGTTGTCCTTCTCCCCCGACGACGAACCGCCACCGGCCGCGGAGCGTTTCTCCGAGCCCGCGGGCGAACCGTCCTCCATCGCAGCGCCGGCTGGCCCGGAGGCTTTCGTGCCGCAACCCGGCGAGGGCGGCCAACCGCAGCAGCCACCGGAGCCCGGCCAGGGCCAGGGCGGCGGGTTTCCGCCCGGAGGCAAACGTTTCGGCCGCGACTATTGGAAACAGCTCAAGCTCGAGAAGAAGAAGGCCAAGCTGCTGCGCCAGCAGGCGCAGGGCGGCCCGCCGGCCCCCGGAGGCCAGCCCGAGCAGGGTGGTGCGCCCGGCGGCGGCCAGTTCGAGCAGGGCGGTGGTGCGCCGCCGCGTCGCGGTGATCGCCCCGGCCGCGGCGAGCGCGGCGGCCGGCACGAACGGGGCAACCGGTTCGAGCGCGAGCGTGCCCCGCAACAGCCGCCCCCGCCCAACTTCGTGCAGGTCACCGGTGACCTGCCGCCGGCCGAGCGTTTCGCCGACCTCGGCGCACTCGAGACCATCGCCGCCGACATCGGCAGTGCGGGCGGCGAGCCGATCGCCATCAACGAGCTCGCGCCGCTTTCGCTCGCCGAGCTGGGCAACTTCGCCCGCCAGCAGGGCGTGACCTTCGACGGCGTGCCGAACCGGTTCCAGATCCTGAAGGGGATTCTCCAACACGCGGCCGCGCAGAAGCGCCCGATCGTCGACCGCGGCTGGCTCGACCTCACCGACCGCGGCCACGGCTTCATCGTGCACGCGCACGACAACTACCGGCTTTATCCGGACGACACCTTCGTGCCCGAGAGCCTCGTGAAGAAGTACGGCCTCAAGCGCGGCGTGCAGCTCGAGGTGCAGGTGCAGGCGCCCCAGGAGAACGAGCGTTGCCCGGCCGCCGTGAAGATCG
>DAOOFR010000017.1:0-33933 GCA_035415285.1 Opitutaceae bacterium
TGGCCGCCTTCCGCCGCCGCCACGGCACCCGCGCGCGCACCGCCCCGCGCCCGCTCGCGCCCATCGCCGACTGGGGCGGCCTCGTCGCCCTGCGCGGCCTGCGCCGCTCGCTCTTCGGTTGAGGGTGGTTCGTGCAGACGAGCGTCGAGTGACAGCCCACAAGGAGAGACAACGGGCCTGTCTGTCGGCACCTCGCTCGAGGGCAAGGGGAGTACGATGGCGTTAGCGAGAGTGTTGCGGACGCCATGTGTCCGCGTGGACCGACCGAAGGGGGTGGGCGGAGACACGAAAAACCCCGGTCCGTAGACCGGGTTCTCGGAATGCAGGGAACGCCGTGCGCTCAGCGCGCGATGAGCTTGAGGAACTCCTCGTTGCTCTTGGTCTTGCTCAGGCGCGTGATCATCGTCTCGGAGGCTTCCTCGATCCGGGAGGAGACGAGGGCGCGGCGGAAGAAGTGGATCGACTCGAGATCCTTGGCGGGGATGAGCAGCTCCTCGCGGCGGGTGCCGGAGGCGGCCACGTTGATCGCGGGCCAGATGCGCATCTCGGCGACCTTGCGGTCGAGCACCATCTCCATGTTTCCGGTACCCTTGAACTCCTGGAAGATGACCTCGTCCATGCGGCTGCCGGTCTCGATGAGGGCGGAGGCGAGGATCGTGAGGCTGCCGGCCTCCTCGGTGTTGCGCGCGGCGGCGAAGAGCTGGCGCGGCTTCTCGAGGGCGCGGGAATCGACGCCGCCCGACATCGTCTTGCCGCCGGAGCGGGCGTTGTTGTGGGCGCGGGCCAAGCGGGTGATCGAGTCGAGCAGGATCATCACGTGGCGGCCGGTCTCGACGAGGCGCTTGGCGCGCTCGATGCAGAGGTCGGCGACGCGGAGGTGGTTCTGGAGCGGCTCGTCGTTGGACGAGGCCCACACCTCGGCGCCGGGGACGTTGCGGCGGAAATCGGTGACTTCCTCCGGCCGCTCGTCGACGAGCAGGATCATGACGTGCAGCTCGGGATGGTTCTCGAGCGCGCCGAAGGCGATGTCGCGCAGCAGCGTGGTCTTGCCGGTGCGCGGCGGGGCGACGATGAGGCCGCGGGTGCCTTTGCCGACGGGGCAGAACAGATCCATCGTGCGCACGGTCATGCGGTGGTCGCTGCTCTCCAGCTTGATCCACTTGTCCGGCGTGATGGTGGTGAGCTGCGTGAAGTCGATCATGCGCATGCGCTCCTCGACGGCGACCCCGTCGATCTTCTCGATGAATCGAATCTTCGGATTCGGAAACCGCGGGTCGGGCGTGGCGGTGGCCTCGATGTAGCTGCCCTGCTTGAGCTTGAAGCGGCGGACGAGCTCCTTCGGGAGATAGGGGTCGGTGGGGCGGATCTTGCCGCCCTTGGCCGGGTCGACGAGGGAGCCGGCGCGGTCGTTGGTGAGGTCGAGGACGCCCTGCACGCGGATCTCGTTGACCGCCGGCGCGGCCGGCTGCGGCTGGCCCTGGGGCTGTTGAGGCTGGACGGGCTGCTGGTTGGCCGCGGCGGGGGAGGAGGGCTGCTGGTTGTTTTCCATTGATGACGTGGTGACGAGACGACCGGGGCATTGGTTCCGGGCGAATCGAGGAAGCGGCGGGAGACGTGGAATACGCCCCAAGGCTCTACCTGGATCGCACCTGTGAAGACCGGACGAGTTGTCGTCGGATTGCCCGGGAGGGAGTGGTTTTCAGACCGTCTCCCGGGTTCAGGAGCCAAGCCGCAAGCGGCTGTTTCGGGTCGAACGTAGGGCTGGCGGGGGCGCTGTCAATGCTCCGAATTCGGGGGGCACGCCGGAAGAACAGCGTTGCCGCCGGGCGGTGCTTGAACTCTGCTCACGGTCGCGCGATGGCGAGACCGTTGTCACCCCACGACGGTGGGCGGAAGACCCGAGGGCTCCGCTCGGCCGCGGCGCGCATCGGCCCCGGGCGGGCGGGAGCGGCGTTCACGCTGGTGGAACTGTTGGCGGTCGTCGCGATCGCCGGTCTCCTCGCCGCCCTGGTCTTCGGCGCGGCGCATGGTGCGGGGGAGCGGTCACGCCGCGCGCGGGCGGCGGCCGAGCTCGGCGTGCTCGCGCAGGCGCTCGAAGCCTACCGGGCGCAGTTCGGCGACTACCCGCGCACCGGCGCCGTGGCGAACGATCCGGCCGGCCCGGCGGCGGCCGACGACGGCCCGGGCATTCTCTTCAACGCGTTGGCGGGGCGCCGCGGGCCGGGTGCGGCGCTCGTGCCGATCGAGGGGCGCGGCTTCGCGGCGCTTGGCGTGCACCGGCTTCAGTCGGAGGCGCTCCCTGTCTCCGGGAACATCGCACAAATGGCGAACGCCTTTCTCGATCCGTGGGGCCGACGCTATCTCTACGCGTACCGAACCGGTGCGGCGTGGATGGCGCCGAGCCCGGTGCTGCTCTCGGCCGGGGCGGACGGCGTCGCGATGCTGGCCGCGGATCTCGCGGCGTGGGACGGCGCGGTGCCCGCCGGTACGGCCGCCCCCGCGAATGCCGACAACCTGATGGCGTTCGGCGCCAATCCATGAAAACACGACAAGACACAGTCGCGGCGCCGTGGCCGGTCGGCGCCGGCGGCGCGGGCCGGGCGCGGGTGGCGTTCACACTGGTGGAACTGCTCACGGTGCTTGCGGTGCTCGGCATCCTCGCGGCGATCCTCGTGCCGGTGGTCGGTCGCGCGCAGGAGTCGGCGCGCCGGGCACGGGTGAAGACGCAGTTTGCGCAGTGGGGCGTCGCCATCGAGGCCTTCCGCGCCGAGTACGGCTACTACCCGAACTTCGCGGCGTCCACGACCGCGCCGCTCCCGGCGGCCTGCGGAGTCAACGACGTGCCGGGGCTGTTCGGCCAGGCGCTCACCGGCCGGCGGGCCGACGGGGCCGCCGCCGATCTGCCGCGGGCGGTGGCGGCGAACCCGCGGCGCGTCGCATTCGTGAGCTTCGCCGCGGACGAACTTGGCGATGGGGCGAATCCGCTGGTTCGTGACGCGTTCGGCAATACCGCCATCGTCCTTCTTGTCGACCGCGACGGGGACGGAATCATTCCGGCGCCGAGCCTGCTGCCCGCGGTCGTCTCCGTGGAAACGGGGCGTTCGCTCGTGCCCGATCCTGCGGCGTTTCCGCCCGGCGGGGTGCGCGCCGGTGTGGTGTTCTATTCGGCCGGCGCCGGGCGGACCGCGGACGACATCGTGTATAGCTGGCGATGAGCACACCGGCAAAACGGCACGGCTTCACGCTCTTCGAACTGCTGGCGGTCGTCGGCCTGATGGCGGTGGTGGTCGCGGTCGCCGTGGGCGGGCTGCGTGGCTCCGGTGCGGGCGCGGCGAGGGATGCGGCGGTGGCGTTGCTGGGGTCCCGGGTTGCCGAGGCGCGGCAGTTGGCGGCCAGCCGCGGCGAGCCGGTGCGGTTGCTCGTCTGCAACGATCCGGCCTTGCCCGAGTTCTTTCTGCGAAGGGTCGTACTCGCGGTTCCGGACGGCAGCGGTTGGCGCGCGATCGATGGCGGCAGTCTCCTGCCGGTGGGGATCGTGGTGCTGCCGGCGGTCGCGTTGGCGACGAGCGGCCCCGGCGCCGTGCGGCGCGCCGGCGACGACTGGACTCGTGGTTCGGGCGGAGCGCTGCGCTCGACGGCGCTGACGCCGTACACGGAGAGCGGCACCGAGGCCGCGATCCTCGGCACGACGCGCTGGCTGATGGCTCGGTTCTCGGCGACGGGCGGCACGAGCAGCGGGGATCTCGTCGTCGCCACCGGTCGGCGACGCGACGAGGCGGTGCCGGTCACGGTCGTGTGCGAACAACCGGACAACGTCGCCGGCCTTTCGCTCTCGGCGTACGGCGTGGCAACCTTCGTGCGCGGGAGGGCGGAGTTCTAGGCGATGCGCTCCGACTCCAGATTCCGGTTTCAAGCGCAGCGTGGCCTTTCCTTGGTCGAGGTGCTGGTGGCGGTGGGCCTCTGTGCGGTGGCGGTCGTGGCGGCAGTGGCGTTGTTCGGGCCGGCGGTGCGGGCGACGCGCGAGGTGGGCGACCGGCGTGCGGCCGTCCGGCTGGGCGAGCGGATCGACGCGGAGCTGCGACGTGCGGGATTTGCCGCGGTGGCGGCGGCGACCGACGGCAGCGCAACGCTCCGGTTGTTGGCCCGTGCCGACGGCTCGCCAATCGTGCGGCTGGAGGAGGCGGACAACGACCCGAGCACCGGGACACCACCAGGGATTCCGGCGGCGGAACGGCATTTCGAAATCGCGGTCACCCGCGCGCTGCGTCCGGCATCGGGTGGCTCGTGCGTGGTGCTGGAGGTGCGGGTGCGCTGGCCGCTGGCGTTGCCGCCGGACGGCGTGCTCGTGCCGGAATCGCAGCGTTCCGAGTACCGGTTTCATACGGCGATCAACCGATGAGGGGGAACACGACAGTCCGGCGCCGATCGTGCGGCGGCTTCACGCTGGTGGAACTGCTCGTGGCGAGCGCGATCACCGTGGTGTTGGCGGGGATCATGGTCGCGATCCTCGCGCAGATGGCGCGGACCTGGGCACGCGCCAGCGGCGGGCTCACGGCGACACAGCAGGCGGAGCAGGCTCTCGACCTGCTCGCCCGGGACCTGCGGTCGGCCGTGTTGCGGCGCGACGGGCGTGTGTGGCTCGCTGCGACGGTGCAGCCCGACCAGAGCGGCGCCGGCGACGGCGGTGGGACGCTCGGCGTATGGTCGCCGGCGGTTCGCAAGCCCGGCTGGGCGAATCCGGGAACGACGGATTCGTCGCTCGACCTCGCACCGGCGAGCGGGCGAGTCGAGGACTGCCGTTTCGGAATGGCCGGAGTGTGGCTGCGGTTCGTGACGGATGTGGCCGATCGCAACGACACGATCTCCGGCACCTCGGCGCCGCGGGTGGTCAGCTACCAGATCGTGCGACGCGCGGTGAGCGCGGTCGCGGGCGCGTCGCAGCGGTACGCGCTGTTCCGATCGGAGGTGCGCCCGTATGCCGACGACAGCCCGGCGCGGGAGCGCTCGAGCTGGAGTGTCGGTTTCGACGTCTTCGCCCCCGCCTACAACGGCATGATCGGCGGCGGCAATCCCGGCGACGCCGGCACGACGCGACGTGCGCGCCGCGATCTGCTTCTGGCCAACGAGGTGATCGACTTCGGGGTGCGCTTCCAGCGGACGGCGGCGGACGGGACGCGGCGAACGCTGTTTCCCACAGGCAACGGCAACCTCGGGTTTGCCGCGACCACCGACACCGCCGTAGCGCCTCCGAATCCGGCGGTGCCGGTCACCGCGATGAGTTATGGCTACCCGACGGCGGCAGAGTTGTTCATCCGCGTGCTCACCGAGGACGGCGCGCGACAGATCGAGGCGTTGGAAGCGGGCCGGTTGACCGGGACGACGTGGTGGACGATCGCGCAGGCGCATTCGGTGGTGCTCACCCGCTGGGTGGAGCTGGAGGCGTCGCCATGAAACGGGGCCGCGATGGGTTCGCGGTGGTCCTGGCGGCCGCGCTGCTGGCAGCGGTCGTGCTCCTGCTGGTGGCATTGACCCTGCTCACGCGCAACGAGCTCCGGGTCGCGGCCCAACGCGGTGCGGCCGAGCAGGCGCGGCGCAACACGCTGGTCGGGTTGCGGGTGGCGCTGGGCCGGTTGCAGGCCGCGGCCGGGCCCGACGCATGCAGCACGGCGGCGGCGGAACGGTTCGGGGCGCAGAATCCGCGCTGGACCGGAGTCTGGACGGACGGCGGCGGCCCGGTGTGGCTGGTGTCGGGGGCGCCGGGGGATGCGAATGTGACGGTGACGACGACTGGCGCGGTGGCGAACGGCACGCGGCTGGTCGGTTCGAATACGAGCACCGCCGACGATGGGGCAGTGGCAGCGCTGTGGGAACCGATCGATGCGGCCGGCGTGGCGGGTCTGAGCGGGGAGCAGCAGGTCGGGCGGTTCGCCTACTGGGTCGGCGACGAAGGAGTGAAGGGGAACGTGAGCGTGATCGACCGCGTGGACGAAGTCCCGCTTCCCACCTGGCCGGCGGCCGATGATCCCGTGACCAGCGCGGAGGAGCGGGCGCGGCTGCGGCAGTTGGTGGCGCACCGCGCGGGCAACGACGCGCTGGACGGCAGCGACGGACCGAGCAGCGGTTTTCGGATCGGACGAGAGGACGATGCGGTGGCCGCGGCCCGCTGGGCGCTATGCGGCGCAGCGCTCACGCCGAACCAGCTGCGGTTCCAAGATTTGGGCACGGCGCAGGAGACGGAGAACTATCGGGCGTTTATCCGGCGCCACTATCACGACTTCACGGTGGGCTCGCTCGGCGTGCTGGCGAACGCCGCGAGCGGCGGGCTGCGGCTCAACTTCAGCGAACTCACCGCGCCGGAGGTGCCGGCGGCGGTGCAGGATCTCGAGCGGTTCCGCCCGGTCGCCGGGCGGCTGCCGGTGACGGGCGGCACGGCGGCGAGCGGCGAGCCGACGGCGCAGATCAAGCCGATCGTGACCGAGTGGGCGCTGGACTTCGTGCCGTATCGCGAGGATGGCGGCGCGAGGCTGTTCATCGGCTGCCGGTTGCGGCTGGAGCTCTGGAATCCGTTCAACCTGCCGCTCGCCTCGACGCCGAGCGGTGTCGCCGACTTCCGGGTGCGGATTGGCGGGCGGCGCACGGGGGGAGTCCTGGGCGACACGGGGCTGCCGGTGCTACAGGTGAGTGGGCCGGCCGGCGTGGCCGGCGAGGTCGACCTGCGGAACCTGCTGGGACCGGCGAGGGAGATTCTGGTCGACTTGGCCGGAGACGTCGGCGCCGGACAGACGGTGGTCGTCGAAACCGGGGTCGAGACAACGTGGGATTGCGGACTGAAGCTCGACGATCCGACGCCGGGCGACGAGAGCGACGATGTGCTGCGGATCGCGGCGGGACCGGACGCGGGGCGGGTTCTGCGGCTGGAGTTGCGCGGGGCGATGGCGAGCGATGGGGCGGCACCGCTGACGGTGCTCGATGGGTTTCCGAGCGCAGCGTTCGCCAGGCAGTGTGCACCGGGCGGATGGTCGGTGCCGGGCAATGCGCCGTTCGCCGCGGGAGCCCAAGCCGTGGCCCGGTTGGGCGCGAGTTACCACTGGCGGCTCGATCCAAGCCGAACGACGTGGGCCGAATGGATCGATCCGGCGGCGCCGCGGGAGGCTGGGCCGGATCTGAAGGGGGCGCGAATTGCGTATGCGGAGACGTTCTGGAAATCGGCGGGTGCGGACCCGGCGGCGAGCGCCGCTTCGGTGCCGGCACAGTTCGCGAGCGGCGAGCTGTTCGCGGTGGGCGGCGGATTCGCGGCGTGCGACTTCACGGTGCAGCGCAACCTGAGCATCGCGGCGCTGGCGCAGCTGTCGGTGCCGGGCGAACGGCCGTTCAGCGTGGGCAATCCGTGGGGGGGAGCGCGCAATGCGGTCTTCGACGAGGCGTTCTTCAATCCCGTGGCGGAAAGTTGGATGCCCGGCCAGCGACTGCCGCACGTGCGGCACCGTGGGCTCGATGGCGAAGGCGCGGCACCGAGCGCGACGGAGCTGGGGGGGCTGGGCGCGGCGCGTTTTTTAGGGGTCGAAGGGATGTTCAATGTGAATTCGGTCTCGCCAGTGGCGTGGACGGTGGTGCTCGGCCGGGCTGTGCTCGGCTGGTCGGCCGCCGACGGGACGACGGCGGACCTGGAGAATCCATTTCTCGTATTCGCCCAGTCGGCGCCGTATGCGCCCGCCGCGGCGCGGGGTGTGAGATGCTTCTCCGATGAGTCGGTGCAGCGGCTGGCGCGGGAGCTGACGCAGCGCATAGCTGCACGGCCTCGCCCGTTTCGCTCGCTGGCGGAGTTCGTGAACAGCGGCGTGTTGCAGGATTCGATCGACGCCGCGGGACTCAACAGCCGCGCCGACTGCCTCGGCGACATCGGCGGAGTGGCGCCCGCGCGTTTCTCCGCGAACTGGTTGTCGCAGGCGGCGGTGCTGAACACCCTCGCGCCGGTGCTCGCGGTGCGCTCGGACACGTTCACGATCCGTGTGGCGGCGGAGGCGCTCAACCCGGCGCTCGAGGCCGGCGATCCGGATCGGGTGGCTGCGCGGGCGTGGTGCGAGGCGATGGTGCAGCGACTCCCGGAATACATCGACGCCGACGAGGACGCCATGGCCTGGCCGGCATCGCTGGCGGACAACCGGGCGCTCGGACGGCGGTTCCGGATCGTGGCATTTCGCTGGTTGGGACCGGACGATATCTGAACCCCCATCTTGCGTCCCACGGCGGCATGTTTCGTGCAGCGAATCGGGCATGCGAGTTCACTGCCTGCAACACGAGCCGTTCGAGGGAATGGGGAGCATGGAGCCCTGGTTTCTGGGACGTGGCGACGCGATCGCGTCGACCCACCTGTACCGGGGCGACCCGCTGCCGGTATTGGGAGATTTCGACTGGCTCGTGGTGATGGGCGGCGGAATGAGCGTGAACGACGAGCGCGAACTGCCGTGGCTGGTGCCGGAGAAGGCGCTCGTGCGCAGCGCCATCGTGGCGGGCAAACACGTGCTCGGCGTGTGCCTCGGTGCGCAGCTGATCGCCAGCGCGCTCGGCGCACGGGTGTACAAGAACGCCGTGAAGGAGATCGGCTGGTGGAAACTCATGTGCGAACCCGGCGCAGCGGCGCATCCGCTCGGCGCGGCGCTGCCCGACGGGAGCGAGGTTTTCCAGTGGCACGGCGAAACCTTCGACCTGCCGCCCGGCGCGGTGCGGCTGGCGCGCAGCGAGGCCTGCCTGAACCAGGCGATCGCCGTCGGCCCACGTGTGCTCGGTCTGCAATTTCACCTCGAGACGACGGAGGCGTCGGCGCGGGAGTTGATCGCCGGCTCCGCGGGTGACTTGGCGAGTCCGGGGCCGTTTGTGCAGACACCGGAGGCGATGCTGGCGCAGCCGGAGCGTTTCCTCGCGCTCAATACTCGGATGGCTGCGCTGCTCGCCGCACTTGCGACCAGTTGAACTTGGGACCCGCGGCGGTGGCTGGGCGGCAACCAACCGCGCCGACCGTCCCACCCCGAAGCGCCTCGCCCGGTCCGACCAAATAGGTTCACGGCCGTGAACCTATTTGGTCGGACCGGCGCGGTGGGGTAGAGGGACACGGGCCCGGGACGCAGGCGTTGGGCGAGGCCGCGGGCTTTCGGCTTGGCGGCGGCGGCGCGGTGGGGCACCGATGAGTTTGCCGCATGATCACCCGCCCGCAGAACCGTTCGCCGCGCTCGCTGGATTGTCGCGGGCTGCGTGTGGAGTACGGCGCGGAGCCGGTGATCGTGGGCATCGTCAACGTGACGCCCGACTCGTTCTACGACGGCGGGCGGCATGCGACGACCGAGGCGGCGGTGCGCTACGCCGAGGAACTGATCGCCGAGGGCGCGGACTTGCTCGACATCGGCGGGCAACCGACGCGCCCCGGCGCGCACGTCGAGATTCCCGAGGCCGAGGAGATCGCGCGCGTCGTGCCGGTGATTGCCGAGTTGGCGGGGCGAACCAAGGTGCCGCTCTCGGTCGACACCTACCGTACGGCGGTCGCGCGGGCGGCGCTCGAGGCCGGCGCGCATCTGGTCAACGACATCCACGGTTTCCAACGCGAGCCGGAGTTGGCGCGACTGGCGGCGCAGTACGGCGCTGCGGCGGTCGTGATGCACTACGATGCGAAGTTTGCGGCGGAGACCGGCGACGTGATCGAGAGGCAGCTCGCGTTTTTCCGCCGGTCGTTGGCGATCGCTGCCGAGGCCGGACTGCCGGCGGAGCGGCTCGTGATCGATCCGGGAATCGGTTTTCACAAGACGCAGGAACAGAATCTCGCACTCATCGCTCGCGTGGGAGAGCTGCGCGCGCTCGGCCTGCCGGTGTTGCTGGCGGCGTCGCGCAAGTCGGTGGTCGCGCACGTGCTGGGCGGGTTGCCGCCGGGCGAGCGGCTGGAGGGCACGCTGGCGCTGTCGGCGCTGGCGGCGTGGCAGTCGGTCGAGATCCTGCGCGTGCACGACGTGCGCGCGAACCTGCGCGCGGCCCGGATGGCGGCGGCGTTGCGAAAGGCACTTCCATGAACGGACGAATCCACCTCAAGAACATGCTCTTCTACGGATACCACGGCGATCTCGCCGAGGAGAACAAGCTGGGGCAGCGCTTCATCGTCGACCTGACGCTCGCGCTCGACATCGCCGAGGTGGCGCGTACCGACGCGCTGGAGGCAACGGTCGACTACGTGCGCGTGCACGAGGTCTGCCGGGAGCTGGTCGAGGGGAAGAAGGTCCGGATGATCGAGACGCTGGCGGCGCGCATCGCCGAGCGGCTGATGGCGGATTTCCCGCGGCTGACGGGTGTCGACGTGACGGTGAAGAAACCCAGCGTGCCGATGAAGGGCGTGCTGGATTATGTGGCCGTGGAGACGAGCCGGACGCGGTGACGACCGCCTACATCGCGCTCGGCAGCAACCTCGGCGAACGCGCGGCGTTGCTGCGCGGGGCGCTGGCGGCCTTGCAGCGCGACGGCGACGTGCGCGTGGTGGCGGAGTCGGCCGTGTACGAGACGTCGCCGGTCGGCGGCCCGGCACAGCCCGACTACCTCAACATGGTCGTGGCGGTGGAGACGTCGCTCGGGCCGAAGGCGCTGCTGGAGCGCTGTCTCGCCGTGGAGGCGGAGCATGGGCGCGTGCGGCGCGAGCGCTGGGGTGCGCGGACACTTGACCTGGACCTGCTGAGCTACGGCGCGGAGACACGGCAGACGGAGCAGCTGACGCTGCCACACCCGAGGATGGCGGAGCGGGCGTTCGTGCTCGTGCCGCTGGCCGAGGTGGCTCCGGAGTTGAAGATCGGCGACACGACGGCCGGTGCGCTGGCGGCGCGGTGCGACGGCGGTGGGCTGCGGCGGATCGGGCCGTTGGCAGAGTGCGGCGGACGCGGCTGAGCCATGGCGGTGACCACGAAAGAGCTGGCGTGCGGACTGATCCCCGAGCGGCTTTTCGCCGGGTTGTGTGCGCGGCGCGGGGCCTTCTTCCTCGACAGCGCACGCGTTGGCGCCGGGTTGGGACGTTGGTCGTTCATCGGCTTCGAACCGTTTCTCGAGTTCCGCGAGACGGAGGCGGAGGGTGTGACGATCACGGAAGGCGGACGGACAACACGGCGTGGCGGCGAGGATCCGCTGGAGGCGCTGCGCGAGTGCTTGCGGCGTTTCGCGGCGTCGGGGCACGAGGAGATTCCGTTCTGCGGCGGCGCGGTGGGCTATCTCTCGTACGAACTGTGTACGTTGCTGGAGCGGATCGAGCGCAAGGCCGCCGACGATCTCGGTCTACCGCGGATTCTGCTCGGCTTCCACGACGGCGTGATCGCCCACGACCAGGCGACAGGGCGGACGTTTGCCGTGGCCAATCCGGTGCACGAGCGCGGAGCGGACGAGATCCTCGCCGGGCTTGAGACCGCGGTGGGGGAGGCGTTGCGTGCGCAGATCCCGGAGCCGGCAGGCGGCGCGACGGCGGAGCCGGTGTCGAACCTTACGAGCGCGGAGTACCTCGAAGGTGTGCAGCGGGTGCGCGAGTACATCGCGGCGGGCGACGTCTACCAGATCAACCTCACCCAGCGGTTCAGCGCGCCTTTTGTCGGCGAACCGTATGCGTTGTACCGGCGGCTGCGGGCGGCGAGTCCGGCGGCGATGGCGGCGTACCTGAACTGCGGCGACTTCCAGGTGCTCAGCGCCTCGCCGGAGCTGCTGCTGCGGATCGATGGGCGCGAGGTCGAGACGCGCCCGATCAAGGGCACGCGCCCGCGCGGGGCGACCCCGGCCGAGGACGAGCGGTTGTGTGCGGAGCTGCTGGCGAGCGAGAAGGACCGGGCGGAGCTGCTGATGATCGTCGACCTCGAGCGCAACGACCTCGGGCGCGTCTGCGCGGCCGGCTCGGTGCGCGTGGAGGAACTTTGCCGACTGGAGACGCTGCCGACCGTGCACCATCTGGTGGCGACGGTACGCGGCCGGCTGAGGGCGGAGTGCGATGCGCTCGATGCGGTGCGCGCGACGTTTCCCGGAGGCTCGATCACCGGCGCGCCGAAGATCCGGGCGATGCAGATCATCGACGAACTCGAGACGGTGCGGCGCCATGTCTACACCGGCGCGATCGGCTGGCTCGGGTTCGATGGCGACTGCGACCTCAACATCGCGATCCGCACGATGCTCTGCCGTGCCGGGGTGGCCTACTACCATGTGGGCGGCGGAGTGGTGTGGGATTCGGAGCCGGAGGCGGAGCTGCAGGAAACGCTCGACAAGGGCCGGGCGATGCGGGCGGCATTGAGGGGAGAATCAACCATGGCGACAACGGGCTTCCATCGATATGCGCTGCGCGGCGACGAATTAGCCGAGGCGTCGGTGCTGAGCGTTTCGGCGCTCGGCGACGGATTCATGTTCGGGCTCGGGGTGTACGAGACGATCCGGGTGCTCGACGGGCGCCCGGTGTTCCTCGACCGCCACGCGGCTCGCCTCGCGCGCGGCGCCGCGCAACTGGGGCTGGAACTGCCGACTTCGCTCGACGAGTGGCGCGAGCGGCTCGCGCGCCTTGCGCAGGCGAACCGGCTCGGCGATGGCGTGATAAAGTTGATGCGCTTCGGCGACGTTGGCGGGGTGCGGGAGGTCGCCGTCTCGCGGGACTCGGGCTATCGGACGGAACACTACGAGCGCGGTTTCCGGGTGCACCTCGTGCCGACGGCCCGCGCTGGCGCGGTGCACGAGATGAAGTCGCTGGCGTACCTGGAGAAGCTGCTGGCGCGCCGCGCAGCGCAGCGGGCCGGCTACGACGATGCGGTCTTCGTCGATCCTGCGGGCAACCTGCTGGAGGGGGCTGGGAGCAACCTCTTCGCGGTGGTCGGCGGAAAGCTCCTGACGCCGCCGGCGCACAACATCCTCCCCGGCGTCGCGCGCAGCGTGGTCCTGGAGTGCGCCGCGGGCGGAGTCGAGGAGTGTGTCATCACTCCTCGGATGCTCGAGGCGGCGACGGAGGTTTTCCTCACGAATGCCGTCATGGGGTTGATGCCGGTGGCGGAGCTGGGCGGGCGGCGGTTCGACGTGGCGCGGGCGCCGGTCACGCGCGCGATCGCCGCGGAATTCGCGCGGCGGCAGCGCGCGTCGGTGGACGGTTGAGTTGTGTGCAGAGACCGGGGGCCGCACGACTGGTCCCCGCCGAGCACGCGACGAACGGACGTTTCGGAGAAACGTCCCTACCTCGGGTCAGCGCTCGAAGCGCAAGTGGCGGACCTCGGCGCCGTCGTTGACGAGGCGCTGGAGGGCGTCGATGCCGATGCGCAGGTGCTCCTCGACGAAGGCGGCGCTGACGTGGGCGTCGCTCTCGGCGGTCTTCACGCCGTCGGGGACCATCGGGTGGTCGGAGACGAGGAGCAGCGCGCCGGCGGGGATGTGGTTGAAGAAGCCGACGGCGAAGAGCGTGGCCGTCTCCATGTCGATGGCCATGCAGCGGGTGGTGCGCAGGTACTCCTTGAACTCGTCGTCGTGCTCCCAGACGCGGCGGTTGGTGGTGTAGACGGTGCCGGTCCAGTAGTCGCGGCCGTGGTCGCGCACGGCGTTGGAGAGGACCTTCTGGAGCGCGAAGGCGGGGAGGGCGGGGACCTCCGGCGGCAGGTAGTCGTTGGAGGTGCCATCGCCACGGATACCGGCGAGCGGGAGGATGAGCTCGCCGATGGCGGGCTTGTCCTTGAGGCCGCCGCACTTGCCGAGGAACAGGCAGGCCTTCGGGTGCACGGCGCTGAGCAGGTCCATGACGGTGGCGGCGTTGGCGCTGCCCATGCCGAAGTTGACGATGGTGATGCCGCCGGCGGTGGCGTTGGGCATCGGGCGGTCGGTGCCCTCGACCGGGACCTTGTGCCACTCGGCGAAGAGCTTCACGTAGTGCTGGAAATTGGTGAGCAGGACGTGCTGGCCGAAACGTTCCAGCGGGAGACCGGTGTAGCGGGGCAGCCAGTTCTCCACGATCTCTTCGCGGGTTTCCATGGCGGCGATGCTGCGGTGTACCGCGCGGGAGGCGACACGAAAGCGGGCGGCGGCCGGGCGGACCGACCGGGAAAAGCAACGCCCGGTCCGCAGGGGACCGGGCGTTGCGCGAAAACGGAGCGAGGAGCGGATCAGACCAATCCGGCGTTGGTGGCGCGCTTGCGCTTGTTGGCGTCGAGGATGCGCTTGCGCAGGCGGATGTTCTTCGGCGTGGCCTCGACGTACTCGTCGGCGGCGATGTACTCGATCGCCCGCTCGAGGGAGAAACGGATCGGCGGGGGGAGCTGGATGCCCTTGCCTTCGCCCTGGGAGCGGACGTTGGAGAGGTGCTTCTCCTTGGTCGGGTTGATGGGCATGTCCTCGGCGCGCGGATTCTCGCCCACGATCATGCCTTCGTAGATCTCGTCGCCGGGGCCGACGAAGAAGCGGCCGCGCTCGCCCAAGGCGTCGAGGGCGTAGGCGGTGGCGACGCCGGGGTCGGTGGCGATGAGGGTGCCGGTGATGCGGGTCTTCATCTCGCCGACGTGCGGGCCGTATTCCTTGAAGAGATGGCTCATGACACCGCGGCCGTTGGTCATGTTGACCAGGTCGATCTCGAAGCCGATCAGGCCGCGGGTGGTGATGGTCGCCTCCATCATCGTCGTGCTGTGGTGCTTTTCCATGTTCGTGACGAGGCCCTTGCGGTTGGCGAGGTTCTGCATGACCGCGCCGACGCACTCCTCGGGGATCTCGACCCAGAGGGTCTCGTAGGGCTCGAGGGTCTGGCCGTTCTCGATGCGGGTGATGACGCTGGGGCGGGAGACGAGGACCTCGTAGCCCTCACGGCGCATCGTCTCGACCAGCACGGCGATCTGCATGGCGCCGCGGGCCTTGATGTTGATGACGCCGGCGGAGTCGGTGTCCTCGACGCTGATGGAGATGTTGGTCTTCGCCTCCTTGAAGATGCGGTCGCGGACCTGGCGGGAGGTGACGTACTTGCCGTCCTTGCCGACGAGCGGGCCGTCGTTGACGGCGAGCTGCATCTCGAGGGTGGGCGGGTCGATCTCGGTGAAGGGAAGGGGGACGGCGTCGTCGGCCACGGCGATGGTGTCGCCGATGTCGATGTCCTCGAAGCCGGAGAGGCCGACGATGTTGCCGGCGACGGCGTTGGTGGACTCGTTGGTGCCGAGGCCGGAGTATTCGAAGACCTTGGTGACCTTGGCGCGGATGCGCTTCTTGTCGGCGTGGCGGATGACCCAGACCGGGTCGCCGACGGTGATCTTGCCGCCGAGGATCTTGCCGATGGCAATACGGCCGACGTAGTCGCTCCAATCGATGTTGGAGACGAGCATGTGGAAGGGCTGGTTGGGGCGGGAGAATGGCGGCGGGACGTGGTCGAGGATGCAGTTGAAGAGCGGCGCCATGTTCTTCCGCTCGTCGGTGAGGTTGCGCATCATGAAGCCGTCGCGGCCGGAGCCGTAGCAGACGGGGGCGTCGAACTGCTCCTCGGTGGCGTTGAGTTCGAGCAGGAGTTCGAGAACCTTGTTGTAGGCACCCTTGGGGTCGGCGTTCTCGCGGTCGATCTTGTTGACGACGATGATGACCTTGAGTCCGTGCTGGAGGGCCTTGCGGAGCACGAAGCGGGTCTGGGCCTGGGGGCCGTCGTAGGCGTCGACGAGCAGCAGCACGCCGTCGACCATGCGCAGGGCGCGCTCGACCTCGCCGCCGAAGTCGGCGTGTCCGGGGGTGTCGACGATGTTGATGATCTTGTCCTGCCAGTGGACGGAGGTGTTCTTGGCCTTGATCGTGATGCCCTTCTCACGTTCGAGATCCATGGAGTCCATGGCGCGCTCCTCGACCTGTTGGTTGGCGCGGAAGACACCGCCTTCTTTGAGCAGCTTGTCGACCAGGGTGGTCTTGCCGTGGTCGACGTGGGCGATGATAGCGATGTTGCGAATGGATTGATTCATGGGACTTGAACGAAACAAGCCGGCGACGGTGCGGCCCGGAGGCGAGTGCTGCAAGCGGGAAACGGGAGCGCCTGAATCGGTCGACCGGGCAACAAAAAGGCCGCACCGTCAGCGGTGCGGCCGGAGAGGTTCACGGGAGCGTGAGCAACCCGATCAGTAGTATTTCACGTAGCCGTTGCGGCGCAGGCGCTCGAGCCAGCGCTCCTGCGACTCGCGCGCCATCTGGGAGACCAGGATGCGCTCGATGTCGCTGCGGACTTCCTCGATGGGCTGAATGCCGGCGAACTTGCGGTCGTTGACGTAGAGGATGTAGGCGCTCTCCGGGAGGATGATCGGCTGGGTGAACTGGCCTTTCTGAAGGGCGAAGAGCTCTTCGACGAACTCCTTGCGCAGGTCGCCGCGTTTCTGCCAGCCCCAGTCGCCGCCGCGATTCTTGCGGGCGTCTTGGCTCACATCCTTGGCGACATCCTCGAACTTCTCCCCGGCGTTGAGGCGGGTGATGACATTGGTGGCGGCGGCGCGCAGCTCGTCGTCGGTCAGCGCGTTGCGGTTGATCTGGATCAGCCGCATCTCGACGGCGTCGTCCTGGTAGAACTTGTCCTTGTTCTCGTTGTAGTAGGTCTCGATCTTGACGGGGCTGATGAGGCTCGTGCTCTTGCGCATCTGCTGGCGCATGTAGCCGTAGATGATGTCCTCCTCGACTTCGCGGCGGTACTCGCGCTGGGTTTTCCCCTTCGAGCGCAGGTAGGCGAGGAACTTGGAGCGGTCGCCCTCGAACTGGATGTTCTGGGTCTGGGCGATCTCGTCGTCGACGAAGTTCGGCGGGATCTTCTTCTTCTCGTCCTTGCGGAATTCCTTGATGATGAGGACGCGGTCGATGAGGTCCTGGACGATGTCGTGCTGGAGCGTCTCGAGGGCGCGGTTGTACTCGGCCTCGGTCTTGTATTGGCGCTGGAGTTCCGGGATGAGCGGCCCGAGTTCGCGGCGCACCTCCTCGACGGTGATCGCCTTGTCCTCCACCACGGCGACGATGCCGTTCTCGTAGCGCAGATCGAGGTTGTCCTTGGGCTTGGCGTCTTCAGCGACAGCCTGACCGGTGAACAGGAGCAACGCCGCTGCGGCGCCGAGGAGGGTGGGGCGAACGATCATGGATTTGGGAGATTGTTCAGGAACGAACAGATTTCGCGGAGTCTTTTTTGCGCGGTGGGGGCGGTCAAGCGGGGAAACCTCCCGGAGAGCTGACAGTAGTCGTCGCTGCGGCCACTGGCGCGCAAACACTTGAGGCGGTTGCCGTCGGTCTCGACCGACAGGATCCGCTTCTGTTCCGCGCGCACGCGGATCTCGGTGACGGCGAGCAGCGCGCGCACCTCTTCGCCGAAGGGACCGAACCGATCCTTGAGGTCGGCCTCGACCTGCCGGACATGGGCGAGGGTCTCGGCGATGGCGAGGCGGCGGTAGATGTCGATGCGCAGGCGGGCCTCGGTGATGTACGCCGATGGCACGCGCGCCTGGATCGGCTCGACGCCGCCGCCCTCCATCTCGGCGTCCTTGAGCGCGGTGAAGCCGTCCTGTTTGCGGCCGCGGTGGGCGGTGTCGGGATCGCCTTCGCCGATGAAGACAAAGTCCAGCTTCACGGTGGCGCGGATCAGCGCGGCCGTCTTTTCGCCCTTCAGTCGCGAGACGCTCTGGCGGAGCAGTTGGCAATAGAGCTCGAAGCCGACTCCGGCGACGTGGCCGCTCTGCTCGGGGCCGAGCAGGTTGCCGGCGCCGCGCAGCTCGAGGTCGCGCATGGCGATGCGGAACCCGGCGCCGAGCTGGTTGTACTGGCGGATCGCGTTGAGGCGGTGGCGGGCGTGGTCGAGCAGCCGGGCGTGCCGATGAAGCAAGAGGTAGGCGTAGGCTTGGTGGCGGAAACGACCCACGCGGCCGCGCAACTGGTAGAGTTGCGAGAGACCGAAACGGTCCGCGCCCTCGATGATGATCGTGTTGCAGTTCGGGATATCGAGCCCGCTCTCGATGATCGTGGTGCAGACGAGCACCTGATAACGACCCGCGACAAAATCGGTCATCACACGCTCCAGCTCGGTCTCGTCCATCTGGCCGTGCCCGACGCCGACGCTGATCTCGGGCACGAGCTGGCCGAGGTGTAACGCCACGGCCTCGATGGTCTGCACGCGGTTGTGCAGGTAGAATACCTGGCCGCCGCGGCGGACCTCGTGGCGGATCGCCTCGGCGACGAGCTTGTCGTCGTAACTTTTCACCACCGTCTGGATCGGGAGGCGGTCGACGGGGGGCGTCTCGATCACGCTCAGATCGCGGGCGCCGACCAGCGCCATGTAGAGCGTGCGCGGGATCGGCGTGGCGCTCATCGAGACCATGTCGACGCTGGCGCGCCATTGCTTGAACGCCTCCTTGTGTTTCACGCCGAAGCGCTGCTCCTCGTCGATCACGACGAGACCGAGGTCGCGGAAGGCGAGGTCGCGCTGCAGGAGCCGGTGCGTGCCGATGACGATGTCGATCTTGCCCTCCGCGGCCCCCGCGATGATGCGCGCCTGCTCCTGCCGGGTGCGGAAGCGGCTGAGCATTTCCACGACAACCGGGTAACCCGCCATGCGCTCGCGGAAGGTGTTGAAATGCTGCTGGGCGAGCACGGTCGTGGGCACGAGCACGGCAACCTGCTTGCCCCCCATCACGGCCTTGAACGCCGCGCGGATCGCGACCTCGGTCTTGCCGAAGCCGACGTCGCCGCAGATGAGCCGGTCGGTCGGTCGCGACTTCTCGAGGTCGGCCTTCGTGTCCTGGATCGCGCGCAACTGGTCGGGCGTCTCGGTGAACTCGAACGAGCCCTCGAACTCCTGCTGCCAGACGGTGTCGGCGCCGAAGGCGTGGCCGGGCTGGCTGTCGCGTTTGGCCTGCACCTCGAGCAGCGTCGCCGCGAGGTCGATGGTCGCGCGCTCCGCGGCCTGGCGGGTCTTCTCCCAGCGGTTCGAGCCGAGCTTGGCGAGCGTCGGCTTCATCTTCGAGAGGCCGACGTAGCGGCTGAGCAGATGCGATTCCTGCAGCGGCACGTGCAGGGTGATCTGGTCGGCGAACTCGACCGAGAGCACCTCGCGCGTCTGCCCGCCGGATTCGATGTGGGTGAGCCCGCGGAAGATGCCGATGCCGTGCTGGAGATGGACGACGTGGTCGCCCTCGACCAAGTCGGCGAAGTCGAGCAGTTGGTCGACCTGCGACGATTGCGCCACGGCGCGCCGGCGGGTGGCCGGCCGGCGCTGGCGGTGACGACCGAAGACCTCGGTCTCGGACACGAGCACCACGCCCGGGCAGCCCGGGGGCAACGCGCTCCAGCTCGGCCCACGGCCGGTGGCGCGACCGAACTTGCAGCCCTCGTCGAGCGAGCCGCGGCTCCAGACCGGGCGGGGGAGCTTGATCTTCTCCTCGGCGAGGATTTCGCGCACGCGCGCCTCCTCCGCATCGCGTGGCAGGACGAAGTGGATGCGCCAGCCCTCGGTCGCCCAGGCCTTCACCTCGAGCAGAAAACGACGGCGGGCCTCCTGCTCGGCGTTGAGCCGGTCCTCGGCGATGAGGTGCGCCTCCGGTTGGCTGCGGTGCAGGGCGAGGCTGACGGTCTCCCACGGCTCGGTCTCGACCTCGCGGGGGGCGCTCGTCGCCGAGTCCGGTGACGTCGAGGGGGGCGGGCCGAAGAGTTCGTCGTCGACGTCGAGATCGAAGAGGCCGCCGATCCAGTCGCCGCGGCCGGCGCGAGCGGCGAAGAGCGCGGCGAATCCCTCGGCGAGGGTGGCGGGCAGCCCGTGGTCGTCGGGCAGGGCGCGGAGTTCGTCGGCGTAGGCGGCGGCGAGCTCGGGGGGATCGATCGCGAGCAGGTGGGTGCGCGGGCCGAGGTAGGCGGCCAGGCCGGTGCGTGCGGCGGGCAACTCCAGGCTCGGACTGGCGGTGAGCACGACGCTGTCGAGCTTCTCGCCGGAGCGTTGGGTGACGGGATCGAAGCGACGCAGCTCCTCGATCTCGTCGCCGAAGAAGTCGATGCGCACCGGGGCATCGGCGGTGACCGGGTAGACATCGACCAGACCGCCGCGCACGGCGTATTGGCCCGGTTGTTCGCAGAGCGGCTCGCAGTCGTAGTCGAGCTCGGCGAGGCGATCGAGCAGCTCCTGGAACGGCTGCTTCTGCTTTGCCGCGAGGGTGAACTCCTTCACCGCGAGGGCGTCGATCGCGGGCACGGGCTGGAACAGCGCGGTGGGAGTGGTGAAGAGGACGAGGGTCTCGTCCCAGTTTCCACCGGAGAAGCCGCGCCGGGCGCGGAGGTGCCCGAGGGCGGCGAGGCGGTCGCTGGCGATGCCGAAGGCCTCGCGCATGCCCGTCTGCGCATCGGGTTGCGGGGGAAGCAGGGCGATCTCCAGCCGCCGCTCGTCGCCAGAGAGCGAATGCGCCAGGCGCAGCTCCTCGGCGCGGCGTTCGGCGGCGCGGAGCGTGGGCGCGACGACGAGCCAGACCGGGGCGGGGCGACGGCGTAGCAGCTCCTCGGCGACGAAGGGGACCGCGGCCGGGCAGATGCCGGTGAGCCGGCAGCGCGGAGGCGGGGCGGGCATGGGGTGCGGCGCGGGGAACCCGGCCTAGGTAAGGGACGTCTCGACCTGCTCGGCCTTCGCCTTGATCTCGGCAAGGATCGCCTCGTAGCGACCGGGATCGACACGGATCTCCGGCAGGGCGACGAGCGGATCGAAGTCGGCGCCGACGCGCTTGGCGCCGTTGTCGATGCCCTGGCCCCAGACGAGGCGGTCGGCGACGTTCACCAGCCGGACGAGGTCGCGGAGATTTTCGCGGGCCTTGTCCGGCGCGGAATGGTGCTGGCAGACCGCGACGATGGAGGGCGGGAAGCGCCATTCGCCCAACAGGTAGGCGGCTGCCTCGTGGTGGTCGACGCCGAGCAGGCGGCGTTCGACGGCGGCGAGCGGTTCCTCGCTGGCGCGGGCCTCGACGATGACCTCCTTGTAGCGCGTGGTGGCGGTGAGGTTGAGGTAGGCGATGCCGATGTCGTGGAGCAGCCCGGCGGTGTAGACCTCGGTGCCCACGAGCTTGAGGCCGAGTGCGTTGTATTCGAGCTGCTGAGCCGCCAGGGCGACGTGGAGGCTGTGCCGCCAGAAGGCGACGTAGTCGAAGGCGCCGCGGCGGGGGAAGTGGTGGACGAAGACCAGTCCGAGGATGAGCTGGCGCAACTGCATGGTCCCCAGGCGCAGGAACGCCTCGGTAAGGGAGGAGATCGGGGACGCGCCGCGCAAAGCGGCGGAGTTGGCGACCCGCAGGACGCGCGCGGCCATCGCGGGGTCGGTCGCGAGCACGGTGGCGATGTCCTCGAAGGGGGCGTCCTGGTTGATCAGCTCGAGCAGCCGCTGGGCGACGGCGGGCAGCGGGGGCAGGGGATGTTCGGACTTCAGTTTTGCGCGGATGTCTTCCATTGGCGGAGTGCTTCGCGGGCGGCGTTTTCCTCGGCTTCCTTCTTCGAGCGGCCGGAGCCGGTCCCGATGAGGCGGTCGAGGAGGTGGAGGTGGACGTCGAAATGGCGGTCGTGGGGCTGGCCCTTGGTGTGGATCACCTCGTAGCGCAGGGCGGAGTTGCCGTGCGCGGGCTGGACGAGTTCCTGCAACCGGCCCTTGGGATTGTCGCCCTGCTCGGGACCGTCGAGCCGGCGGTCGAGCGGGCCGTAGCAGCCGAGCACGGCCGCGCGGGCGGCATCGATGCCCCCGTCGAGGTAGATGGCTCCGACGAGCGCCTCGAACGCGTCCTCCAGCGAGGAGGCGCGCTCACGCCCGCCGGTCTGTTCCTCGGCGGGGCTGAGTTCGAGTGCCTGGTCGATCCCGAGTTCGCTCGCCACGGTGACGAGGAAGGCGCCCTTGGTCAGCGCCGAGCGGCGCCGGCTGAGCACGCCTTCGCGGGCGTCCGGATCGGCCGCATAGAGCGCCTCGGAAATGATGAGCTGCAGGACGGCGTCGCCGAGAAACTCGAGGCGCTGGTTGCTCGGGGTGCCCGGATGCAGCGAGGCGGCGGAGGGGTGCCGCAGGGCATCGGCCAACAGCCGCCGGTCGCGAAACGCGTAACCGAGCTGCTGCTCGAGACGGGTGGTAGTTGGGGAAACGGTAGCCATCGGACAAGGAAGGACTTAATGGCGTATTCCTATCGGAGAAAGGAGCAAAATTCGTAGCGTTTTCGCGCCGGTGGGGGGTTCCCGCCGGTGGGCTCAGGAACTGGCGCTGGTGTAGCGGCGGAGTCCGCGATGAAAGACCGTCACCGCCAAACCCAGCCAGCCGAGCGCGAGGCCGGCGAGCCAGGCGACGTGCAACCAGTCGAGCCGACCGAGCAACGCGGAGGCGGGGACGTTGGAGACCACGACCGCGGGCAGCGCGTAGACGAAGACGACGGTGGTGACGAGGCTCTTGAAGGCCGAACGCGGCAGCCGGGAGAACTCGGCGATGGTGAAATAGCTGCCCTCGATGCCCTCGGTCTTCACGATCCAGAACGTGAGCGAGGCCAGCAGCAGCAACAGGCTGTAGTGGACGACCAAGCCGATCGCGACCAACGCCGCATACAGGGCCGCGCCGCCCGCAGTGATCGGCAGCCCGAGGTGGCGCAGGGCGTAGACGATCACGCCGATGGCGACGAGCGAGTTGGCCAGACCGTCGGGATCCAGTTTGCGGGTGGATACCAGGAACAGCGGCTGGCCGGGCTGGGTGAGATAGAAGTCGAACTGGCCGGTGCGGACGTTGCGGCCGATCTCGAAGAGATTGGTCCAGAAAAACCCCATCAGCAGGCGCTGCATGAGCATCGAGGTGCCCACGAGCAGCAACATCTCGTATTTGCCCCAGCCGGCCACCGACTCGGTGTGGGCGTAGATGACCTGGATGAGCAGGAGGTTCACCGCCATCCACGCGCACTCGACAATCGTCCACAGCAGGAAATCGAAGCGGAACATCATCGTGCGCACGATCGAGTAGCGCAGCGAGGCGAGCCAGAGGCGGACGTAGTGCATTGGATTGCGGATGGGGGAACGCGAATTGCGGAGTGTCCGGGAAGGCTGGGATGAGGTGGCAGGGCTGGAAATTCCGGGTGCGAGTCGGACTGCCTCGATACGCAATCCGAAATCCGCAGTCCGCAATGGCGTCAGCCGCCCACGGCGGTGTGTTTGCGCAGGCCCCCGGCCCAGAGCAGGCGGGCCCCCACCATGGCGACCACCACCCAGACCGCTTGGATCGCGAGTCCGCGCAGGGCCTCCTCCGGCGTGGCGATGCGGCCCGTGAGGATCGCGGCGGGGAAGTACATCTGGTAGGGGAACGGCAGGTACTGGGCGACGACGAAGACGCCGCGCGGCAGCAGGTCGAGCGGGAAGAGCGAACCGCCGAGGCAGGTCTCGATCGCGTAGGAGAGGATCACGAAGCCCTGGATCTCGAGGAACCAGAACGCCAGCAGGCCGAAGCAGAACGCGATCGTGAACTGCAGCGCCGCCGCCAGCACCATCGCCGCCAGTCCGGCCGACAACCGCCACGGCTCGAACGCCGGGAAAGCCAGCTGGTCGCGGAACCAAGGCGACGCGACCAGCAGCGGCACGAACACGAGCAGGCCGGAGACGAGGCGGGCCGAGGCGAACAGGCTCAGGCGGTAGCCGAAGTAGTTCACCGGCTTGAGCAGGAACTGGTTGATCAGGCCGTTGCGGATCTCTTCGCCGATCTGGTAGTCCTCGTTGAACGCGCCGACGATGAACTGCAGCGCCAGGACCACGATGAAGTAGGTGAGCGTCTGCCGGACGTCGAACCCGCCCATCTGGTCGACGCCGCTGAAGGCCGCGCCCCAGAGGATGAAGATCAGGCAGAGATGGACGAGGGAGAACGAGCCGCGGATGAAGAAGTTCCAGCGGTACACGAGCGCGCTCTGGAGCCCGACGGCGAAGACGTGGCCGTATTTGCGGATCAAGCTCATGGGCGCAGGGCTAAACTCCGGGCGGGAGCCGCAGCAGCGGCCCCGTTCACTTCAGCCCGAAACGCGCGATGACCTCCTTCGCGAGGTTCTTGTAGGCCGTGGCGCCCGGGCTGGTGGGGTCGTAGGCGAAGATGGTTTTGCCGAAGCTGGGGGCCTCGCTCAGGCGCACGGTGCGCGGGATCACGCTCTCGAAGATCTTGTCGGGCAGGTGGCGGCGCACCTCGTCGACGACCTGCCGGGCGAGCTTGGTGCGGATGTCGTACATCGTCATGGCGACGCCGCCGACCTCAAGTTTCGGGTTCACGCCGGCGTCCTTGAGCCGCTGGACGACCTTGAGGATCTGGCCGAGTCCCTCGAGCGCGAGGTACTCGCACTGCAGCGCGATCAAGAGGTAGTCGGCGGCGGCGAGACTGTTCATCGAGAGCATCCCGAGCGCGGGCGGGCAGTCGATGATGATGGCGCGGAAGCGCTCGGAGTCGTGCAGCGGTTGGAGGCACAGGCGCAGGCGCTGCAGGTAGTTCTCCGTCTGGGCCAGCTCCATCTCCGCGGCGGCGAGGTCCTCCTCGGAGGGCAGCAGCCAGAGGTGGGGCAGGGAAGTCTCGACGATCATGTCGGCCACCGAGCCCTCGCCGTGGAGGGGACGATAGACGCTGCGCCCCTCGGTGCGTTCCACGCCCAGCCCGCTGGTGGCGTTGCCCTGCGGATCGAGATCGATGAGCAGGGTGGGGATCTTCTGCGCGGCGAGGGCCGCCGCGAGGTTGATGGCCGTGGTGGTCTTGCCGACACCGCCTTTTTGGTTGGCGATGGTGAAGGTCGTCGCAGGCATGGACGGCGATGCTGCCGGCCCGCCGCGGCGAGTCTAGTCCGCAGTTGGCGCAAATCATCGTGGCGCAGCCGGGCGCCGACACCGAACCTCAGACGGGGCGGCGTACCTTGGCCGGATTCAACTGCGTGTACGTCGGACCGATATCCTCGTCCTTTCTGGACGGGAGATAGACGGTGTAGTCGATCGGCTCCTCCTCCCATGGCTGGCGGGAGAGGTTGGGCCGGCTCGGCAACCGCGGAATCGGATTCACCTTCTGGTCACTCGGCGTCGCGTCGGCTCCAAACGGCGCAACGGTGGCCATCGGAAGATAGCTCGCCGGGCTTTGAACTGGAGTGGACGTGGTCATCGCTTTTCGGAGCCGGAGATCGTACCGCCCCCACGGGAATTAAGCCGCCCGGCACCAAATGAGGAGACGGCCCCAACACCGATGGGGGCTTCCGCCACTGCGCGAATGGGGACCTTAGCTAGGGGCGCGCCACCGACGCCCCGCCTTTGGGATTGCCGTCGTTTTTCCCGCCCCGGAGAACTGCAGCATATGGAAAAGCTCGCGCTCATCTCCGTCAGCGACAAACGCGGCCTGGTCGACTTCGCCAAGGCCCTCGTGCAGCAGCACGGCTACCGCATCCTCTCGACCGGCGGCACCGCCAAGCTCCTGCAGCAGGCCGGCCTGCCGGTCACCGAGGTGGGCGCGCACACCGGTTTCCCGGAGATCATGGAGGGCCGCGTGAAGACCCTGCATCCGAAAGTCCATGGCGGCCTGCTCTGCCGCCGCGACAAGGCCGACCATCTCGCGCAGGCGAAGGAACACGGCATCGCCCTCATCGACCTCGTCGTCGTGAACCTCTATCCGTTCGAGGCGACCGTCGCGAAGCCCGACGTCTCCTTCGAGGACGCCATCGAGAACATCGACATCGGCGGCCCCTCCATGCTGCGCAGCGCCGCGAAGAACCACGAGTCCGTCGCGGTCGTCTGCGATCCCGACGACTACTCGGCCGTCATCGCCACGCTCGGCGACGAGAAGAAGATGCACGCCTTGCGCCGGAAGCTCGCGCTGAAGGTCTTCGAGCGCACCTCCTCCTACGACCGCGCCATCGCCGCCTACCTCGCCAAGCAGGTCGAGGAGCCGGATGTCGACGCGATCGCCGGCTTCCCCGCGCGCTACGAGCTCAGCCTGCCGAAGGCCTCCGGCCTGCGCTACGGCGAGAACCCGCACCAGAAGGCGGCGCTTTACGGACGGTTCTACGACCACTTCGAGCAGCTCCAGGGCAAGGAACTCTCGTATAACAACATTTTGGACATCACGTCCGCCACCTACCTGATCGGCGAGTTCCAGCGCCCGACGGTGGCGATCCTCAAGCACACCAACCCCTGCGGCGTCGGCAGCGCCGACTCGCTGCTCGAGGCTTGGCACAAGGCCTACGCCACCGACAAGCAGGCGCCGTTCGGCGGCATCATCGTCGTCAACCAGACGCTTGGCGCCGACCTGGCCGAGCAGATCAAGGAGATCTTCACCGAGGTGATCATCGCCCCGGCGTTCACCGACGAGGCGCGCGCGATCTTCGCCAAGAAGAAGAATCTCCGCCTCATGATCGCCAAGCAGGCGCCCGGTGCCGAGAACCTCCTGGAGGTCCGCTCGGTCATCGGCGGCGTGCTCGTGCAGGACCGCGACACGACCCTCGGCGACGTGAAGGCGTTCAAGGTCGTCACCAAGCGCCAGCCCACCGAGGAGGAGTGGGCCGGCATGCTCTTCGGCTGGAAGATCGGCAAACACGTGAAGTCGAACTCCATCATCTACGCGAAGGGGGAGCAGACCCTCGGCGTCGGCGCCGGCCAGATGGCGCGCGTCGACAGTTCGCGCATCGCGGTGTGGAAGGCCGGCGAGGCCGGCCTGAGCCTGAAGGGCAGCATCGTCGCCTCGGAGGCGCTGTTCCCGTTCGCCGACGGCCTGATCGCCGCGGCCGATGCCGGCGCCACCGCCGCGATCCAGCCCGGCGGCTCCGTGCGCGACGAGGAGGTCATCAAGGCCGCCGACGAGCGCGGCATGGCGATGGTCTTCACCGGTATCCGCCACTTCAAGCACTGAGCGGCCCCCCGTCGCCAGGCTTTCGAGACTCGGCCGCCCCTCGGGGGGCGGCCTTTTCTGTGTTCAGGGTTTCGCACCGGTGGCCCGTGCCTGCGCACGAGGGCGATGCCGCGCCGGAAACGGCTTCGCGCGCCGCGGCGGGGTCAGCCTCCGGCCTGGCCGAAGTAGTAGGCGACGCCGGCGTTGTAGCCGTCGACGAAGCTGCGGAAGTTCGACTCGCCGTCGTCGTTGAACTTCACGCCCTCGCGGGTGATCACCACGCCCTCGCCGAGCTGGATCTTCGGGTCCTCGGAGATGTTGTTGAAACGTTTCGCCAGCTCCTGCGCGAAGGCCTCCGCCTGCTGCATCACCGCCGCGTAGTCGAGCCCCTCGAGCGTGAACGAGCAGACCGACCACACCGAGGCGTCGACGCCGACCATGAAGCCGAGCGAGTACGAGGCGGCGTCGGGCACGTATTCGTTGATCGCCGTCTCGACCATGCTGCCGTGCTCGCCGCTCGAGAGCACCGAGCGCACGGCGCACGTGCGCGGGTCGATCTCCAGCCAGCCCCAAACCGGCCGGCCTGCGAGCTCGACGGGCTCCTTGGCGAAGAGCAAGTATTCGCGTCCCTCGGCGAGGCGGCGGCGTAGCTCGGCGGGCATCGCGGGCTGCGCCGAGAAGGCCTCGGCGAGTGCGGCGCGGCGTTCGGGGGCGATCAGCAGATAGTTCTGCGGTTTGCGCCAGAGGTCGGTGACCGAGCGCGCGCCGAGCGGGCCGCCTTCGAGGGCGGCGTCGGCCAGGCCCTGCATCGCGCGGAACGCCTTCGCGGCGCGCTCCGGCCCGAGGGGCGCCGGTTCGCTGGCGGCGAGGTCGAAGGACTGACGCATCGTGCCGTCGGCCCCGCCGGCGACGGTGAATACAAGCGCGCGCAGGGAGTCGGCGCGGGAGAGCCGCAGGCCAAGCGCGGCGGCTTTGCGGCGTTCCCAGTCCGTCTGCCCGGCGAGGAAGGTTGCGATACGCTGGCGCCCGAGCCAGCGCACGATCGAGCGGTGGTTGGGCGGCTCGGCGGTGCGGGCTGCGGCCCAGGTGCGGGCCAACGCGGCCGCGGCGTCGCGGAGCAGGTCGGGCGCGCCGAGGGCCAGGCAGTGGTAGGTGCCGTCGAGTTCGGCACCGGCAAGGTCGCGGTGGAAGACGACATTGGGCAGTCCGGGGCCGTGGAACGTGATCGCCTCCGCCACCGGCTGCCACTCCCGCAGGTCGATGTCGCTGCGCACGGTGCGGCGCTCGTCGGCGATCTCGAGCTGTGCGGCCAACTTGCCGCGTTCCTCGAAGAAGAACAGGTCGAGCGGGTCGCGGGAGAGCGTGCCGAGCGGCAGGTGGTCGTCCCAGAGCGTGAAGCTGGTGTTCTCGTCGGACTCGCCGCCGCCGAGCGCGGCGGAGAAGTCGGCCATATGGCTGGCGGCGGTCTTGCCGGAGGGCCGACACGTAACCGAGACTGTGATGCGCACGCGGGCCGGGTCCGGCGCCGCCGGCTCGGGCTCGCGGGCGAGACAGCCGGCGAGCTCCTCGGCGCAGCGGGCGAACGGGAACGCCCAGGTGGTGTCGCCCGCGCGGAGCAACGGCACGGCGTCCGGCGCCGGGGCATGCGGGCAGAGCTTCGCGAAGTCCGCGCGGCCCTTGTCGGTGAGTTCGGCGGACAGCGTCTCGACCTTCGCGCCGTGTTCCTGGAACCAGCGGCGCGCGAGGTGGGCGAGTTCGGCCGGGGTGCCGTGGCCCTGGGTGAGCACGGCCTCGGCGCCGAGCTGGGCGGCCCACGGGTCGGTGTGGGCCGGGACGGGGTCGCGGCCGAGAGCGCCGAGCGTGCGCCAGAGCGTGGCCTCGTCGGCGGCGAGCAAGGTGGCGAGCGCGGCCTCGCCGGCGGCGGTCAGGCGCGGCGGCGCGAGCGGGGCGGGCAGGAGGTGTCCCCGCTCGTCGGCGACGGGCGAGGGCGGCTGCGCCTCGCGGCGGAGCCGGTCGAAATGGCCGGAGACTTCGAGGGCGCCCACGCGCTCGGCGATCTCGGCGTCGACCCCGCTGGTGTTGAGCTGCGGATACTCGGGGCGTTTCACGAGCAGCCAGTGCTGCTCCGGCGGCAGCGGCGCGGCGGGGGCGGCGAAGCGCGCCTGTTCGCGGCCGTGGAAGGCGAGCACCCACTCGCCCTCGGTCGGCGGGTTGAAGAGCAGAATGAAGCGGCGGGTGGCGCCATCGGGGATCACGGCGTCGGGCCCGAGGCCGAAGAGACGGGCGGCGGTGTCGTCGAGCACGCCCTGCGGACGGAAGTTGATCAGTTCGTCGCCGGCGAAGCCGCCGAGTCCTTTGCTCTGTTCGGCGCCTTCGTATTGCACGGGCTTGAGCCGGGCGGGGCCGTAGATCGGGTCCTCGAAGGGGCCGCCGGGCACGGCCACGCGGCTGAGGTGGAACAGCTCGGCGATCGAGGTCGAGAAGCCGTCCGGGGCGTCGGCGATGGTGATGTCGGCCACCAGCAGCGGCCGGTCGGCGTATTCGGAACCCGCTGCGGTGGCGAAGCGGTTGACGCGAATCGCCACGCCGTCGGTCGGGTCGAAGGGGACGTCGACACGGGTGGTCGGGAGCGGCGGGCCGAACGGGAGCACGAGGTCGTCGCCCTTGAGCTCGACGGCGAGCGCGGCGGGCGCGGCAGCGAGGGCGGCGGGGAGGAAATAGACCTGCTGGAAACGGTTGTGCGAGCCGGGCGCGAGCGAGGCCGGGCGGTAGAGCCCGCCGGGCAGCAGGTCGGTGAGCGGGGCGAGCGGGGTGGCCAGCGGACCCTCCGCGGTGCCGAGCAGGAGCTCGAAGCGCGCGGCCGGATCGAGCGCGAGCAGTGCCTGCACCTGCGACTCGAAACCGAGCTGCACGGTGCGGAAAAGGTGACGCTCGCCCGGGGCGACGCCGCCGAGGGGCGCCGCGGAGTCGGCGGAGCCGAGGAGGTGGAGCACGAAGGTCTCGGAGAGTTTCCCGGTGGCGACGGTCGGCAGCGCGGTCAGCGGTTTCGGTCGCGGCGCGAGCGGGCCGACGAGCGGGAGGTCGCAGTGCTTGTACGCAGTGTCGTAGAGATGCAGCGACGCTTGTTTGAGGTTCTCGCCCCCGACGAGGAAGACCAGCCGGCCGGTGCGCGGCTGGCCGGGGTTGACGAGCAACGACGGATCGCCGGGCAGGAAGAGCGGCTCGGGGTCGAGCACAGAGACGGGCGAGGGCGGATGCTCGGTGCCGTCGTTCCAGCGCAGGAAGAGGTGGTGCGCCACGTCGGGGATCAGGTACGGCGGCACGGCGGTGACGGTGCGGCCCTTGAGCTTGCCGGTGGCGACCCAGTTGGCTGGGTGCGCGGCGCCCTTGTCGGGAATGACGACCTGCTGCGCGGGAAGGATGTCGGTGAACGTGAGGTGCAGTTCGACGAAACGGTGGCCGACCGGCGCCTCGATGCCGTGCAGGCGGGAATACAGGCGGACCTCCGCGACGGCGATCTCGACGGCATCGTTGCGCGCGGTGGCCTCGAGTTTCATCCGGTTGTGCTCGAGCGCGGCGGGCGCGCCGGGTGCGGCGGCGGTGCCGTTGGTGGATGTGCCGGTCTCGGCGGCGGACTCCGCCGGAGCGGGCATGGCGGCGTATTCGCCGGTCGGCTGCGCGTGCAGCGTGGCGGTGAGGCAGCCGACGCCGAGGGTCTCGGTGACGGGCGGCAGGGGCAGGGGAAAGAGACCGTTGCCGCCGTAGAGGTGGGGCTCGCCGCGCGAGTCGGGTTTCTCGATGAGCACCTCGACGGCGAGCTCCTTGGCGGCGTCCGCCGGTTGGCCGAGGCGTTGCTCGAGCGAGGCGAGGGCGCGGGAGAGCGACTCGGGGCCGGGGCTGACCACGTATTCGCCGCCCGAGAGCGCGGCGGCGTGGACGAAGGGCTCCTTGTTGTCCTCCTCGACCATGCCGACCCAGAGGGAGCGCACGTCGAGCTGTTTGAATCCGGCCAGCAGCCGCTCGAAATGCTCGCGGTCGTCATCGTCGACGGCGAGGGCGGCGTCGGTGATGAAGAGCAGGTAGCGGTTGCGCGAGGGGATCGCGGCGAGGGAGTCGTGGGCAACCTGGGTGGCCTCGAGGGTGGCGGTGAAACCGTCGGCGACGATGGGGGCGAGCGCGCGCAGCAGGCGGTCGGGATCGGCGGTGGGGACCTGTACGACGTCGACGTCGCCGGAGAAGGTGATGAACTGCACGACGCTGCCGCGCGGCAGGCGGCCGAAGAACTCGCGCAGCAGGTCCTTGGCGGGCTCGATGCGGTGGCCGCAGGACGGGTCGGACGGGTCCATGTCCATCGAGCCGCTGACGTCGAGCACGACGGTGACGACCGGGGTGTTGCTTGGCGCGACCTTGGCCGGGCGGCGGTAGGTGATGCGGTAGTCGCGGTCGACCAGTCCGCGGATACGGTCGAAGACGCTCTCGACGCTCTCGGCCTGGGCGCGGAAGTAGGCGCCGCCGGAGTCGGTGGCGAGGCGCTGGAGCGTCTTCTCGTCGGGCTTCTCGCCGTAGGCGATGGTGAAGAGCGGCGTGGTTGCGTTCTTCACGGCGGCGAAGACCTGCTCCTCGGTGGCGCGGCTGCCGTAGCCGGGATCGTCGACGCGGCCGTCGAAGCCGTCGGTGAAGACGACGAGCGCGCTGCGGCGGTGGCTGGCGCACTTGGCCAGTCCGCGCAGGATGGAGTCGTAGAGTTTGGTGCTGCCGTCGGCCTTGATTTCGCGGATGGCGGCGAGCAGCGCGGCACGGTCGGCGGCGGGCAGGTCGCGGATCTTGGTGTCGAAATCGATGAACTCGACCGTGCTCTCGGGGGGCAGGTTCTCGACGAAACGCAGGGCGGCGGCCCGCGCTTGCGGGAAGATTTTGCGCATCGAGAACGACGAGTCGAACGCCACCACGACGTGGAGTTTCGCCGGTACCGACTCGACGGAGACGACCTCTCCCGGGGCGCCGCCCTCGACCAACCGCACGGATGCGGGCGCGGGCGCCTCGGGAAACATCGGCGCGGCGATGAGCACGCGGCCGAGCGGGCCGTCGGCCGAGGCCTCGCGCAGCTGAAGCTCGTTGAGCCCGCGCAACTGCTCGCCTTCGAGCGCCCGCATTTGCGGCCAGGTGACGATCGTCTCGCCGCCGCTGGAGACGGGGATCAGTGCGGACTGGAGCGAGTTGGCGGCCGTCTTGGCGTCGGCGGCGGGGGTGCTGTGGAGCGTCCAGAGGCCGGCGGGCAGGCGGAAGACTGCGTCGCCCTGCGGTGTCAGGTCGGGCGAGGCCTCGGTGTCGTTGAAGAGCGGATGGCTCAGTTCGGCCTCGGGCTCGGGGCGGGCCGTCAACGCGGTCTGGCCGACGTTGCGCACGACGAGCGTGCCCACCGGCTCGGCCCAGCGGATCGCCGGTGCGGCGCCCTGATCCTCGACAGCGACGGTGAAGGTGCGCGCCGCATCGCCGTCGAAGGTGAGCTTGAGGCGCCAGGTCGTCGGGAACTGGGGCAGCAGGTCGAGGAGTTGCGAGAGCGCGCGCTTGCCGCGGTACTCCCACTGGAGCGAGCTGCCGATCCGGTATTCGCCGAATGCGGATTCCGCCGCGGCGTAGAGCACGAACTCGGCGGCGGGATCGGCGGAGGCGAAACGCAGGCCGACGAGGCGGCTGGCGTCGTGGGCGAAAGTGAACTCCAGCTCGGGTGCCTCGGGCGTGAGCGTGAACTCCAGCGGCCGGCCGCGTTCGATCGTGGCGGGGGCGGCGGGCTCGGCCCGGACAAGGAGGGCGGAGGCAATCACGGACGCAAGGGCGAGTGCCGCGGAGAGGAACCGGAGGGAGCGCATGGGCGGTCGGGGTTGGAAGACGAGCGATGCGCAGGTGGGGGCTGCGGCCGGGAGTGTGCCCGTTTGGGCAGCGGAGCCAAACGAAAGGGACCGGTGGCTCGGTGGGGATTGATGAGGCTGCCGAGCAAGAAGACGGGGTGGGGACACGGCCCGCCCGGGGGCGCTACTTCCCGCCGCGGGCGTGGTCGAAGTAGTACTTCACGCCGTCGGCGTAGCCGGAGGCGAACTTGCGGTGGCTCTCACCGCCTTCCATGTACTCCGAGCCGAAGAGGTTGAAACGCTTCCAGAGCTCCTTTGCGACCTCCTTGGGCTCGACGCCGATGCCGTTGAAGTTCTCGGCGATGCCGCCGGCGAACTTCTCGGCCTGGGCGAGCACGTCCTCGTAGGGCAATCCCTCGAGCGAGAACGCGGAGACCGACCACACGGAGGCGTCGACGCCGACCATGAAGCCGATGGCGTAGGTGAGTGCGTTCGGCACGGCCTCGAGGATCGCGTCCTCGAGTGCGCCGGCCTCGCCGGTCGAGAGCGTGGACGTGACGGCGTAGGTCGTGGGGTTGATCGCGAGCCAGCCCCAGAGCGGCTCGCCGCCGAAGTCGACCGGGTACTTGCAGAACAACAACACCTCGGGGCCGGAGCGCACGCGGTCGACGACGGCGGCGGGGAAGCCCTTGGTCTTGAGGTCGGTGGCGAAGCGGTTGCGGTTCTTGGGCGAGACGACGATGAAGTCGTCGGGCGACTTCCAGAAATCGAGGACGGAGCGGCCTCCGGTGGTGCGGCCCTCGAACGCCGAGGCGGTGAGGCCGCTCATCAAGCGGAACGAGTTGCACGCGGCGGGATCGCCGGCGACGACCGGCTCGCTCTGCCGCAGGTCGAACGACTGGTGCAGCTTGCCATCGGGCGCGGCGGAGACCGTCGCGATGAGCACGCGTGGCGCGGTGGCGCGGGAGAGGCCCACGCCGAGGGCGGCGGCGGACTTCTCCTCCCAGCGGGTCTGCGCGGTGAGAAACTTCGCGAGGCGTGTGCGGTTGAGCCAACGCGCGATGGAGCGGTGGTTGGGCATCTCGGTGGATTTCTTCGCGGCGAACGCCTGCGCGAGCGCGGCGGCGGATTCGGCGGGCAGATCGGGCGCGGCGATCGCGAGGCTGTGCTGCGTGCCGGCGAGCGGGGCCTCGCCGAGTTCGCGTTCCAGCACGCGCACCTTCTGGCCGGGCGTACGGATCTCGATCAACTCGCGCACGGGTT
>DAOOFR010000018.1:0-10846 GCA_035415285.1 Opitutaceae bacterium
GTATCATCATCGCGGAGATCATGGGCCACCGCGGGCTGGCTGGCGCTCGGCGCCGGCATCGCCGGCGGGGCCGACGTGATCCTCATCCCGGAGATCCCCTACGACGTCGAGAAGGTCGCCGCCGCGATCCGCCGCCGTTCCGAGCACGGCTCCAACTTCAGCATCGTGGCCGTGGCCGAGGGGGCGCTGCCCGCCTCCGACGCCCAGGAGCTCGAGCTGCTGCTGCGCCGCCGCGACCGTGCGCGCAACGACACCGAGAAGAAGGAGGCCAAGCAGGCGCTCGCCGCCTGGGACAAGGCCCGGGCCGGCCATACGATGCGGTTGGCGAAACTGCTCGAGGACCTCACCAACCTCGAGGCGCGTGTCACCATTCTCGGCTACGTCCAGCGCGGCGGCACGCCCTCCTGCCACGACCGCCTGCTCGCCACCCGGCTGGGCACGGCGGCGGTGGAGCTGATCCGGCAGGGGAAGTTCGGCCACATGGTCGCCGCCCGCGACGACAAGTGCGTGCCGGTGCCGATCGCGAAGGTCGCCAAGGGCATCAAGATTGTGCCCACCGATCATTGGTGGGTGGAGTCGGCGCGGCGGGTCGGCACCTGCCTGGGCGACTGAGCGGTGATCATGCGGTCGGCGTAGGGTGCGAACTCGCTCGCACCGCTCGGCAAGAGCGACGCCCAGACGGTGCGAGCAAGCTCGCCCCCTACCCGGGAAGACGGGGCCCGAGCGAGTGAACTCCGCGCCAATTGCATCGTTACGCCGGAGCCCGGACGAAGCGGAGATTGCCGGCGCCGGCTGGCGGTCCCGCGGGAGGGGAGCGCACCGCCGCCGGGCCGCCGCGACAAACGGTTTGCCAACTCCACCGGCGGCACCCTTCCTCGGCCCCGACATGACCGCGAAGAAAGCCCCCGCGACCCGTTCCGAGAGCTCCGCCCTGCGGCCCGCCGCCTCCGCGCTCGACGCGGCGACCAAGCTCCGGCTGCTGCGCCTGATGATCGAGAGCCGGCAGGGAGATTTCCGGCAGGAGAGCCTCAACCGCCAAGGCCGCGGTCATTTCCATGTCGCCAGCATGGGGCACGAGGCGCTCGCCGCCGTGGGCCTGCTGCTCGGCGAGGGCGACTTCGCGTGCCCGTACTACCGCGACCGCGCCCTCGTGCTCGCCCGCGGCGTCTCCTCCTACGACCTCGCGCTCGAGTATTTCGGCAAACGTGAGTCCTCCAGCGGTGGCCGCCAGCTCACCGGCCATTTCAGCTCCCGCCCGCACAACATCTGGAGCGTGCCCACCCCGACCGCCGCCCAGATGCTGCCGGCCTGCGGCATCGCCTGGGGCCTCCAGATGGACGGCAAGCCCAACGTGGTCGTGACCAGCAGCGGCGACGCCGCCACGCGCCAGGGCGATTTCTACGAGGCGCTGTGTTTCGCGCAGGAACGCACACTGCCCGTCCTGATGCTGGTGCAGGACAACGCCTACGGCATCAGCACGCCCACCCGGAAGACCAACCCCTACGCCCTCGGCGTACTCGCGCGCGAACAGTGGCAGGTGGTCGACGGCAGCGACGTGCTGGCCGTCCATGCCGCCGCCGCCGCCGCGCTCGCGCGGCTGCGCGCCGGCGAGGGCCCGGCCATGCTCTGGATCCACACCGAGCGCCTCGCCAGCCACACCAGCTCCGACGACCACAAGCTCTACCGCAGCGCCGAGGACCTCGAGCGCATCGCCGGCCGCGACCCGCTCTCCGTCTTCAAACAACAACTTCTCGCCGAGGGCCTGCTCACGGAGGAGGCGTTTGCGAAGCTCGAGGCCGAGGTGCGCGACGAGGTCCGCGCCGCCTACGACCGCGCCGAGAAGGCCGAGGATCCGCGCCCCGAGGAGACGGAACTGAATGTCTTCGCGGCCCGGACACCCGAGCTCGGTGGCGAGCTGTTCCCCGCCGGCAAGTACCGCATCGGCGACCTCGTCAACCAGACGCTGCGCGCCGGCCTGAAGGCCGAGCCGCGCCGGCTCATCTTCGGCGAAGACGTCGAGGATCCGAAGGGCGGTGTCTTCCGCCTCACCCGCACGCTCTCGACCGACTTCCCCGGCCGCGTGGTCAACTCCCCGCTGGCCGAGTCGACCATCCTCGGCGTCGCCTGCGGCCTCGCGAGCTACGGCTGGAAACCGGTATTCGAGATCCAGTTCATCGATTTCATCTGCGCGGGCTGGAACCAGCTCGCGACGAATCTGGCCACATTGCGTTGGCGCACCAACGGCCAGTGGACCTGCCCCGCCGTGATCTACGCCCCGTACGGCGCGTACCTGCCCGGCGGCAGCCTCTGGCACAGCCAGACCAACGAGTCGCTCTTCGCCCACCTCCCCGGTCTCCACGTCGTGGTGCCAAGCACCCCGGCCGACGCCGCCGGCCTGCTCTGGACGGCGATGCATGCCGAGGACCCGGTGCTCTTCCTCGTGCCCAAGCACATGTTCTGGGCCGAGCGCGAGAGCACGCAGCCGGTGGTGCCGGTGCCGTTCGGCCAGGCGCGGCTCTGCCGCGAGGGCGCGGACGTCACGCTCGTCGCCTGGGGCAACACCGTCGAGCTCTGCGAGCACGCTTTGGAGACGCTCGGCGACGAGCTCAGCGTCGAGCTCATCGACCTGCGCACCATCGTGCCGTGGGATCGCGAGACCATCGCCGAGTCGGTGCGCAAGACCGGCCGGCTCGTCGTCGTGCAGGAGGACACCGTCAACTGCTCCGTCGGCCAGATGATCGTCACCGAGCTGAGCGAGCGCCCCGAGGTCTTCTCACGCATGATCTGCCCGCCGGTGCTCGTCTCGAAGGGCAACGTGATGATCGGCTTCAACGCCGTCAGCGAATACGCCGCGCTGCCCGATGCCGCCCGCGTGCTCGCCGCCCTGCGCCAGACGATGACCGCCGCGCTCACCCGCGCGACCGTCACGCCGCCGTCGCGGGCTTTTGTGCCCGTGGCTCCGGCCGCCGCGCCCGCCGCCGGGACGGCGCCGGAGAAGGTCGCGGGCGAGCCGCTCAAGGTGCCGATCATGGGCGAGGGCATCCGCGATGCCCGAGTGGTCTCGCTGCTCAAACAGCCCGGCGATCCGGTGCAGCCCGACGAGGCGCTCTGCGAAGTCGAAACCGAGAAGGCCGTGTATCCGATCGAGGCCGCGCAGGCGGGCACGTTCGTCGGCTGGCGCACGAAGATCGATGACACCGTGCTCGTCGGCCAGGTGATCGGCGTGCTGGCGCCGGCCGGGGTCGACTGGCGCACGGTCTCGCTCGAGGCGGCGGGCGACTCCGCCGCGACGGGCCGGGCGTCGAAACCGGGTCGTTCGTCTGTAGCCGATATTCCGGTGCAGTTGCCACCCTCGCCGCCGCCGGAGCAGGCTGCGATCGCCAAGCGCGTCGGCCTCGCCGGCGTCGTCTCTCTCGACGAACTGGGCGCGCCGCCCGGCGCCGTGCCGCGCGAGCCGGTGCTCGCGCCTGCGATCTCGCAGCGACTCGCGCCGGTCGTGCCCGCCACGATCGAGTTGGCGATCGACTGGAGCGCGATCCGCGCGGCCCGGCAGATCGCCAAGTTGCGCGACGCGGCCGGGGCGCCGTCGCCCTCGTCGATGGTCGCCTGGGCCGTCACGCAGGTGATGGTGATCAACCCGTCGTTCCGCCGGCTCGTGCTCAAGGGTTCGCATATCGTCGAGGTCGAGGACTTCGAGCTCGGCGTGGCCGTTGCGCTCGAGGGCGATCGGCTCGTGACCGCCGTCATCCCGCAGGCCAACCGCCTCACGTGGGACGAGTTCCACGCCACCTACGTGCGCGTGATCGACGAAGCCCGCCGCGGCAAGATCGTCGAGGTGCGCGCGCCGCTGATGATCTCGAGTCTGGGCAGCTTCGGCGTGCGCGCCGCGATCCCGATCGTGGTGCCGCCGGCGATGAGCACGCTCTTCATCGGCACCTCGCACCACGAGATGATCCGCAACGGCAACTCCTACAAGGCCACCGAGGTCGTCACCATGGCGCTGACGTTCGACCACCGTGTGGTCAACGGCGGCGGCGCGGCGATGTTCATGCAGGACCTGCGCAAGGCGATGGAGACCTTCCAGCTTCCCGCGATGGACTGAACCGGCGGTGGCCGGGCATCGTCCTCGATGCTCCGGCATCCCTCCACCCGTAGCGATGCGCGTGAGCGCATCGAGGCCGGCCTCGTCGCGCGGCGCCGGCGTTGGCGGAGGCTCTGCCGTAACGATGCAATTGGCGCGAACTTCACTCGGCCGGGCCCATTCCTCCGGGTGTAGGGGCTGAGCTTGCTCAGCCCGGTGGCGGTCGCTCTTGCCGGGCGGTGCGAGCGAGCTCGCACCCTACGCCGATTGCATGACAACGGCTCTGCCGAGGCGCCGATTTTGCATCGGTGCGGCCGACCGCTTGCGGTGCGAGCCGCTTCGGCGTTGCATGCCGGCCACACCCCTCCGCGCATGAAACTCCTCTTCGTCGGTGGTACCGGGAACATCAGCACATCCTGCAGCCGGCTCGCGCTCGAGCTCGGCCACGAGCTCTGGCTGCTGCACCGGCCCGGGCGCCCGGGGATCGCCGGCGCGCGCGACCTCCACTGCGACATCGCCGACGAGGCCGCCGCCGCGGCTGCGCTGGCGCCGCACCGCTTCGACGCCGTGGTGCAGTTCATCGCCTTCACGCCGGCGCAGATCGAGCGCGACCTCCGGCTCTTCGCCGGGCGGTGCGGGCAGTACGTGTTCATCAGCTCCGCCTCGGCGTACGCCAAGCCGCGCACCTTCGCACCCACCACCGAGCGCACTCCCCTCGAGAATCCGCGCTGGCAATACTCGCGCGACAAGATCGCCTGCGAGCAGGTGCTGCGCGCCGCCGGGGTGGCGAAGCTGCCATATACGATCATCCGTCCGTCGCTCACCTACGACACCGTGATCCCGCTGCCCATCGGCGGTTGGACGGATTTCACCACCGTCGAGCGCATGCGTCGCGGCCAGCCGGTGGTCGTGCCCGGCGACGGCACCAGCCCGTGGACGATCACCCACGCCGAGGACTTCGCGCCGGGCTTGCTCGGCCTGCTCGGCAACCCCGCGGCGTACGGCGAAGACTTTCAGATCACGTCGGACGAGGCGCTCACCTGGGACGAGCTCTACACGCAGACCGCGCAGGCCGCCGGCGTGGCGCAACCGCGGCTCGTGCACATTCCCTCCGAACTGCTGGTCGCGTGGAACCCGGAGCTCGAGGGGACGTTGCTCGGCGACAAGTCGCACCCCGCGATCTTCGACAACACGAAGCTCAAGCGGCTGGTTCCGGGTTTCCGGCCGCGCATCGCGTACCGCGACGGTATCCGCCGCACGCTCGCGTGGTTCGATGCCGATCCGGCCCGCCGCCGGCTCCCGCCCGAGAACGATGGCTTCATCGAGCGGCTGCTCGCGGCCTACGCGCGGGCGTGGCCGGTCGGTAAACTTTGGTGAGCCCGGCCACGTTCCCGGCCTCGGGGCTTGCGTGGGGCGCGGGTTGGCGGCACGACTTTCTGCTCCATCCCGGACACAATCATGTCGCAACCCTCCGCCACTCCTCCCACCGGTACCAAAGGCTGGGTCTCCTTCCGCCCCGAACTCAAGGTGCTCGATTGCACCGTGCGCGACGGTGGTCTGATGAACGACCACAACTTCCCGCTCGAGTTCGTCCAGGCCATCTACCAGGCCGACGTCGCGGCCGGCGTCGACTACTTCGAGATCGGCTACAAGGGCATGGCCAGCATGTACCCGAAGGACAAGTTCGGCGTGTGGAAATGCTGCTCGGAGGACGACATCCGCCGCGTCGTCGGCGACCAGCGCACGGGCACGAAGGTCTCGGTCATGGCCGATGCCGAGCGCACCGACTACAAGCACGACATCCTGCCGCGCGACAAGAGCATGGTCGACATGTACCGGGTGGCCACTTACATCCATCAGATCCCGGCCGCGCTGGAGATCGTCAACGACGCCCACGACAAGGGCTACGAGACCTGCCTGAACATCATGGCCGTCTCGACCGTGCCGGAGGCGGAGCTCGACAGCGCGCTCGAGGTGATCGTGCAGTCGCCGGTGAAGGCCCTCTACGTGGTCGACAGCTTCGGCACCCTCTACAGCGAGCAGATCCGCGACCTCTACAAGCGGTTCGAAAAGCACACGAAGCCGGCGGGCAAGGAGATCGGCATCCACACGCACAACAACCTCCAGCTCGCCTTCGCCAACACCATCGAGGCGATCGTGCTCGGGGCGAACTACGTCGACGCCAGCATCGGCGGGCTCGGCCGCGGCGCGGGCAACTGCCCGATGGAGCTGGCGCTGAGCTTCCTGCACAATCCGAAGTTCCAGATGCGCCCGATCCTTGAAGCGCTGCAGAAGAACGTGGAGCCGATGCGCGAGGAGCTGCGCTGGGGCTTCGCGATCCCGTACATGCTCACCGGTTACCTCAACCAACATCCGCGCACCGCGATGAAGTTCATGGAGGGCGACGGCTACCGCGACATTGTGAAGTTCTACGACGAGGCCCTCGCCGAGCCCTGAGCCGGTCCGGCGAGCGGCGGGTGCTGGCGACGCCGGCCGCCACGCCTGTCGCCTGTCCCGAGGCGCGCCGCGAGACCGGCGCGCCTTTTTCGTGCGCCTGCGTCCGGATCCGCCGTGAGGGGACACCCACCTTTCGCCGCCGCGGGCGCCAAATAGGTTCACGGTCGTGGACCTATTTGGCGGAGCACAACGTCCGCCGGTTCTTTCTCGACTGAAAACGGGGAGCTCCCTGCCGCCAAATACTCCCACGGTCGTGGAGTTATTTGGCGGAGTGAGGTTCCGGCGTGGTTTGCAAACCGGCATTGCGGGCGGCGCGGGAGGGCGCACACACTCGGAGTCGCTCAATCGCCCTCCACCGTGCAACTCCGCATCAAACGCCTCACCCCCACCGCCAAGCTCCCGGTGCGCACCACCGCGCACGCCAGCTGTTTCGACATGTACGCCGACATGGACGGCACCCTCGCCCCCGGCGAGCGGCTGCTGGTGAAGACCGGTCTCTCGGTGGCCGTGCCGCCCGGATACGAGGTGCAGGTGCGCAGCCGCAGCGGACTGGCGCTCAAGCACGGCGTGATGGTGCTCAACTCCCCCGGCACGGTCGACGCCGACTACCGCGGCGAGGTGGGTGTGATCCTCATGAATTTCGGCAAGGAACCCTTCGCCTTCGCGCGCGGCGAGCGCATCGCCCAGATGGGGGTGTATCCGGTGGTCATGTGCCCGGCCGAGGAGGTCGAGACGCTCGACGAGACGGCCCGCGGCGCCGGCGGTTTCGGTCACACCGGCCGCTGAGGCTGGGCGTGGCGGGCCCGATCTCGGAGCTGCGTTTGCCTCGGGCTTGGCGTGGTTGCGCCACAAACCGGCTCGCCCGACGTCGCGCGGTTTCCCACGCTCCCACCTTCCTCCCGCTCTCCCCACCATGTTCAACGGCAAGAAAGTCGTGGTCGTCATGCCGGCGTACAACGCCGAGAAGACCCTGCGCGCCACCCACGAGGAGGTGATGGCGCAGGGCGTGGTGGATCTCGTGATCTTGGTCGACGACGGCAGCCGCGACCGCACCGTCGAGCTGGCGCGCACGTTGCCGCAGATGCTTGTCCATGTGCACGAGCGCAACCAGGGCTACGGCGGCAACCAGAAGAGCTGCTACCGCCTCGCACTCGAGCAGGGCGCCGACGTGGTCGTGATGGTGCACCCGGACTACCAGTACACGCCGCTGCTGCTGCCCGCGATGGCGTCGATGATCGGCAACGGCCTCTACCATTTCGTGATGGGCTCGCGCATCCTCGGCGGCCACGCGCTGCGCGGCGGCATGCCGTGGTGGAAGTACGTCGCCAACCGCGGGCTCACCGCGGTGCAGAACGTCCTGCTCGGCGCCAAGCTCTCCGAGTACCACACCGGCTACCGCGCCTACTCGCGCGAGCTGCTGGAGCGGCTCGACCTCTCGGCGAACTCCGACGACTTCGTCTTCGACAGCGAGTTCATCGCGCAGGCGCTCTGGCTCGGCTACCCGATCGCGGAGGTGAGCTGCCCGACGAAGTACTTTCCCGAGGCCTCCTCGATCAACTTCCGCCGCAGCGTGATCTACGGCTTCGGCTGCCTGCGCGTGGCTGGCCGGTACTTCCTGAGCCGCAAGCTCGGCCTGAACCGGCCGCCGTTTCTGGCAGTGCTGAAACGGTGAATGCGGCCGGGTGGGGGAGTGGGGAGATCGGGGAGGCGGGACCAGTTGCCACCCTGTAGCCGGGGCGGTGACCGGAGCCGAACTGGGTGGGATCAAAACACAGCGCCTGGAAGCGGGAGCGGTGCGTGAACCATCGAGCGCAACGCGGCGGCCAAGAAGGCGTATTGATTCGGTGGACCAGGGTTGTGGCGCGACGGGGCCCGGTGTCGCCGCTCCTGTGGTGGTCGCGGGTGTCGTTGCCGGAGGTGGCCCTTGCGGGGGCCGGGCTGATCGGCCGGCCGGTTTCTTCGCGGCTTTTTCCCTTGGTTCGGCGGCGGCGGCGCGGTGGAGTGGCGGCGCGATGGAGCAATACCACCAGCTACTCCGCCTCGTCCTCGAAAAGGGCCGCTTCAAACCCGACCGCACCGGCACCGGTTGCTACTCCGTCTTCGGCGCGCAGGCGCGCTTCGACCTGCGCACGCACTTCCCGCTGCTCACGACCAAGAAGCTCCACCTGCGCTCGATCATCCATGAGCTGCTCTGGTTTTTGCAGGGCGACACCAACATCGCCTACTTGCACGAGAACAAGGTGACGATCTGGGACGAGTGGGCCGACAAGGACGGCAACCTCGGCCGCGTGTACGGCGCGCAGTGGCGCGACTGGCGCCGGCCCGACGGCACCTCGGTCGACCAGATCGCGCGGCTGATCGACGGCTTGCAACGCGACCCGAACAGCCGGCGGCACATCGTCACGGCGTGGAATCCCGGCGAGATCGAGCAGATGGCGCTCACGCCGTGTCATGCGATGGTGCAGTTCTACGTGGCCGACGGGGAACTCTCCTGCCAGCTCTACCAACGCAGCGCGGACCTCTTCCTCGGGGTGCCGTTCAACATCGCCTCCTACGCGTTGCTCACGCTGATGGTGGCGCAGGTGTGCGGGCTGAAGCCGGCCGAGTTCGTGCACTCCTTCGGCGACCTGCATCTCTACTCGAACCACCTCGAGCAGGCGAAGCTCCAGCTCTCGCGCGAGCCGCGCCCGCTGCCGACGATGGCGCTGAATCCGGAGGTCAAAGACATCTTCGGTTTCCGCTTCGAGGACTTCACGCTTTCCGGCTACGACCCGCACCCCGCGATCAAGGCGCCGATCGCGGTGTGAGAAATGGACGATGGGCGAGGGAAGATGGACGATGGGGACGGGACACAGGAGAAACAGCTATGACTCCCGAAGAAATGAAACGACGGACGCGGGCGTTCGCGGTGGCGGTTTTCGGTTTCATTGAGAAGCTGCCGAAAACGGTCGCGGGACAGACGATCGCGCGGCAGTTGGCGAGATCGTCGAGTTCAGTGGCGGCGAACTACCGCGCGGCGCAACGCGGACAGACGCGGAAGGAGTTCGTCGCGAAAGTTCACGATGCCCGCGAGGAAGCAGACGAGTCCCAGTTCTGGCTCGAGTTCGCCGTCGATTGCCGATGTGCGCCGATTGCCGATGCCCTGCCGCTGATTCAGGAGGCCGGCGAGTTGACCGCGATTCTCACCTCCGCCATCAAGACCGCCTCCTGTGTCTGAACCATCCGCCATCGCCCATCTGCCATCGTCCATCCGCTTCGTCGCCATCGTCGCGATGGCGGAGAATCGCGTGATCGGGGCGGGCAACAAGCTGCCGTGGCACCTGCCGGAGGACTTCAAGTGGTTCAAGCAGCAGACCCTCGGGAAGACACTGCTCATGGGGCGCAAAACGTTCGAGTCGATCGGCCGGCCGCTGCCCGGCCGCACGACGCTCGTGCTCAGCCGCTCCGGCGCGGCGATCCCCGGGGTGACGGTGGTCCGCTCGCTCGAGGAGATCGCCGCCGCCGCGCCGGCGGCCGCGGAGATCGTGGTCTGCGGTGGGGCGGAGATCTATCGGCTCACGCAACCGCTCTGGCAGGAAGTTTTCGTGACACGGGTGAAGCGAACCGTCGAAGGCGGCGATGCGTTCTTCCCGGAGTTCGAGGGCGCGTTCGCCGCGCCCGAGGTCGTGCGCGACACGCCGGAGTTCACGATCCTGCACTACCGGCGCTGAGCTTCTGCGCGATCCGCGAGCCTTGCGTGATTGCCTGATGGATAACGCCGTGCAGGTAGCGAACGCCGCCAAGGCTTTCGCCTGAGCCAGACAGGTCGAACGGCGTTTCGAGCGGACGGGTGCACACCGCTGGTAAAACCGCCGGCCAGTGGGATTGCCGTGTGGGTCCGGTCTCCGACCGGACGCCCTTGGTTTCAGCCATTGCTGCCAGCTCAGGCTCGATGGGGTCCAGTCGGAGACTGGACCTACGTGCCAATTGCATCGGCTCGATTGGCCGTGCCGGATCGAAGTCCTGCGAATTTCGCCACCACGGTTCGCGGGACTTCTCGCCCGGAGTGCGTTTGCCGGGGTCACCGCTCCCGGCTACAACCGCAAGCGGTGCGCGATCGGATTACTTGGTGTCGCGGAAATGCTGACGCTTGCGGTGGCGAAGGTCTCTAGGCCTTCGCCACCATCGATGGTCCCGGACGAAAGCCTTGGCGGCTTTCGCTACGCGGCTGAACTGCGCGATCGGGCCTACTTGACGGGCTGCTTGGCGAGCGAGACGAGGTCCTCGCCGCCGCGGAGGATGTGCAGGCGGTAGGCGTAGGTCATGGGC
>DAOOFR010000018.1:10946-32914 GCA_035415285.1 Opitutaceae bacterium
GACGAGGTCCTCGCCGCCGCGGAGGATGTGCAGGCGGTAGGCGTAGGTCATGGGCCAGGGCGTGAGGCGGAACGGGGAGTGCGGCATCGCGCCCCAGGAATCGTCGCCGCCGAGGCCGCGCTGCTTGAGGTCGAGGTTGAGCGTGACGGTGTCGCGCTCGGGCAGTTGGTAAGGGTAGAAGTTCTCGTGCTGCGTGGCGCAGAAGAGGTCGTCGGTCGTGTAGTGCAGCGCGTTGGCGCTGAGCAGCGGTTGGCCGATGGCGAGCAGGCCGAGGCCGTTCGCATCCGTGAGCGCGAGCCAGCGCACGGCGTCCTTGTTGCCGGTCTCCTGCGGCTTGATGTAGTCGAAATATTGGTCGCGGACGCGGCCGGAGTAGAGACCGACGCGGGCGTCCTGGCGGTCCCAGTAGGTTTCCTGCGGGCCTTTGCCGTACCAGGTGAGCCGGTCGAAACCAGCGCGCAGGGTGGTCTGCATGCCGAAACGCGGCGGCTCGGCCACGGCGAGGTAGGGCTCGGGCACCCAGGAGGATTCGACGAGCACATCGCCGCTGCCGAGGAACGTCCACCCCACACGGTATTCGCTGCGCGGGGCCGCGAGCGGGCCGGCGGCGGTCACGACGATGCGGCCGGGCTCGGGCTCGGAGACCTCGACCTTGGTCGGGGCGAACGTCTCGTGGGCTTTGCGCCAGATGCCGGGGCCGCCGGGCGTCCAGGTGTTCTTGGCCGGGCTCTCATCGGTCATCTTGTTGCCGCGGTCGTTGTCGACCGGGGCGCGCCAGAAGTCGGGCCCGAGCGGGCCGGCGAGGAGCTCGGTGTCGCCTGATTTCAAGGAGACGAGCAGGCCGGTCTTGGCGTCGACGGCGGCGGCGAAACCGGGGCCGCGCACGACGATGCTGCCGGGCTGGCGGTCGAGCTGAAGCGGCGGGAGCGGCGCGCTGGTGGCGAGCGCGGCGGGGGCGGCGATGGGAAGCTTGAATTGCTCCCAGGCGACCTCATGGCCGGCGGGCGCCCAGGGCGTGTCGGCCTTCAGCTTGAAGCTGAGTTCGAGGAAATACTCGGTGGCCGGCGCGGGCGCGATCGGTGCTAAGGGAATGGCGACGGTCTTCGTCTCGCGCGGGGCGAGGACGAGGTCGGCGAGTTGGCCGGATTGGAGAACCTTGCCGTCGGCGACGATGCGCCAATCGGTGGCGAGCCAGTCCTGCACGGCGCGGAACTTGCCCCAGTTGGCGATCTCGACGCGGCCGGCGGCGAGGTCGACGGCGCGCAGCTGGATCGGTTGGTAGACCTTCTTCACCTCGGCGAGGCCGGGGTGCGGTGTGCGGTCGGCGGAGACGAGGCCGTTGGCGCAGAAGTTGCCGTCGGAGGCGGTGCCGGCGGGGCCGAAGGTGCCGCCGTAGGCGAAGAACGTGCCGAGCTTGGGGTCGAGCGGGAGCGAGCGGGCGTTCTCAAGCTGTTCGATCTTGCGCGAGGCGGGTACGGGCGTGCGCAGGCCCTGGTCGACCCAGTCCCAGATGAAGCCGCCCTGCAGGTACTTGGCGCCGTCGTAGATCGGGCGCCAGTAGGCCCAGATGTCGCCGGTGCTGTTGCCCATGGCGTGGGCGTACTCGCACTGGATGAAGGGCTTGGTGCGCGGGAGTGCCGCGTAGTTGCGGACGGTCTCGGGCGAGGCGTACATCGGGCAGACGATGTCGCTCGTCTCGAAGTTCTTCGCCCCCTCGTACTGGACGAAGCGCGAGGAGTCGTGGGCCTTCAGCCAGGCGTAGGTGGCGCGGAAGTTGTCGCCGAAGCCGGCCTCGTTGCCGAGCGACCAGCCGATGATGCAGGCGTGGTTCTTGTCGCGCTCGAACATGCGGATGGTGCGGTCGAGGTGGGCGGGGCCCCAGGAGGGCTGGTTGGAGAGCGTCTTGTCCTCGGCATAGCCGATGCCGTGCGACTCGATGTTGGCCTCGTCGATGACGTAGAGGCCGTACTCGTCGCAGAGGGCGTACCACTCGGGGACGTTGGGATAATGGCAGGTGCGGACGGCGTTGATGTTGTTCCGCTTCATCAGGCGGATGTCCTCGAGCATGCGCTCGCGGGTGACAACCTGGCCGAGCTCGGGGTCCCACTCGTGGCGGTTCACGCCGCGGATGAGGACGGGCTGGCCGTTGACGAGCAGATGGCCCTCGCGGATCTCGATGGAGCGGAAACCGACCTTCCACGGGATGACTTCGAGGACTTGGCCGGAGGCGTCCTTGGTGGTGAGGAGGAGCGTGTAGAGGTGCGGAGTCTCGGCGGACCAGAGCAGAGGAGCGGGTACAGGGCGCGGGAACGTGAGCTCAATTGAGGCTCCGGGCTTGAGCGGACCATGAGTGATCAGTTCATGGTCGAACACCGTGGTCCCATTGGGGGCGAGCAACTTGGCAGAAAGCGCCGCGAAAGCGGGAACCGAGGTGTTGTTGTGCAACTCGACCGCGATTGAGAGCGAGGCGTTCGCGAGCGATTGATCGATTTCGGTGGTTACTCGGAAATCGCGCACGTGCGCCGCCGGCGCGCTCCATAGCGTGACATCGCGGAAGATGCCGCTGAGGCGCCAGAAGTCCTGGTCCTCGAGGTAGGAACCGTCGCACCAGCGGATGACCTCGGCGGCGAGGAGGTTGTCGCCGGCCTTCAGGTACGGGGTGAGGCGGAAGGTGGCGGGGGTGCGGCTGTCTTTGCTGAAACCGAGTTTCTGGCCGTTGAGCCAGAGTTCGAAGTAGGAGTTCACGCCGTCGAACGTCACGTACACCTCGCGGCCCGACCAATCGGCCGGCACCGTGAAGTGCGTGCGGTAGGCGGAGACGGGGTTGTAGTCGGTGGGCGGCAGCGGGGGCTGCACGTTCTTCCACGGGTAGGCGACGTTCGTGTAGATCGGAATGCCGTAGCCCTCGATCTCGACGTTCGCGGGCACGGGGATGGTCTTCCACGCGGAGTCGTCGAAACCGGGTTTCCAGAAATCGGCGATGCGGTCGGCGGGTTTGGCGACCCAGGCGAACTTCCACTGGCCGTTGAGCGAACGGACGAAGGGCGAGTTGGTGCGCTCGAAGGTGAGCGCCTGCTCGGTGGTGGCGTAGCGGGTCAGTGTCGCCGCGGGCGCCTCGGTGCCGGCGTGGAGCTGGGTTTCATCCTGCCAGGCGGGGCGAGGGGCGGGTTCGGCGGCCAAGAGGGAGAGCGAGGAAGCGGCGCCGAGGAGTGCGGACGCGCTGCGAACGACGGAGAGACGGGAGGGTATCATAAGGCAGAGGGGAGGCAGGGAGGGTGTGCGCGCGGCCGGCCGACGACAAGTCGGCGCCGCCGAGTTGTGCTTTCGTACAGTCCGGCGATGGCGCCTGGTCGGTCAGCGAGCTTGCTCGCGCTCCGGGTGGCGCGAGCCGGCGGGGAGGACCAGTCTTCGACTGGTCGCGAGAGATTTGAGCCGATGGGGACGGTGTAAGCCCATGGCGGCTGGTCGGAGACCGGCCCTACGGGACCGGCGTCACGATCGCGGCGAGATCCTCGGCGAAGGCGGGAAGCGCGAGGCGAAGCTGACCGGCGGTGCCGGTCGCCTCGGTCTTGGCCACGACGGCGCCGGTGCGCGGGTCGAGCCATTCGACCACGTACGTGCCCGCGGGCCAGTCGAGGAGCGTCACGGTTTCGCCGGACACGAGCGGCGGATTGAAACGTTGCGCGCCCGCGGGCCAGACGATGTGCGGCGAGGTGAGGTGGAGCACCGCGCGGCCGTCGGGCTGGCGCAGGCCGATGCGCTCGGGCGTGAAGCGCCAGCCGTCGGCATAGGCGGCGGGGCGGACCTGCTCGACCTTGAGCGTGTCGACCTGTACCCAGTCCGGGCCGTCGTGCGCGATCTCGACGGTGTGCCGGCCGGCAGGAACTTCGACGGCGAACTCGCGGTTGATCTCGTTGCTGTTGGGAAGGGCGCCATCGGTGTCCGCGAGTTGGGCACGAAGGACCTCGGCGCCGTCGAGACGCACGAGGAGGGTGGCGGAGGCGGCGACGGAGTTCACGTGGAACGCGACCCGGGCCTTCGGCGCGAAGTGCGCGGTGAGGCGGAGGTGCTGCTGCTTGTCGGGCTGCGCGGGGCCGTGGAGGTAGCCGCACAGGTGCTCGGCGGCGCGCGCCGCGGAGAGGGCGTCGACCAGCACGGCTTCGCCGCGCAGCGAGAGCCGGCGGAAATGGTTGAGCGCGACCAGTCCGGAGAACGTCTCGCCGCCGGCCAGCGGTTCGCCGAGCGCGACGGGAGCGACGGTGCTGCCGGCGAAACGCACCGGGCTCCACTTGCCCTCGTGCCAGCCGGCGCGGCGCAGGATGGTGTCGAGCGCGCCGATGAGCGGGTAGGCGTTGTCGGCGTGCACGTCCTCCCACCACCAGCTCAGCGAAGTGCCCATCGAGCCGCCGAGCGCGCCGCCCCAGAGGCCCTGCCGGAAACCGCGCAGGTGCGGGTCGCCGGCGATGCTCCAGCTGCCCGGGGCGGTGCCGAACTCGCCGATGAGCGCGGGCTTGCCGTAACGCTGTACCATCGACTCGGCGACACTCGCGACGAACCGGCCGGGCGCGGGCTCGGCGTAGGAATGGTAGACGGCGAAATCGAGCTCGGGCAGCGCCCACATCTCGGGGCGATCGACGCCGCCGGTGAGGCTCGTCGTGATCAGATGGCCGAACGGATCGAGCGCGCGCAGGTGACGCGCCATCTCCCGGTGCCAGGCGACGACCGCCGCGCCGTCGACGAGGCCGGGGGCGAAGACGTTGTCGATCTCATTGAAGAACTGCCAGGCAAGCAGCCGCGGGCTGGCGCCGTAGCGGGCGACGAGGTAGCGCAGGCGTTTCTGGTAGGCGACGCGGGCGTGGGCGTCGGTGAAGAAGTCGTTCGGCGTGGCGCAGGGGCCGCCTTGTTGGACGCTGTAGGGGTTGCTGGTCCGCCAGAAGTTGTTGGTGCCGCCCCAGCCGCGGTTTTTCTCCTGGTACATGCCGTGGTGGTCGAAGCAGAGCAGCAGGTAGAGGCCGTCGCGTTCGGCGAGTTCGAAGAGGCGGTCGAGTTGCCAGGCCCCGCCGAGGTCGTAGCGGGTCAGGGTGCCCGGCTTGTGTTCGAGCGGCAGGAACCATGGCGCGAGCCAGAGACGCGCGAGATTCTGTCCCGAGGCGCGCATCGCCGGGAACCACTCGTCGTAGTCGTAGGTGCCGCGCGCGCCGGCCCAGCAGACGTTCTCGCCGACGAGGCGCAACGGGGCGCCGTCGGTCGTGGCGAGGTAACGGCGGTCGGCGCTGATCCGCACCCAGCTGCGCACGGCCGCGGACGACTCCGCGGCGACGGCGAACCGCAGATTCGCCAGCGGGGTCGGCGCGGCGGTCCCGAGCGCGGCGGCGACGTTCACGGTGTATTCGCCCGGCTCGGTGGGCGTGAAACGCACGCGCCATTCGGGGGCGCCGACCGGGGTGAGGACCTCGGCACCGTCGACCAACGCACGCGAGTAGTCCTGGAACCAGAAGGCCGGTACGACGAAGGTGCGGCCGGAGGGGGCGGTGAAGATGGCGTCGATTCGGATCAGGTCGGGGTCGAAGTTGTTGGCGGCGGTGGGAGCCTCCGTCAGACGAAACTCGGCGCGCTGCCAAAGCAGGGGCGGGGCGAGCGGGACGATCGCCGGGGCGCCGAGCAGGCGGGCGACGGAGCCCAGGAGGAGAACGAGCAGGAGGGCGGGGCGGGGGGCGAGGCGCATGGGGGAGGGCGGCACGTTTCGCCGCCGGCGCGGGAAGGTCAAACGCGGCCCGTGCGTTCCCGGGCTCGCCGCCGGCGCGCACTCTCCTTTAATGCACACCCAACGCGCATGACTCCGCTCGAAGCCCAGGCCCGCATCGCCGCTCTCCGCACCGAACTCGCCCGCCACGACGAGCTGTACTACCGGCAGGCGCGGCCGGAGATCGCCGACTTCGACTACGACCGGCTGAAGCGCGAACTCGCCGATCTCGAGGCGGCGCATCCGGAGTTCGGTGGCGGAGCTTCGCCGACCAAACGCGTGGGCGACGACCGAGCCGACGGTTTCACGCGCGTGCGCCACCGGCAGGCGATGATGACCCTCGACAACACCTACGACGAGGGCGCGCTGCGCGAGTTTCATGCACGCCTCGTGAAGCTGCTCGGCACCGATGACCTCGCCTATACCGTCGAGCCGAAGATCGACGGCCTCGCGGTGAGCCTGACCTACGAACACGGCAAACTCGTGCGCGCCGTGACGCGCGGCGACGGCGAGGAGGGCGACGATGTGACGGCCAACGTGCGCACGATCCGGGGACTGCCGGCGGCGCTGCGCGCGACCGAAGACGAGAGGCTAGAGGCGAGAGGCGAAGGGGTGGAGGCCGGCGGGCAGACGGCAGAGAACGGACGACAGAGGACGGAAGGCAAAGTCCAGGATGCGGCGGACGAACTACCGTTGTTCGCCGAGGCGGCGGGGGGCGTGAGCGAACTTGCCGACCTCCGCGCGGACTCCGCCGCACCGGCCACCGGCTACCGTCCACCGTCCACCGGCTTTCCGGCGCTGATCGAGATCCGCGGCGAAGTGTTTCTCGGGATCGAGGAGTTCCAGCGGATCAACCGCGAGCAGGAGGAGGCGGGACTCGAACCCTTTGCTAATCCGCGTAATCTGGCAGCGGGCACGCTCAAGCTGCTCGACTCCGCCGAGGTGGCGAAGCGGCGGCTGGAGATCGTGCTCTACGGGCTGGGCGCCTGCGAGCCGGGCGAACCGGCGGCGTCGCAATCGGAGTACCTTGCGCGGCTCGAAGCGTGGGGGCTGCCGGTGGTGGAGAAGTTCTGGGCGGTGCGCGGGATCGACGCCGTGTGGGCGGCGATCGGCGAGCTCGACCAGAAGCGCCGTGGCTTCTCGTATCCGACAGATGGCGCCGTGGTGAAGCTTGACCGGACCGACCAGCAGCGCGTCGCCGGATTCCGCGGCGAGGGGCAGACTGCGCGCAAGCTCTCGCCGCGTTGGGCCTGCGCGTACAAGTTCGCCCCCGACCGCGCCGAGACGCGCGTGAAGGCGATCACCATCCAGGTGGGCCGTACGGGCGCGCTCACGCCGGTGGCCGAGTTGGAACCGGTGCTGCTCGCGGGCACCACGGTGAAGCGTGCCACGCTGCACAACGCCGAGGAGATTGCGCGCAAGGACGTGCGCGTGGGCGACGCCGTGCTGATCGAGAAGGCCGGCGAGATCATCCCGGCCGTCGTGCAGGTGCTGGCCGAGAAACGCCCCGCGGCTGGGCTCGCGTCGTACGTATTTCCCACGGCATGTCCGGTCTGCGGCACGGCGGCGACCCGCGCCGAGGGCGAGGTGGTGTGGCGTTGCCCGAATCCGGACTGCCCCGAGAAGGTGCGGCGCCGGCTGGAGCATTTCGCTTCGAAGGCCTGCCTCGACATCGACGGACTCGGCGAGGAGGGCGTCGGCATGCTCATCGAGCGCGGCCTGGTGAAGGCGATCCCCGACATCTTCCGTCTGACCCTCGCGGACCTGCTGCCGCTGAAGAAGTCCGGCGAAGTGTGGGCGGGCAACCTGATCGCGGCCATCGCGGCGCGGAAGAACGCCGATCTCTGGCGCGTGCTCAACGGCCTCGGCATTCCGCAGGTGGGCGCGGCGGCATCGAAGGACCTCGCGCAACGTTTCCGTTCGCTCGACGCCATCGCGGCCGCGAGCGACGCCGATCTGCTCAACGTGGGTGGATTCGGCGAGCGCACGGTGGGGCTGCTTCGCGCGTGGTTCGCGCAACCGGCCAACCAGACGCTGCTCGCCGAGTTGCGCGCGGTCGGGCTGGAACCGACTCCTCCGGCCGCGGCGGGCGCGGGCGCTCCGCTCGCCGGCAAGACGCTGGTGCTCACGGGCACGCTGCCCACGCTTTCGCGCGAGGCGGCGACCGAGCTGATCGAGAAGGCCGGCGGCAAGGTGAGCGGGAGTGTCTCCAAGAAGACCCACTACGTCGTCGCCGGCGAGGAGGCGGGCTCGAAGCTGGAGAAGGCCCGCGCGCTGGGCGTCACCGTGCTCGACGAGCCCGGGCTGCGGCAGTTGGTGGAGGGGGCCCGGTAGGACCGGTCTTCGACCGGTCGCGGAGGACTGGAGTCGCAGGGGACGGCGTGGGCACAGGGTGTCCGGTCGGAGACCGGATAACCCGGGCGTGGGAGGCCACCGCGTCGGGTGCGAGGGCGGGGTTGGGCGGACCGGGCGAGAGTGTCGGCCCACGTTTCGAGCGGCCGAAAATCCGTTTGCCGTGGCGGGCGCGGCGCGGACTCTCGGCGCGATGTCCCTCTTCCTCCGCGTTTCCCTGGCGCTGGCGTTGGTGCTGGCGCTTGTCTCCTCCTCCGGTGCAGCGACAGCCAAGAAGGCCGGGCCCGGCGTGCCGGCCGACAAGGACTACACCGGTCTGATCGTGATCGACGCCGGCGACGGCAAGGTCCTCGTCGAGGACAACGCCGATGTCGCGGCCTACCCGGCGAGCGTGACCAAGCTCATGAATCTGTTGCTGTGCCTCGATGCGCTCGAGGCCGGTCGGGTGCGGTTGGCGGACCGGGTGGTCGTCACCGCCGAGGAGGCGAAGATGGGCGGCTCGCAGGTGTACCTGAAGGAGGGCGAGGTCTTCACGCTGGAGGAGCTGCTCTACGCGATGATGGTGCAGTCGGCCAACGATGCCGCGCTGGCCTGCGCGAACCACGTGGGCGGGACGCGTGAGGCGTTCGTGGCGGCGATGAACCAACGCGCAGCGCAGCTGGGCATGACCCGCACGAAGTTCACCACGCCGCACGGGTTGGCGTCCAAGGGCCAGGACGCGGACGTGTCGACCCCGCGCGACATCGCCATCCTCTCGCGCGAGATGGTCAGGCATCCGCTGGCGCTGAAGTTCACGGCAACGAAGCAACGGACTTTCCGGCAGGAACCGCTGCTGGTGATGAACAACCACAACAAGCTGCTCGGCCAGATGCCGGGCTGCGATGGGTTGAAGACCGGCTATCTCGCCCGCGGCGGCTATGCGCTTGCCGCCACCGTGTATCAGAATGGCAAACGCGTCATCGCCGTGGTCATGGGCAGCAAGGGGGTCTACGGACGCCAGCGCGACGCGATCGCGCGTCGGGTGATCGCGGAGGCGCTGCCGAAGGCCTCGCCGGTGCCGGCGGAGTTGGCCCCGCAGGCGCCCGAGCCGGAGGCGGCGGTTCCCGTCGGTACGGAACCGCCGGAGGCGCTCTCCGCGGAAGAGGGCGAGGAGGAGCAGACCGACGAGCCGCCGATGGTCGAGTTCCGCCTGCCCGGCGCGAAGCCCGCGGGGAAGAAGTGATACGGAGGGCGGGACGACGGCGGGTTTCCTGAGGGGCGGAGGAATCTGGAACTCAGGAAATCAGGAAGAGGGATCCATCGCGAAGGCTGCGCGGATCGCTCCTTTGGGGCGGCCGGGTGGGCCTATTTGTGCGTTCCTAGAAAGGCGACGCATTCCGCCGCATGCGTCATCGCGAGCAGATGGCCGCCATCGAGCAGGAGATCGACGTTCGCGGGTGGCGGGATCACCCGGTCGTGGCGACCGTGAACGCGAAGCGGAAGGATGCGAGTGGGGTCGAGTCCCGGCCACGAAAAGATGGCGCGGCACATGGCGCGGATGAACCCCGCCTGACTGTCGGCGAACATGACGCAAAGATCGCTAGGCAGCTTGCCTGCGGCAGCGCGGATGAGCTCGAGTGGCGCCAACGCGGCGAGCGGATGGAGCAGCACGAGGAGCGAAGAAATCTCCGCGGGAGATTGGGCGCTCCCGATGAGCACGAGCGAGCGGAGCCGGAGTCGGTTGGCGATCTCGCAGCCGACAATTCCGCCGAGTGAGGAGCCGATCAAAGTGTCACCTTCGCGGATCCTAGCTTCGGCGATCACGCGGTCGGCGATGGCCGAAATGGTCTGCTCTCCTTGGTATTCCGGCCAATCGAGGAAACAGGCCTCGGGCAACGTCTGCCACGACGACGCGGCGTACATCCGATGGTCGGCGCCCATGCCGGGGAGGATGAAGCGCATGGGGCGGGGCGCGGTTGCCTGTGGACCTACGGAGCGCACGTCCCGGTTGAGGCCAACCGGGACGTGCGCGGAAGAAGGCTTACGCGAAGTCCTCGACGGGGAGCAGCAGCGACGGGCCCTTCACGGCGGGGAGCTTGGCGATGGCGGCGCGGGCCTTGTCCATCGCGGCGCGGCTGGCGAGGTGCGTCATCAGGATCAGCGGCACGGCTTCGCCTTCGTGGCCCTCGGGCTGCACGATGGAGGCCAGGCTGATGCCGGCCTGGCTGAGGATGGCCGAGACCTTCGCGACCACGCCGGGCTTGTCGACCACGGTGAGGCGCAGGTAGTAGCGCGCGGAGGTTTCGCCGAACGGCACGACGGTGCCCTTCGCGCAGGGCACGAAGGCCGGCACGCGGCCGAGGGTGCCGTGGGCGAGGTCGAGGCCGGCGTCGGCCAGGTCGCTGAGCACGGCGGAGGCGGTGGCATCCTTGCCGGCGCCGCGGCCGTAGTAGAGGGTGTCGCCGATCGGGAAACCGGAGACGAAGACGGCGTTGAACACGTCGTTGACGTTGGCGAGCACGTGGCTCTGCGGCACGAGGGTGGGGCTGACGGCGACGCTGATGCGCGCGCCGGCGGCCTTGGCCTTCTTGCCTTTGGCGGCCTTCGCGGGCGGGGCGAGGCGGACGGAGCCGAGGAGCTTGATGGTGTAGCCGAGCTGCTGGGCGAAACGGATGTCGAGCGGCGTGAGGGGGCGGATGCCCTCGACGTGGATGTCGTGGTGGTCGACCCAGAAACCGTGCGCGAGGGAGGCGAGGATGCCGGTCTTGTGGGCGGCGTCGTGGCCGTCGACATCGAGCGTCGGGTTGGCCTCGGCGTAGCCGAGCTTCTGGGCGTCGGCGAGCACGTCGTCGAAGGCGGCGCCTTCGCGCGTCATGCGGGTGAGGATATAATTGCAGGTGCCGTTGACGATGCCGTAGATGCGCTCGAAGCGGTTGCCGACGAGGGCCTCGCGCAGCGTCTTGATGATCGGGATGCCGCCGGCGACGCTGGCCTCGTAGTAGAGGTTGGTGCCGGCCTTCTTGGCGGCGGCGAAGAGTTCGGGGCCGTGGGCGGAGAGCAGGGCCTTGTTCGCCGTGACGACGACCTTGCCGGCCTCGAGGGCGGCGAGGACCATCGTCTTGGCGATGCCGGTGCCGCCGACGAGTTCGGTGACGATCTGGATCTCGGGATCCTCGACGACGTCCTTCCAGTTGAGGGTCATCAACGCGCGGTCGATCGGGTAGGGGCGGCGTTCGTCGTAGGCCATGACGGCGACCTTCTTGACGACGAGGCGCACGCCGGTTCGGGCGGCCATGAGCTCCGAATTCTCGCGGAGGGCGTTGAAGACGCCGCTGCCGACCGTGCCGCCGCCGATCATGCCGATGTTGACCTGTTTCATAGAGGAAGAGTCCGTGGAGCAAAAACGGCCCATGGCGGCGCGACAATGCTTTGTTTGTGCGGAAAACTCGCGGCCGGCTTGAAGCCGCAGCGGGCTGGGCCGTTGGGGGGGGGAGCCGGGGCGGTGGAGTCCGCCAGCGCTGCGGCCGTTCGCTCGCGGACGAGAGACTTGTCGGCTTTCGCCGTGGCGCTGCGGAGCGTGTCGGGCGATGGCGCGTGCTGCGATCGGCGTCGGGGCAAGAGGATGCTGCGCGCTCAGTTCTCCGCCTCGCGGGCCATGAGCCAGAGCAGGTCGGAGAGGCGGTTGACGTACTGCAGCAGCAGCAGGCGCAGGGGGCGGCTCTGGTGGCCGAGGGCGATCATGCGGCGCTCGGCGCGGCGGGCGATCGTGCGGGCGTGGTCGAGCGCGGCGGCGTGGAGGTTGGCGCCGGGCGTGGCCCAGCCGTCGAACTTCACGTTCTTGGCCTCGATGGCGGCGACGCCGGCATCGAGCCGCGCGAGCGCGGCGTCGTCGATCTTCTCGAACTTGGATTTTGCGTACCGCTCGAGGTCGCTCTCGGCGCAGACGACCTCGCCCATGAGCGCGACGAGCTCCTTCTGGATGCGCTCGAGTTCGGCGCGGCGGTCGGCGGCGGGGCAATGGGCCTTGGCGAGACCGAGGGCGGCGCTGAGCTCGTCGAGGTTGCCGATGGCTTCGACCTGTGGGTGGTCCTTGGGCACGCGTTGGCCGTAGAGCAGCGCGGTGGTGCCGTCGTCGCCGGTGCGGGTTGCGATGGAGCGGGACATGGCGGTGGGCGGTGGACGGTGAGCGGTGGGCGGTTGCCGGTAAGCGGTGGACGGTTGCCAGTTGCCGGTAGCCAGTGGAGGTGGCGCGGCGCCTACTTCGCCTTCTTCTTGGCGGCCTTGGTGTCCTTCTCGAGGGCCTTGAGGTCGTCCTTGATCTCGACGAGCACGCGCTTGGTCATCTGGTCGATGAAGAGCACGCCGTTGAGGTGGTCGGCCTCGTGCTGGATGCAGCGCGAGAACAGGCCGTCGCAGACGAGGATGTGGGCGGTGCCGTCGAGGTCCTGGAACTCGACGCGGATGGAGTCGGGCCGGATCACATCGCCGCGGATACCGGGGAAGGAGAGGCAGCCCTCCTCGTAGCTGGTCTCCTTGCCGGGCAGCACGGTGATCTTCGGGTTGGCGATGGCCAGCGGCATGAAGAGGTCGAGCGGCGGCTTGCGGCCGTCGAGCTCCCAGGTGAACTCGGCGTCGGTCGGGCGCAGGTCGACCACGCAGAACTGGATCGCCTGGCCGATCTGCTGTGCGGCCAGCCCGATGCCCTCCGCCTCGTGCATGGTCTCGACCATGTCGTCGGCGAGCGTGCGCAGGGCGGCGTCGAAGGCGGTCACTTGCGCGCCTTTTTTACGGAGAACGGGCTGGTTGTAGCGAACAATCGGCAGAAGCATGGGTCCGATTGCGAGACGCTGCCGTCGGTGGCGGGTGCCGCAAATTAAAACTGTCCCGCGCTTTTCCCCCGTGCCAGATTCCCGCTCCATGAAACCTCCGGTCGCCGACTGGCTTGCGGGCAATCGCGGGGAGCCGATCTGGCTGCTCGTGGCGGGCGCGGCGCTCGTGGCGGCGGGGTGGCTGCTGCCCGTACAGGTGAAGTCGCTCAGCCCGTTGTTGCTGCGCGAGGCCGGCGCCGGTTCGCCCACGCTGGTGGAGTTCGGCGAGACCCTGCGCGAGGCCGACAAACCCGGCCCGGCCGTGCTGGTGTGCGATGCCGCCAAGAAGCTTGCGCTGCAAGGGACAGAAGCGCTCGGTGCCGCGTTGGCCGCCGATGCGCAGCGCCAGCCTGAGCTCGTATCCTGGGGTGGGATCGACCCGTATCTCGAGCAGGTCTTCGCGGGGAAGAACCGGCCTGCGGCGGCGGCAGCGGCGGTGTCGCGGCCGGCGATCCAGGAATTTCTGCCGGCGAAGCAGCGCGAGACCGTGCGCGGCTACCTGGCGAACACGCGGTCGGGCGCGGTGAAGGCGCTGCTGGCGACCGCGGACATCGACCACACGAAACGTTTTGTTCCCGCCAAGCGCGCCGGCGGCCAGCCGCTCGATGCGACGATCCTGATGACGGCCCTGCTGCACCAGGGCAACTGGCTCTCCGGTCCGCTCGCCAAGGAGGTGCGCAGCCGCGCCGAGTTGGCGGTGCAGAGCGGTGAGCTCGAGCCGATCGAGAATTTCTACTACGACCTGCTCTCGCTCTCGCGGCGGCTCAACTGGCTCCAGCTCGGCGAGTGGCTGCGCGTGTGCCCCGACGTGAAGACCGTGGGCGAGTTCGCCCAACTGTTGCGCGTGGCGCCCGACATGATGCCCGCGCTCTACGCCGCCTCGCTCCAGAGCCGCGCGCCCGACGGCGTCGCGCGCTACGCGCTGCGCTACGGCAAGGGTGGTGTGGCCGGCCTGGAGACGGCGCTGCGCGAGGGCGAGAACGCCGTGCGCCAGCTCGTGCAGCGGCAGGTGCCCGTGAATCCCGACTCGCCCCTGGCCTGGGACACTTTCGCCTCGTTAAGCCTCCGATACCCAACCGTCATGACCTTCGTGAAATACCTCTGCTTCTTCGCCGGAGTGTGGTTCGTCTTCCGCGCCCTCGACCGCGCGGTGGTCGGCCCGGTGCTCTCGGCGGCCAACCGCACCTTGATGCACGCGAAGAGCGGCGTGATGGCGCTCGTGTTCTCCGGCGTATTGTTCGTCCTCAGCGAGCCGTTCCTGCTGCGCGGCGCCCCGCCGGCGGACCTGTCGATGAAGGTGAGCATCCCGGCGCTGAGCCTGGTCGGTCAGTTGCAGGCGGCGCCCTCGGCCGCCGCGGTGGTCGACCTCTCGACGATCGTCACCATCCTGTTCTTCGCGGCCGTGCAGGTGCTGGTCTACTGGATCTGCCTGCTGAAGATGCGCGAGATCGAGCGCCAGACGGTGCCGAGTCTGCTCAAGCTGCGGCTGATGGAGAACGAGGAGAACCTCTTCGACTCCGGCCTCTACGTCGGTATCGCCGGCACGGCCACGGCGCTGGTGCTGCAGGTGCTGGGCATCATCCAGCCCAACCTGCTGGCCGCCTACTCCTCGAACCTCTTCGGCATCACCTGCGTGGCGATGGTGAAGATCCGCAACGTGAGGCCGTACAAGAAGAAGCTCATCCTCGAGAGCCAGAACGCCGTCCCCGCCAAGCCGGCCGCCTGAGCCCCGCCGTAGCATGAACAAGACGTTGCTGCTCATCATCTGCGACTTCCTCCTGCTCAACCTCCTCGCGCTCACGCGCTGGGAGCAGGTCGAGCCGCCGAAGACCCCGCCGCCGCCGAGCGCCTCCGTGCCGATCCCCGGCGAGAGCGCCGGGCCGGCCAACGAACTCGTCGAGGTCATGCGCCTGTCGCTGGCCGACGAACAGGCCGCACGCGAGGAGCTGAGCAACCAGCTTTCCAACACCGCGGAGAATCTCCAGCAGCGCGAGCAGCAGGTCGCCTCCCTCGAAGGTGAGAAAGGCAAGCTCGCGCAAAGCCTCTCCGCCACCCAGGCCAAGGCCGCCGCGCTCGCGCAGGAGGCGGCCGCCCGGGCCGCGGAGGTCGAGGCGAGCAAGATCCGCCTCGCCCAGCTGCAGCGCGACCTCGAGTTGCGCGAACAGCAGGCGCGCGAGCAGCGCGAGGCCTACGCCACGCTCGAGGAGAAACACTCCGCCGCCCGCGGCGAGATCGAGAACCTCAACGTCGCCGTGAAGGTGGCCGAGCAGGAGAAGGGGCTGCTGCGCGAGAACATCGAACAGATGCGCGAGACGGTCGTCGCCGAGCGCGAGGAGAAGGCGAAGATCCAGGCGCAGGCCGGCGTGCTCGCCGAGGGCGTGGGCAAGCTCGCGGAGCAGTCCGGCGAGCTCACGCGCGAGATCCGCGAGAACCGCCCGATCAATCCGAACACGCTCTTCAGCGAGTTCGTCGCCAATCAGTTTGCCATCGAGAGCCTCTCGCGCCGCTCGGTCCTGCTCGGGCCGCTCACCGTCGAGCGCGCCGCGCGCACCGTGCTCGTCTCGGACGGCAGCCGCGTCTTCGCGTTGCTGCACTCGGGCGACGCGCCGTTCGACCCGGCGGGCACGCCGGTGGACTTCGAGATCGTGCGCGGCGTGCTCAAACGCACCGGGGCGGAGGTGCCGGTGGGCGAGTTCGGTCTCCATGCACTGGATCCGCGCGTGGTGCTGATCCCGGTCGATGCCGTCCGGGCCGCCGCGCTCGGCGTGAAGATCTACCCGCTGGCCGCCGATCCGTTCAAGTTCCCGGAGGCCGTGCTCGTGAGCAACACCGGCCGCTACTACGGCGAGATCGCGTTCAAGCTCGACCCGACGGCGCCGCGCTACGTGCAGATGGACAACCGCTTCTTCAAACGCCTCTTCGGCGAGTTCGCGCCGCACACCGGCGACCTGGTCTTCAGCAAGACGGGCGAGCTGCTCGGCGTGATGGTGAACAACGACTACTGCTTTGTCCTGAACCAGCTGCGCACCGTCGCCGCGATCAAGACCGGCGAGAACCCGAAGGGGCTCGGCACGCGCGAGCCGTTGCAGAAAGCCAAGGACATCCTGGGCCGGCTGCCGCTGAAGTTGCAGTGAATGCCCCGCGCCGATACCGGCGCGCGGTGGCGAGAGGCATCGCCCGCAGCAGAAGCGGCCCGTCCGAATCGGACGGGCCGCTTGCGTGTTGCAGGGTCTGCGGGAGAAAGACGGGTCGGTTCGCCAGCTCGGGCGCGGAGGGCTGGAGGCGGCGGGTGATGCGCGGCGGGGGCGGCGGTCGCGGTTCCGGCGCGAGGCCGGGCGGCGCGGGGCTGCGGGCGCCCGATTTCCGCCGAGGCGGAGCGTGCAAGTGTTTCTTTTGGGTAAATGAGCGCGACCCCGGCCTTCGGTCCCCGCAAACCGGCTTGTGTAGAATTTCTGGTGACTCAGGATGGGGGCGTCAGTCGATCAACAAACCCGAACACCCAAAGAAAGAATTCCGATGACCAAGCTCATTCGTTCCCTCCTCGGGAGCCTCCTGCTTCTCGCCGTGGCCGCGCTCTTCACCGGTTGCGGCGGTGGCAACGCCAAGATGGACGCCGCGCTGAACGATCTCGAGAAGACCTGCGAGAAGACGGCCAGCCTCTACCAGCGCATGAAGACAGGCGACCAGGCCGCCAGCGCCGAGATGACCACCGTGACGGCGGAGTTCCAGGCGTTCTCCAAGAGCGTGCAGGAGGCCGGCACGATGTCTCCGGAGCAGCAGAAGCGCTATCAGGAGATCATGGACCGCTATTCCAAGGCGATGCAGTGATCCGCGGCTTACGAGTATCCGCTCTTCAAAGGACCCCCTCGGGATACCCGGGGTGGTCCTTTTTGCTGGGCGCCCGGCCGGACGCCCGCAGCAAAAGCGGCCCGTCCGATTCGGACGGGCCGCTTGCGTGTTGCAGGGTTTGCGGGAGAAAGACGGGTCAGTTCGCCAGCTCCGGCGCCGGGGCGCGGAGGGCGTGAAGGAAGCGGTCGGGCGATTCCGGGAAGACCGAGAGTTGTCGGCGGTGGCCTTCGCCGTTGCGGAAGGTGATGATGCACTCGAGGCCGTGGGCGACGCGGCGGGCGGCCACGCGCTCGATCGAGTCGAGGGCGATGCGATGGCAGAGGTCGACTTGCTCGGCTACGAGGGCGAACGGGTACGCGACGTCGACCAGGAGCTTGTCGGAGGTGACCGTGAGCTCGACGCGGCGGGCGATGCCGCCGAGTTGCGTGATCAGGCTGCGATGGGAATAGCCGGAGGCGTGGCGCTCCGTGTGGACGACGGGTTCGGTCGCGTGGGTGCGGACCGAGCGTTTGCGGGAACAGCAGCGGCGCCAGCTGAGGGCGGCGAGTGCGAGGGAGAGGAGCACGACGGCTCCGGCGGCGTAGAAGACCCAGTGGGGCATGGGGCGTGTGGGGTTGGGGTCCGAAAATTCGGAAGGACTCGGCGCCGGCAGGCAAGCCCGCAGCAGGCCTGATTCTCGGGTTTATTTTTGAACGCTCGCCGCTGGGGCATGGCGAACTGCCATCGCGCCGGCGTGGCTGCGCACGAAAAAGGCGCCCGTGGACGGGCGCCTTCTGTGGGTGGGCGTCGGGCGGTTGCGGGGCGGCTACTTCGCCTCGCGGATCTGGATCTCGCCGTTCATCGTTGTCGCACGAATCTCGACACCGCCGCCGTTGAGCGTGCCGGTGACGACCTGGCCGCCGAAGGCCGGGAAGGTGGGCAAGTGCGGCACCTTGGGCGGCTGCGGCGCGGGCGGGGGCACGCCGGGCGATGGGGCCGCCGCCTCTCCCTCCTTCTCCGGACCGGGTGTGCCGGCGGTCGGGTGCCGGGCGCCGCCCATCGCTTCGCGGGCGATGGTGTGGGCCATGTCGATCGCCACCCCGGCCGCCTCGAGTCCGGCGCGGAGTCCGCCCATGCCCGGGAGTTCGCCCGGCGCGGCGGTCTCGGTCTTCGTGACGAAGACCTTCTCGTCGAAGTCGGTCGCGACGGTGCCGTTTTGGGCGCGGAGGCGGAAGCCGGCCTTGGCGGTGGCGGGCAGGCGGAGCACGATCTTGCCGTTCATCGACGAGAACGCGTGCGACTTGCCCTCCGGCAGGGCCGAGTAGCGGGCGGAGATCTCGCCGTTCATCGTGTCGACGACCACGCCGCCGCCGATGTTCTCGAGGGTGACCGGGCCGTTGAGGTTGCTGATCTCGATGTCGCCGGTGATGTCGCGCACCGTGGCGCTGCCGTTGATCGCGATCTTCACGCGCACGGCGGTGTCGCGCGGGACGGTGACCTCGAAGTCGCCCCCACCGGAGAAGAGGGAACCGGAGTCCTGCCGCAGATACACGACGTTGTCGCGCTCGGTGAGGTTGAAGGAATGGGCGGCGGCGATGACGCGCAGGCCGTCCTCGCGCCGGGGCTCCTTGGGCGCGGTGTTGCGGTTGGAGCGTACGGTTACGTCGGAGACGTCGGCCCCGCGGACGGAGACCTGGCCGTTCATGGCCTCGATGCGGACGGTGTGGGGGGCGTCGGGCCGGCTGAAGGTGATCGAGGCGGTGTTGGCCCCGTCTTCGGCGCTGTGCGCTGCGGGGAGGACGGAAGCCGCGAGCAGGAGCGCGGCCCGGAGGTGGGTGAGGGGGCGATGTTTCATGGCTGCAAGACGGGTGCTGGGGGTGGAGGGGGAGGCCGGGCCGTCACAGGAGCTGGACGAGACCGTTGGTGGCGGCGGCGCGGACGGTGGAGTTGACGGAGGGATCGTGGGCGAGGGTTTCGAACTGTTGCTGCGCCTCGGTGGCTTTGGCGGTCGCGAGGAAGTCGATCATCGCGACCTGCACGATGGGGGAGGTTTCGCGTGTCAGTGCGGCGAGCACACCGGCGCGGATGGTGGGATCCGCGGCGTGCGGGTAGAGCGAATCGAGCGCGGAGAGGCGGACGTTGATGTTCGGGTCCTGCGCCAGGGCGCCGAGCAGCCGCGCCAGGCCGGTCGCGCTCGCGGTGTCGGTGGCGAGCACGGCGTGGACGCGATCCGAGGCCGGTTGGCGGTCGAGCGCGGTGTAGGCGACGAGGCGGGTGACGGCGTCGACCTGCTGGCGCAGCGCGGCGAGGTCGGCGTCGCGCTCGCGGCGCGTCTGGACCAGGAGCGTGCCGCCGATGGCGCCGGCGACGAGCAGCGCGGCGGCGGCGAACTGGGCGAGCGGGCTGGCGGGGAGCCATTCGGCCCGGAGGCGGGCGAGACCGCGGCGGACCGGTGCGAAGATGCCGGGCTCGCGTTGGGCGGCGAGGTGCGTGTCGAGCATCGCGTAGAAGTTGCGCCGCAGGTTCTCGGTCGGGATCGGGACCGGCACGCGGGCGAGCTGCCGGTCGAGCTCCTGGAAATCGGCCCAGGCGCGCTGGCAGTCGAGGCAGGTGCGGAGGTGCGCGCCGAGGGCCTGCGCGCGTTCGGGGCTGAGGCGGTTCGCGCGGTACTCGAGGAAGTCTTCCTGAAAGGATGCGCAGGTCATGGCGGAAAGGTGTTGGTGGTGGAGCGGAGGGCGGACTCGGGGGCGGTCAGTTCGTCGGGCCCCGCCGGAGACGGTGGTACCGGTCGCGCAGCGTGCAGAAGGCGCGGTGCACGCGGACCTTCACGGCGCCGACAGTGGTGTCGAAGAGCCGGGCGATCTCCTCGTGGGACAGGCCCTGGAAGCGGGCGAGCACGAGGAGTTCGCGTTGTTCATGGGGAAGGGCGGCGAGGGCGCGGTCGAGCAGGGCGAGATCGTCGGCGGTGGTGACCCGGGCGGCCGGCGACGGTGTGTCGTCGGGGAGCTCTTCCCAGACCGGCTCCGTGTCGCCCCCGGCGGGGCGGAGGTGACGCCCGCGCCGGGAGGTGAAATGGTCGGCGGCGACCATGCGCGCCAAGTGGTAGATCCAAGCCGAGAACTTCCCTTCGTCGCGGTAGGTGTGACGGTATTTCAGGATACGGTAGAAGACCATCTGCACGAGGTCCTCGCTCGCATCGCGATCATGGGTGAGGTGGACGAAGAACCCGTACAGGGCCCCGTGGTGGCGCTCGAAGAGCTCGCCCAGTTTCCGCAGGTCGCCGGTGCGCACGGCGAGCATCAGGTCATGGTCGGAGGGGTCCATGCGGTCGGCCGGAGGGAGCGGCGCGGTCGGCGGGCTGGCGGGTTGGACGCGGAGGTTGGTGGCGGCGGCGATCACGGTCTTCGGACGACAGGGACGATGTCATCCGGGGAAACCGGGAGCGGCGGAAAAGGTTACAGGGAGTTATCCGGGGCCGGGCCGGCGCGGTCCCGTGGGCGCGCTCAACGCGGCGTGGTGAGGCGGCGGAGGTTGTCGCACACGATGGCGGCGGCGACGGCGGCGTTGAGCGACTCGGCGCGGCCGTAGGCGGGGATGGTCACGCGCTGGGTGAGCGCGGCCTTCACGCCGGCGGAGAGACCACGGCCCTCGCTGCCGACGACGACGATCGCGGCGGCGGGCGCGGCGAGGGTGTGTACATCGGCGCCGTCGAGGTCCATGCCCAGCACCGGCACGCCGGCGGCGGCGAGCACGGCGGGCAGGTCCACGCGGTGGATCTCGGTGCGGGCGAGCGAGCCCTTGCTGGCGTTGACGACCTTCTGGGAAAACGGATCCGCGCAGCCTTCGCCGAGCAGCACGCGCTCGAAACCGTACCAGTCGGCGATGCGCAGAATGGTGCCGACGTTGCCCGGGTCCTGCACGGCATCGAGCGCGAGCGTGTAACCGACCTGCAACTGCGCGAGATCCAGCGGCGCGGCCGCGGGGCGGGCGAGCACGGCGAGGATCGACGACGGCGAGGGCAGGTGGCTGATGCGCGCCATCTCCGCCTCGGTGGTCTCGTGGAAGGTGTAGGGCGACTCGTGGGCGGAGGCGTCGCGTTTCCAGCCGGCCCAGTCCGGCGTGACGTAGAGGTCCCCGGAGAAGCGGCCGAAGTGGATGAACTCGCGCACGGCCTTGTCGCCCTCGACGAGGAACACGCCCTCGTCGCGGCGGAAGCGTTCGTCGTCGCGCAGGCGTTGGAGGCGTTTGATCTCGGCGGCGGGGAGCATCGGCGCGAGCGAAGCGCCGGAGCAGCTCGATGGCGAGCCCGGGGTTTGGGGGCGCGGGGTGGTTGGTGCCTGGGCGGTGTGAATTTGTGGGTACAGCCGCGCCTGGAGCGGCACCGCCCTCGCCGAGCCCCGCAGCATCGCCTACCGCTACGATGCCCTCGGTCAGATCACCGACGGCGAGTCCGGCGACGGCTCGACCCTCCGGGCGCCCGGCTCCCTGTGCCGGCCGTGGCGTTCACGTTCGCCTACAATCCGCTCGGCAATTGCTGTACTGCCGCCGGTGAGGCGGTGCCCCGGGCTTCCGTTCCGACTCCACCTCCTACGACCGCCTTCAACCGCCTCGACACCGGCGCGCCGCTGCATTCCGGCAACGCGTGGTACCGCTATGAGGCCGTGAAGGTCTACCCGTACGAGGGCACCAAGGCCTCCACCGACCGTTTCGCCGCCGAAACCTACACGCAGGTCGGCGGCCTGAGCGCCGAGCTCGCCGCCCACACCTACGCCTACGACTTCGATCGCAACGTCACCCAGACCTTCGCCTCGATCGACCGTTCGGCCCGCGAGGTCTCGACCACCACTCTCACCACTGGCACCACCCAGGCGATGGCCCAGCGCGCCCTCAACGGCCAGGTCATGGAGTCGACCAACGCCCAAGGCCACCTCACCGAGTTCGCCTACGACGGCCTCGGCCGACTCACCGCCGCCAACGACCCGCGCATCGGTCTCACCTCCACCGCCTACGTGGATGGCAGCGGCAACCAGACCCCGACCTTGGTCGCCAGCGTCACCGCGCCCGACGGCAAAGAGGTTAACAGAGAGGTTAACAGAGGGTTAACAGGGACAGGTCAGAAAAACCCGGCGACACTGGACGTAAGGCCACTTGTGGGTAGGTTCCGGGCACGGCGATGAGGACGGCGCGCATCAAGATCG
>DAOOFR010000019.1:0-32103 GCA_035415285.1 Opitutaceae bacterium
TGGCTGGTTTTGAACCGACCCGAAGTGGCTGGTTTTGAAGTGACCGGTGACAACCCGTCAAGCGAGCTGGCGGGCAAGCTCGGCGACTATATTGGGGCCCATGCGATGGTATGGTACGGCGACCGGCGAAGCGCTGTAGCAGCAATACCAGACGAGATTCTGGACGCCCCGGAGCGGTTCCCTCTCCTTGAGAAGGCGGAGGACAGGCGGCGATTCTGGCGGGGGTTTGCGTTTGGGATGAAGAACCAAGCCAAGTCGACGGTGCAGCTTCATGATCTTTCGCATGACTTCGGTCGCTGGGCTTTGGCGGTGTGGCGGGCGCTGCGTTCTGAAAACGAGCCTGAGTCAACGGAGTCGCGGGGAAGCGTGATCTTGTTTGCTTTGTCGTGGCTTAGTGACGCGGAAACTAAGGCTCTTGATGGGCTCACGCTTCGCCCGTGGTGGGATGAGTTACGCCCCCTTTTTCGCGAGGTGGCTAAGTGCGGGGCTCTTGGCGATTGTTTCTGGCTCTTTTTCAATCTGCGCGATCAGGACTATCACCATTTGGTGACCGTTGATGATGTGTTGGGCTGGACGGAGGCCCTGATGGGGCGGTTCCACGCTGGCGAAGGGAGTTTGGTTGCAACTTTGGATGAACGACCGAACCGAGGTTCGGATGGAACGTGGCGTGAGTGCCTCGGCTATGCCGCGTCGGCCATTGGCGCTTTGGGGCAAGCGGGGCGGTTGAGTGACGAACGGCTCAAGGAGCGAGCGTGTGCCGTGCTGACCACGATGCAGGCGACTCCCCTCAATGTGCCCGATGCGCGCACCGCCCTCCATCGATTGCTGAACGACAATTGACGAAGACGAATGCCGGGACTGCTAGCGTGATTGCCGGAAGGAGAATCATATCGCAGCCGGGGTGCGTCGGCTTGCCTGAACCGGCAACACCTTCGGCAACGTGACGCGTTGCGACAGGTTCTGGCACTCCCGAAAATGCGGTAGCTGCACACCCGCGATTTCGGCAGACGGGCTGGGTTGAGCGCGAGCGGGGCGGCTGCCTGAATGGCGCTCAGTGAAAGACGACCAACACCGATTCTTGGCTTTGCTCGGGCAGCCGCCGGCGCGGCTGACGGTGGAGCAGGCGGCGTGGGTGTTGAACTGTCAGGTTCACGACATCCCGGTGCTCGTGGCGGCGCGGTTGTTGCGGCCGCTGGGCAATCCGGCGTCCAACGCCACGAAGTTCTTCGCGACGGCGGAGCTGGTCGAGCAGGCGCGGGATCGTGCGTGGCTTGCCAAGGTTACCAACGCCGTGAGCCTGCACTGGAAGGAGAAGAACGCACGCAAGGCGGCGAACCAACCGCGCGAGCTGCCCGCGGCGAACCTCGCCGGCGAGCAGCTCGTGGTGAGCTTGAGCGCGTGAGGTCTACGCCGTGGCGCGGTCGGTCTTTGGAGGTTCCGGTCGCTTCTCGTAATCCTCCAGCGACGGTAGCGTGACCTGGGCTTTGCGGGCGTAGGCGCGGTGTACGGCCTTGCTCTGGTGGCCGAGCGCCTCCTGCGCGAAGCGCTCGGGATAGCCGCACACCTTGGCGCGCTCGGCCCATGCGTAGCGGTAGCAGTGGAGTGAAACTCCGGAGACGCCGGCCCGCCGGCACGCGCGCCAGAACTCCTTTGCGCGGTGGGCTTCGGTGAGTTCGCGGTGATTGGGAAAGAGCGGACCGAAGCGGGGCAGCGCTTTCAGCACCTCCTCCAGTTCGGAGCCGATGCGGATCAGAGAGGTCGAGCCGGTCTTGCGGCGATCGAAACCGACAACGCGGTTCTCCCAATCGATGTTGTCGGCTTTGAGGTTGGCGACGTCGGTCTGGGCGCCGCCAAGATGCCAGCAGCACTCGTAGAAGCCGCGGCGCTCGGGATTCTGTTCCTGCGCGAGGATGGCCTGATGCTCGGCGGCGGTGATGGCCCGCTTCTCTTTGAAGACGATCTTGGGCCAGCCTCGCTTGGCGAGGATGGGCCACGGCAGCCAGCCGACACCGATGGCGAAATTGTGGAGCCGGCGCAGGAAGATGTTCGTCGAAACGCAGCCGTCCTGCAGCACGCGCATGAGGTGCACCGGCTGCGTTTCGAGGATGGGCATGCTGCGGATACGGTCGAACGCCGCGTCTTTCATCGCGCTCTGGTGGCGGTGGAGGGTGGGGCCTTGCTTGGTCTTGCCCATCTCGTCCATGACGCTCTGCCACGTGCGTTTGCCGACTTCGGGATCGGTGGCGGAGAGGTAGGCGCGGGCGATGTGGAGGTTGAGGGTGGGCTGGCGGTATGCCTCGTTGCGGGCGTGCAGGAGGATGTTCGCCTCGCCCTCGTCGGTGGTGCGCAGGCTGGTCTGGCGGCCGTCGATCGTGTCCTGGCAGTAGAACGTGCGACCGCGTCGAAACAGGGTGAACCGTGGCTTCATTTTGGTTGTGCCCGGATTCTAGCAGCGTCCGAACCGACCGCGTTAGCGGGCAGTGGGCGAGTTTCAGCGGAGCAGTGACGGAGTTGCGGCGGGTGGTGATTATCCGCCACAACTGTCATTTGCTTTTACTGACAGTGGCCTTTCCGACACGCGCAACTCCCCGTCTTGCAGGGACTTAAGCTTGGAGGCGCGGGCCGGAATCGAACCGGCGCATAGAGGTTTTGCAGACCTCGGCCTTACCACTTGGCTACCGCGCCGACCTCAAGCAAGGGCGGCACGATTTGCGGCACGCCGCGGCGGCGCAAGACCTTTTTCCGGATCGGGGCGAGGGGCGCACCGCGATCCGAACGCGAACCGCCCCGACGCCGCGCCACCCTCCGGCGGAAGCCGCGGAGGCGACGGTGCCGGAGCGAGCGGAAGTGGCCACCTCGCGGCTTGCCAGCGGGGGCGGCGGGCCCGTTTGATGGGCCGAAGTGAAGCAAAGCATCGTCACCCTCGACATGGAGGGCGTTCTCACGCCCGAAATCTGGATCGCCGTCGCTGAAAAGACCGGGATCCCCGAGCTGCGGCGCACCACGCGCGACGAGCCGGACTACGACAAGCTCATGCACTACCGCATGGAGATCCTCGACCGCCACGGGATCACGTTGTCGCACATCCAGGAGGTGATCGGCACGCTGCGGCCGCTGCCGGGGGCGCTCGAGTTCCTGGACACGCTGCGCGCCGAGGTGCAGCTGATCATCTTATCCGATACGTTCGAGCAGTTCGCGCAGCCGCTGCTGAAACAGCTCGGGTGGCCGACGCTCTTCTGTCACCGGCTGGTGGTGGAGAACGACCGGATCGTGGGCTACAAGCTGCGCATGCCCGACCAGAAACGGGAGTCGGTGAAGGCGTTGAAGGCGCTCAACTACCGCGTGATTGCGGGCGGCGACTCGTTCAACGATACCTCGATGCTGTGCGAGGCGGACCACGGCTTTCTCTTCCACGCGCCGGAGAATGTCATCAAGCAGTTCCCACAGTTGCCGGCGGTGCACGACTACCCGACGTTCCTGACGCTGATCCGTGAGCGGATCCGCGTACCCTAGCAGCCTGGCGGACTTCGTCCGCAGGCTGCTGAGCAAACAGGCTGCGCCAGTTCGGGTGGGGAGGGAGTTTATCCGGGAGGTTCTCTGCACGGGCGGTTTCTCGCCCGGCGAGGCTGTCTTTGCGTAGGAGACACCGGCACGAAGGGCGTTCGGGCCGGTGGGATCACGGTTTTGAGGATCTGGAGGCGCTTGCGGTTGTAGGCGCTGCACACCGGCGACCATTCCAGCGACACCTTCGGCAGTCCGCGCCGCAGGAAGCGGCGGACGCCGAGGGCTGCTTTGATGATGCCGAAGACCGGTTCGACGGTTTGCTGGCGTTGTTTGTCGCGGGCGCGGCCGGACTGGGTGGCGGTGCGGTGGGCGAGCCGCTGGGGGCACGGGGCGTCATCGGTCGGCGGTGCCGGATCGGGTCGGGCTTCGAGTTGCACGCCGGCGCGTTCGTAGCCGACCGCGCTGTGTCGGCTGGCGTTGGCGAGGAACTTCGTGCCGTCGCTGGCCACGGTGACGTCGCCCACCCGGAACTGCTGGCAGCGCGCGGCCAGCTCGAGGATCTGCGCGAAGGCGTCGGCCAGCAGTGCGCGGTTCTGCCGGCGGAACTCGTTTTGACGTACGGCGGAATTTCGTGGTCGGGATGGGTGTCGGCGCGGCGGTAGCGCACCGCCACGTTGTCGAAGGTGCTCTGCTCGATGCGGCGGCCGGCAAACCCGCCGGTCGCGTAGCTGTAGGCCAGCAGCGCCAACATCGTCGCGGGTGGGTATTGCTTGCTGCCGCTGCCCCGCTCGTTGACCCGAGCGCAGCGCAGGTGGAGCGGTTCGTCCGCATCGATGATGAAATGGACGAGGTGATCGTCCGGCCCCTAGTCATGAACGATCGGTGACAAGAGCAATCTTCCCGGGGGGGCTCGGTCCACAGTCACGAAACGGGCGGCCAGGCTCCTATCGAGGCACGGATCGCTCCGGTGTTCCTTCTTCACCTCCATCTTCTCCAACGGGCGCAGCCTGTCGGTTGGGCAGCGTGGCGCTGCGAAGTCAGACAGGCTGCCCGCGCGGTGGGCCCGTTGCTTTGCGACCGGACATCGTGTGATGGGCCGGCGGGAACGCGGTCAACGGGCGAAAAAAAAGCCCCCGGTGGCGAACCGGGGGCCCAGAGGGTGGTTACGGCTCAGAACCGGGTGGTGATGCCGGTGCGGATCACCGTGCCGCTGCTCAGCGACAGGTCCGCCTGCTGCGTTTTGTACTGCATCGAGAGATCGCGCTGGAAGTCCTCATGGGAGGCCCCGATGAAGACACCGGTGCGATCGGTGAGGAAGGCGTCGAGTTCGCAGGAGACGAAATAGCCGAGGATACCGCTCACGCGCGGGTCGGTGGTGTAGTCCCCGCCTTTCTTGGGATCGCGGCTCAAGTCGCCGTTGTTGATTTCCATGTAGGCGGCCTTCGCCGGGACGTAGACGCGCTCGCTGAATCGGAGGGTGGTGCCGACCACGGTGAACGTGAGACCCGCGCTGGCGCGCAGGGCGAGCCGGCGGGCGAGCTGGAAGGTGAAATAGGGGCCGAAACGAGCGGTGAGGTAGGCGCCCTTCACTTGCCAGTTTCCGACCACGTCCAGCGACGCGTTCTCTTCCGGCACATCGGTGCGCGAGCCTGCGATGGGGTCGGTCGAGATGCGTGGGACTTCGTCCGACCAAACCTTGATCTTCTTCCCGGTCGTCGGGTCGTATTGATAGACCGGGATGCGGTTGCCGTAGGCATCTGTGGCGTAGTTGATGCCATCGTCCGCCATCAGGTAAGTATACGGGTAGTACTCTTCCCGGCCTTGGTACGAGACCGGAATCACCGCGCCTGTGGCCGCCGAGGTCGGGAGCGTGAGGCCCTCAAGCGAATAGTAGTCGGTGAGGGTGCGCAGCTTAGCTTTGACGGTTGTGCTGGTCTTGCAGTTGATGTCGCTGATGCCGGCGCCGAGGAGCAGGCCCCAGCTCATCCGGCGGTTCGAGCCGAGTTCGCGGGAGATCTCGATGTCCCAGGCGAGCGAGGAGTTTTTGGCTGCTTCGGCCGTGCCGCCGGCGGACTCCACGGCGTAGGAGTGGAGCGCCAGTGCCTTGCCGCCAGTGGGCAGATCGACGACTTGGTTCGCGCTGGTGAACGCCCAGTAGTTGGTTTTTCCGTCGGTCGGGGGAACCTGGGTGTAGCCGGTGCCGTCCGCGTTGATGCTTCGGGTGTAGTCCGGCGCGATCATCCCGTCGTCGTAGGTGCGGCCGTATTTGGCGGCATCGGCCACCTGTTTCTTGTAGGCCTCGGTATCCTTCTCCGCGTTGGTGGCGTTTGGATTGGGCCCGGCGGAAGTCGAGGAGGGCACCGAGCCGAGTCCGGAGAACGTCACCTTTGCCTTGCCGGTGAGACGGACGCCGATGGACACCTGATATGGCGGCGGGCGGTACTCGATCGGGATGAAGACCGCTTCCTCGGACTCCGCCTTGGTGGTGGATTGGACCGCCTTCGCCTGGGCGAAGGCGGGTTGGCTGGCGCAGAGCAGCGCAAGACTGGCGAGGGGGACGGAGTACCGCAGGAACGAGGCGGGCTTAGCCATGGGTTTTGGGTGTACGTGATCGAATCGAGACAGGCGGGTCAATAGCCGTGCGAGCACTGCGCCAGAACTTTTGCTCCGGCACAAGAACCAAGCGCGGCTTGCTGTAGGAGCGCCGTAATGATGTTTGGTTCCACCCAAACCGGGGCCCTCAGTCGGAGGCGAGGATCTGTTCGATGGCGGCGAGTTCCCCGGTGGTGAACGCCAGGTTGGCGCCGGCGCCCGCGCAGTCCTCGACCTGCGAGGGTTTGCTGGCGCCGATCAGTACGGTGGTGACCGCGGGGTGGCCGAGCAGCCAGGCCAGCGCCATCTGCGCGAGTGTCTGGCCGCGGGCCTTCGCGAGGGCGTCGAGCTTGCGGGTCTTGACCAGCACGGCGTCGGTCACGTGCTCGGGGCGGAGGAAACGCGGGTCGTGTCCGGCGCGCGAGTCGGCCGGGATGCCCTGGAAATAGCGGTTCGTGAGCAGGCCCTTGGCGAGCGGGGAGAAGGGGATACAGCCGACGCCCTCCTTCTCGAGCAGGGGCAGTAGGTGTGCCTCGGGCCAGCGGTCGAGCATGCTGAAACGCGGCTGGTGGATGAGGCACGGGACCCCGAGGCCGCGCAGCACGGCAAGGGCGCGGGCGGTCTGTTCGTGGTCGTAGTTGGAGAGACCGACGTAGAGCGCCTTGCCGCTGCGCACCGCCTGGGCGAGAGCGCCCATGGTCTCCTCGATGGGCGTCTCGTTGTCGGGCCGGTGGTGGTAGAAGATGTCGACGTAGTCGAGTCCGAGGCGGCGCAGCGACTGGTCGAGGGAGGCGAGAAGGTATTTGCGCGAGCCGAAGTCGCCGTAGGGGCCGGGCCACATGTCGTAGCCGGCCTTGGTGGAGATGACGATCTCGTCGCGGTGATGGACGAGATCGGTGCGCAGCATGCGGCCGAAGTTCTCCTCGGCGGAACCGGGGGGCGGGCCGTAGTTGTTGGCGAGGTCGAAGTGGGTGATGCCGAGATCGAAGGCGCGGCGGACGATGGCGCGGGCGTTCTCGTAGGCGTCGGCGCCGCCGAAGTTGTGCCAGAGGCCGAGCGAGATGAGCGGCAGTTTCAGGCCGGAGCGGCCGCAGCGGCGGAAAAGGGCGGGGTTCGCATAGCGCGAGGCGGCGGGGAGGTACATGGCGCGCAAGCAAACACCGAAGGCGCGGCGGCGAAAGGCGGAAAGGCGCCGGCGCCGCCCGGACCGTTCGAACGATGCATCGCGAGCGCACGTCCCGCGGTGTCGCGGGTCACGGGCCGATGCCGGCGGGGAATGGTGGGGCGGCAGGGCGCGGAGCGCGGGCTCGTACCGTTTACCTTCACGGTCGTGAGAGTAAACGGTCGCGGGCGGGACGACGCGCGCTGTCGACCGCCGGTGGATGCGGCGCGGGGCGGCGGCGGCGCGGCGGGCCGGCGCCAGACGGGCGACGGCGGCGTGCTGTAGCCTGGACGTGGCTACCTCCCCGGGAGCCCGCCCTGGCGCTGCATGGCCTCCATCTGGCGCATCATCTTGGCGCCCTTGGAGCCGCGCATCATGCGCATGACCTTCTGCATCTGCTGGAACTGCTTGATGAGCTGGTTGACCTCCACGACCTTCACGCCGGCGCCGTTGGCGATGCGCAGGCGGCGGCTGCCGTTGAGCACCTCGGGTTTGCGGCGCTCCTGCCTGGTCATCGAGAGGATGATCGCCTCGGTGCGGGCCATCTGTTTCTCGGCGCCGTCGTCGAGCTTCACGCCGCTCATGCCGGGGAGCATGCCGAGGACCTTGTCCATCGAGCCGAGCTTCTTGACCTGCTGCATCTGGGCGAGGAAGTCCTCGAAGGTGAAGTCGGCCTTGCGCAGCTTCTCCGCCATCTGCTCGGCCTGCTTCTGGTCCATGACCTCCTGGGCCTTCTCGACGAGCGAAACGACATCGCCCATGCCGAGGATGCGCGAGGCCATGCGGTCGGGGTGGAAGGTCTCGAAGTCCTCGCTCTTCTCGCCGACGCCGACGAACTTGATCGGCACGCCGGTGATGCTCTTCATCGAGAGCGCGGCGCCGCCGCGGGCGTCGCCGTCGAGCTTGGTGAGCACGAGGCCGGTGAGCTGGAGCGCCTCGTGGAAGGTGCGGGCGACGTTGACGGCCTCCTGGCCGAGGGCGCCGTCGGCGACGAGCAGGACCTCGTCGGGTTGGATACGGGCGCGGAGCTGCTTCACCTCCTCGATCAGCTCGTGGTCGATCTGGAGGCGGCCGGCGGTGTCGAAGATGATGGCGTCGTGACCGGCGGCGGTGGCGGCGGCGAGGGCGGTGGCGCCGAGGGCGGGGACGTCCTTGGCGGCGCGGTCGCAGAAGAAGCCGAGCTCGTTGTTCGTCGCCAGCATCTGGAGCTGGTCGATGGCGGCGGGGCGGTAGACGTCGCCCGCGACGACGGCGGGGCGGTAGCCCTGTTTCTTGAGGAGGCGGCCGAGCTTGCCGGTGGTCGTGGTCTTGCCCGAACCGTGGAGGCCGACCATGAGGATCTTGAGCGGGCGCTGGCCGGAGAGCGCGGTCGAACCTTCGCCGAGGAGTGTCACCAGTTCGTCGTGGATGATCTTCACGACCTGCTGGCCGGGGGTGACGCTCTTGAGCACCTCCTGCCCGACGCACTGGGTCTGGACCCGTTCGACAAACTCGCGGGCGACCTTGAAGTGCACGTCGGCGGAGAGCAGGGCGGTGCGCACTTCCTTGAGCGCCTCGGCCATGTTTTCCTCGGAGAGCTTGCCGACGCCGCGGAGGTTGCGCAGGGCGCTGCCCAGTTTTTCGGTGAGGGATTCGAACATTGCCCGGCGAGTGAAACGGTCGCCGGCCACTAATCAGCACAAAACTGCCGGGCGCAGGAGGAATGGGCCGTGCCGGCGGGGCGGCGGCCCGTTCGTCGCCCCGCGGGGCCGTTGGCCGGAATGCCATTGCCGGGTGTAGCGGAGCGGTTGGGATGGCGGCATGGAACTGGGAAATCTTCGTCCGTACCGTCATTCGGGGAAATTCGGCCCGCAGGCCCTGCTGGTGGTCCCGCTGGCCGCCGTGGCGCTGGGGTGGCCGCTGGGCCTGGCCTATGGCTACCTGATCAAGTGGATCCCCTTCGTGTATCTGAACCTGCTGATCACGGCCGGCTATGGGATCGGCCTGGGCTTGGCGGCCGGTTTTCTCCTCAAGCGATGCCGTGTCCGCAATCTTGTGGTCGCCGCCGGGCTCTCCGTGGCGACGGGCCTGCTTGCCAACTATTTCCAGTGGAACGGCCATGTGCACGCGCTCTTCGGCGAGGCGCCGCTGTTGTGCCGGCCCCGCGGTCTCTGGGCGGCGATGCAGTTCCTCAACGAGCATGGCTCGTGGTCGCTCGGGCGCCACAGCACGGGCAACGTGACCGGGATGTTCCTCGCCGGAGTCTGGGCCGTGGAGGCGCTGGCGATCCTGACGCTGGTGGTCGTGTTCGGCACCGACCCGGTGCGCAACCGGCCCTACTGCGAGAAGAGCGGCAGCTGGCTGGATGAGGACACCAAGTACGACACGCTGGCGGCCTTCGCGGACGCGCAGCAGCTCGCGGCGTTGCGTCGTGGCGACATCGCGCCGGTGATCGAGGCCGGCCCGCGGGAAGCCGGTTCCACGACCTTCGCCCGGCTCACGCTCAAGCACTCCCCGCAGTGCGAGGAATTCTTCACGCTCAAGGTCTCGAACGTGACCCTCACGACCGACAAGAAGGGCAACGTCGAGGAGAAGGAGAAGGCGTTGACCGCGGACCTCGTATTGCCGCGCGAGATGCGCGAGTTGGTCCAGCGTTTCGCGTCGCTCCGGCCGGCGGCGGGGGCTGCCGAGATGGCCGCTGCCGCGGAACCGCCGGTTGCGGGCGCGTGAGCCCCCGGCGCTGACGTCTCGCCTCAGGCCACCCGACTGAGGCGGGCGCGGCCGACCTCCAGCTTCTCGCCGAGGAAACGCGAGCTGAGGCCGGCGAACCAGGCGGGCTCGTCGGTGGTGACGATCCGCCGCGCGCCGCCGCGGACGAGGCGGCGCTCGTGCTCGGGATGGCGCGCGAGCCAATCGGCCAGACGCGTGGCGACGATCTCTCCCTGCGTGAGCACCTCGAGCGAAGCCGGCACGATTCGGCGGATACCGGGCAGCAGGAGCGGATAATGGGTGCAGCCGAGCAGGAGGCGCTGGGGCGGGCGCGGCGCCGCGAGGAGCGGGTCGAGGTAGCGGTGCAGGAACCAGTCCGCGCCGGCGCCTTCGGTTTCCCCCGCCTCCACGAGCGGCACCCAGAGCGGGCAGGCCTGCTGGAGCAGCTCGAGCCGCGGTGCGAGTTTGCGCAGTTCGATGCCGAACGAATCCGAGGCGACCGTGCCTTCGGTGCCGACCACGGCGACGGTGCCCTCGGTGAGCGAGGGTTGCGTGACTCCGGGAATTGCGCCGGGCGGCAGCCCGGCGAGCGCCTCGACCGAGGGGCGGACGACGCCGAGCACGCGGCGATCGGGCCGCCGCGCGGGCAGGTGGCGCTGCTGGATGGTGCGCAGGGCGCGGGCGGAGGCGGTGTTGCAGGCGAGAACGACGAGGGTGCAGCCCTCGTTGAAGAGCCATTCGACCGCCTCGAGGGTGAACTCGTGGATCACGTCGAAACTGCGCGCGCCGTAGGGGGCGCGCGCGCTGTCGGCGAGGAAGAGGTAGTCGTACTGCGGCAGGTGCCGGCGCAGGGCCGCGAGCACGGTCAGTCCGCCGAAGCCGGAATCGAAGACACCGATCATCGACGGCGGAGCTTGGGGCCGCGGCCGGTGATGGGAAACCGAAAGTTCGGGGGACGGTGCGGGGGGGCGGACCGATGGTCGGGCCGGCGCGGGCTGCGGGGAACGCCTCGGCGAGGGAGCGATGCACTTCGTGCGTGTTATTTGGACGCGGACCGTCCAAGGTGGCGGCCATGGATGCGATCTTCGGCGTGGCAAACCCCTCGTACACGATCGGCGCAGCGGTGCTCCTCGGCTGGGGCTTGCTCGATTGTTTCTTCGGCTACCGGGTCTTCCGTTTGGCGGTGGCCCTGCTCGGCGCGCTGGTGCTCGGACTGTTGGCGACGAGCGCGGCGGGCCAGTGGTTGGGCGGCGGAGAGGTCGTCTCCTGGGTGGCGTTCGCGGTGGGCGCGGTGCTCGGGCTGGTGTTGTCGTTCGCGTTCTACCTCGTGGGGGTGTTTCTCGCCGGGTTCTCGTTCGGCTACTCCGTGACGCTTGCGCTGGTGCCCTTCACCGGGCCGGCCGCGACGGTGCTGATCGGTGCGGTGGCCGGGACGGTGTGCGGCCTGCTCGCGCTGATGATGCAGCGCCTGCTCATCTCGGCGGCCACGGCGTTTGGCGGCGCGTTCCGGGTGGCGCTGGCGGCGGCTTTCTTCTTCGACGGACTCGACTGGCAGTTCTACCTGCACAGCCCGGAGCAGATTCCGGCCCTGCTCGTCGGCCGCTGGTGGGTCACGGTGCTCACGCTGGGGCTCGGTCTCATCGGCTTGGCGACGCAGCTGCGCCGGCCTGCGGCGGGCGAGCCGAAGAAGAAGTAGCGGGCGGGCGCTGCGATCGGCGCCGGTTTGCTTTTGCCTCGCCTTGGAACACATCCGGGGCGAACGGATCTGTTCGTCCTCTTTCCCATGAAACGTCCTCTGTTGATTGTCGGCGGTTCGCTCGTGGTGCTGGCGCTCGCGCTTGGCGTCGCGGCTCGTCTCCCCTCCGTCCAGCGCTTGCTGCTGTTGCGGGCCGTGGCCGATGTGCCCGGGCTCACGCTCGACGTGGAGCGGGTCTCGGTCGGGCTCGATGAAGCCGAGGTGCGCGGCGTGGTCGCCCGCTTCGGGGGCAACGTGTTCCGGCTGCCGCAACTGCGGACGCGTCACGATGGATGGCGCTTGCTGACCCGGCGTGAACTCGTCGTGCGGGAGTTCGTGGCCAACGATCTGGTGCTGGAAGTAGGGAAAGGGCCGGACGACGGCTCCACCGAACCTGCGGCGACCGCACCGGCCTTCGACGGGTTTCTGGCGCCGCTCCAGCTTCCGCTCCCGGTCACGATCGAGTCGGTGCAGGTCGGGGGCCGGGTGCGCCTGTCCGAGCACCGCGCCGGCTCCTTCTCCGCGCAGGGCGCCCTAGTGGTTCCCGGACAGAAGGTGGTGACGAACCTGAAATTCGCCTGGACCGACGCCACCGCAGGCGCCGCCGTCGGTGCGCTCGATTGGACGGGCCAGTTGGCGATTACCGCGGCGGCCGATGGCGGGGTCGATCGGCTCGAAGTCGACGGCACGCTTGCCGGTGCGGCGGGCGGCGCGGACGGCTTGGCGCAAGGATTGATGACGCATCTCGAGATCGCGAATACGACCGCGACCGGCACGGAGAGGGCGGAGCTGTGGGTGCGGCGCCCCGGCGCGGCGCCGACGGACTCCCCGTTGGTGCGGGCGACGATGGACCATCGCGCGCAGTCCGGCCAGGTGTCGGGGACCTGGGAGGTGCAACTGCGCCGTGCTCAGTTGGACGGGGTCTGCGACCTCGCGCGCGTGCCGGAGTTCTCGGTCGCGGCGCAGGGCGCGTTCGGGATGGTGGTCGCATCGGGCGAGTATTCGGCCACCGGCCGCGCCTCGGTCTCCGTGGCGGAGCTCCAGCGGCTCCGCCGCGAGTTCGCCGGCCTCGGGGCGCTCACGGGAACGCTCGATTTCGCGCTCGCCCACCAAGGCGGGCAACTGCGGCTGATGAAGCTTGCTGCCTCCGTGAACGACGCGCACGGGCCGGTGCTCGCACTGGAGACGCTGCAGCCGGTCGGTTACCGGCTCGATACGCAGACGGCCGACTTTGCGCAGGCGGACAAGGATCTGATGCGTCTCGAAGTTTCGAATCTACCGCTGGTGTGGGCCCAGCCCTGGCTGGCCGACGCCACGCTCGGCGGGATGGTGGACTCCGGCGAAGTGCGGCTGAAGGGGACCGACGGCAACTGGGCGGTCGCGACCCTGCGCCCGTTTGTCTTCAGCGGGGTGCGTTTCGCGAGCGGTCAATCGGTGCTCGCGGATCGGGTGAGCGGGGAACTGGCCCTGCGCGGCACGCTGGCTGGCGGGCCGTGGTCGGTCGAGGCGCTCGACTTGCGCCTGCGTTCGGATGCTTCCGCCTCTCCGTTCGGGGCGATCACGGCCAGACTCGAGGCGCGGCAGGATGCCGCTGGCCGCGGCCGCATGGCGTTGCCCATCACGCTCGACAACGCCGGCCGGCGATCGCAGTTGCGACTCGAGGGCGAGTGGACGCTGGACGCGGGCAAAGTGGCGGCGGCGAGCGCGAAGATCGGCGGCGAGACGGTCTTCCTGCGGGATCTGCTCGGACTGGCGGCGCTTGTGCCGAACACCTCCGGCGCAACGGCGCCGGTTGACACCGCCGGAGTGAGGAAGACGACCGCTGCGCTCGGTGCTGGGAATAGGGATACGCACGCGTTCTGGGCCGGTCCGGACGGGCGCATCGAGGTCGATCTGAAGCGGCTCGTGCTCGAGGCCGAGGAGCTCACCGGGGTGCAGGCGATCTTCGTCTGCGATGCGCAGCGGCTCTCGCTCGAGAAGTTCGCGGCGAGGACGAAGAACGCGCCGCTCGAGGCGGCGTTTGGCGTGACTTTCGATGCGACGAAGGCTGTGCCCTACGCGTTGTCCGGCAGCGGCAAGGTGCCGGGGTTCGATGTCGGCGCCTGGTTGCGCGCGGCGAATCCCGCCGAGGAGCCGGCGATCGAGACGGTGCTCGAGGTGACGGCGAAGCTGGAGGGTGCAGGGTCGAATCTCGACGATCTGCTCGCCGGCGTGCGCGGCGAGTTCGTGCTGCAGGGCGGGCCCGGTGTGCTGCGGATCAAGGACAAACGGGTGGAGGCGGCGAGCGCGCTCGGCGGCCTCGTCCTCGGCCTGCTCGCGAAGGACAAACAGCCGAAGCCGGCGGTGGCCGCCGGCTCGCAACTGCTGGAGGAGATGCGCGAGTTCCGGTTCGAACGGATCGACGCGTCGCTGCTGCGGGGGACGGACCTGAACCTGCAGGTCCGCACGATCGACGTGCGCTCGGCCGAGAAACGGCTCAGCGGCACGGGCGTGGCGCGGCATGCGGCCGGCAAGACGCCCGACGACTATCCGCTCGCGCTGGAGATGCGGCTGGCCGGCAAGGGCAATTTCGGGGTGCTGCTCGACCGGGCGAACCTGCTCGACGGCAGCAAAGACGATCTTGGATACATGCGGCTGCGCGAGCCGTTCAGCGTGGGCGGCACCCTGGGGCGGCCGGACTGGAAGCGGATGTTGGTGACGCTCGGCGCGGGCCTGGCTTTCGGACAGTGAGGCGCGCCGGCGCGCGCAGGTCGGACGAGTCGTCCCCGCCGAGCCGCGGCTCACCCGGAGGGTTCGCCCGCCCGACGGACCATTCGCATTCTGCGCGACCCAGCCGCGCGCCTCGCGTGCGTTCCCAGCGGGCCAGGTCGACGACCTGGCCGACAGCGGGATTGCCTGCGCCGGGGGCGCGCGCCAAGTTCGGCGCCGCCATGTCGCACGCCAAACCGACCGCTCTCCTGCAACACCGACTCGGCGCCCGGGTCGTCCGCACCGACGAGGCCGCGCGCTTCGCCGGCTCGTTCGACGGCAGCAAGATCGCGTTCGACTGCGACGCGGTGATCCGCGTGCGCAAGGACGCCGACGTGGGCGTGGTGCTGGCGCTGGCCAACGAGCATTGCGTGCCGGTGACGGTGCGCGGTGGCGGCACGTCGCTGACCGGTTCGGCGTCGCCACGGTTTGGTGGCTGGGTCCTCGATCTCTCGCGGCTCGCGAGGATCCGCATCGATGCCGAGGCGGGCCTGGCGATCGTGCAGGCCGGCGCGAAGGTCGGCGACGTGCAGCGCGCGGCGGCGGCGGCCGGCTGGTTCTATCCGCCGGACCCGTCGTCGAAGGAGTACAGCACGATCGGCGGCAACATCGCCTGCAACGCCGGCGGCATGCACGGCGGCAAGTACGGCGTGACGCGCGACTACGTACTCAGCCTCTCCGGCTATCTGCCCGAGGGCGATCGCGTGCAGTGGGCCGGCGAATTCAAGAAGTGGTCGGCCGGCTTCAACCTGCGCGACCTGTGGATCGGCAGCGAGGGCTGCCTGGGCATCGTGACCGAGGCGGTGCTGAAGCTGATCCCGGCGCCCGCGGAGCGCTGGACGCTGTTGGCGGCCTTCAAGGACGAGGCGGCGGCGTTTGCGGCGGCGCAGGCGTTGATCGCGGCGCGCGTGCAGCCGGCGATCCTGGAGTTCCTCGACCGGGCGTCGGTTGGCTGCGCGGAGAGCGCCACCGGCAAGCCCGTGTTTGCCGAGGCGCCGAAGAAGCCGGTGCTGTTGCTCGAACTCGCCGGCACGTCCGCCGAGGTGGCCGAGCAGAAGAAGGTCGTGCAGGCCTGGGCCGGGGAGCACGCCGTCGTGTCGCGTGCGGCACGCAGCCGGGCCGAGGCGGAGGACCTCTGGGCGGTGCGGCGCAAGTGTTCGCCGGCGATGTTCGCGCTGGGCGACAGCAAGCTCAACGAGGACATCGTGCTGCCGCTGAAGAGCTATGCCGCCTTCGGCGAGCTCCTCGAGAAGCTCAAGAAGCGCCACGGCCTGGCGATGCCGACCTTCGGGCATCTCGGCGACGGCAACCTGCACGTGAACATCATGTACCGGCGCGCCGACAAGAAGGAGTGCCGGGCGGCGGTGCGCGCGGTCGAGCAGCTCATGCGCGGCGTGAAGCGGCTCGGCGGCGCGATCTCCGGCGAGCATGGTATCGGGCTGGCGAAGACGCCGTTCCTCGCGCTCGAACACACCAAGCCGGCGATCCGGGCGATGATCGCCGTGAAGCAGGCGCTCGATCCGAACGCGATCATGAACCCCGGCAAGCTCTTCACCCGCTACGAGGTCTGGAAGCACAAGCGCCTCGAGATCGCGCTGCCCTGGGACCACAAGTGAGCGAGCGGGCGGCGCCGCAGAAGCGGGAATCGCGCGGGGCGCCGGGGGGTGCAGCGGCGGCGCCGTTCAGCGCCGCGCCGCGCGGAGCGTGTCGATCCAGTCGAGCAGGTGGCGGGCGCAGCCGTCCCACGTCGGGATCGGCCGCTGGCGGGCCTCGGCCGCCAGCCGCGCGAGTTCGGCGGGGTCGGTGAGCAGCCGGCGCATGGCGGCGGCGAAACCGGCGGCATCCGCGGGTTGGACACCGAGGACTCCGCCGCCGGGCACGAGCTCGCCGGTGGCGCCGGTGCCCGCGCAGAGGCAGGGCTTGCCGTGGGCGAGGCTCTCGATCACCGGCAGGCCGAAACCCTCGATCATCGACGGATAGACGGAGAATGTGCAGGAGCGCCACGCGGCGGCGAGGGCGTCGTCGTCCAGCACGCCGTCGCAGCGCAAGGGCCGGCCGGCGGCCCGCAGGCGCCCGATCTCGCGGAGGGCGGCGCCGGCGGTCTCGGGCCGCGGGAGACCGACGAGCCGCAGTTCGAAGCGCAGGCCTTCGGCCCAGAGCGTCTCGGCGGCGCCGAGCAGCGCGAGGTGGTTCTTGCGGCCCTCGATGGTGCCGACGCAGAGGATCTGCGGGAGGGCGGCTCCGGCCGGAACGGGCGCGCCGGCGGGGGCGGCGGGCAGGTCGACGCCGAGGGGCAGCACCGTCACGGGCGGCGGGTTGGCGACGCCGAGCCAGCGCCAGTAGCCGAGGAGCGAATCCGCGGTGGTGCGGGAGTTGGCGGCGATGCCGTCGAAGGCGAGGAGCTCCTGGAGGTACGCGGGGAAGCGGGCGACGGTCCTGGGCGGCGTGAGCTCCGGGTGCGTGAGCGGGATGGTGTCGAAGAAGAAGGCGACGCGCGGGCCGGCGACGCGGGCGAAGAGCTCGGGCAGGCGCGCGGCGACCCCGGGAGAGAAGATCTCGGGGCAGACGAGGCCGGTGGCCGGCGGTGGCGCGGCCGTCGTGCCGGTGAGTCGGTTACACCAGCTGCGCAGCTTGCGGTCGAGGGGCCAGGCCGTGCCGCGACGGGTGCCGGCCGGCGGCGGGACCGTGCCGCAGGCGAGCAGGAGTTCGCGCTCGTCGAGCGGGCGCCAGGCCGAGGCAAAGGGGTCGAAGCAGATGGCGGCGGTCTCGGCCTGGCGCGCGAGGGCGCAGAATACGCCGCGGGCCTGGCGCTGGATGCCGGTGCGGGCCGCGGTGTGGCTGGTGTGCGTGAGGTCGAGCAGCAGCATGGCCGAAGGCGTTCAGGGCGCGGGGGGCGCGAGGTGGAGGCGCAGGTCGAGGACGCGGAAGGCGAGGGGCCGGGTGTCGGCCCGGCCGGGCGCGAGCTCGGCGGGACGATCGGTGCGCAGCGCGATGCGCGTCTCGCCGGGCGGGAGCACGAGGTCCTCCAGTTGCACGTCCTGCCGGGTCGGATTCACGGTGCCGCGCCAGAGTTCGCGCTCGCCGATCGCGACGGCGACGTGGCGGGCATCGCGGCTGTTGAGGCCGAAGGAGAGGCGGGCGGGGAGCGGGCTCGGGTGGGGGTTGTGCACGACGATCTCGACCGAGCCGGTGGTCCAGCGCCAGGTGTCGTAGAGCGATTTCTCGGCGGGGAGCCAGGGGCCGGCGAGTTCGGAACGGAGGGCTTCGCCGGTGGCGGCGTTGCGGGCGAGGGCGACGGGGGCGGCGAGCACGGCGGGCTCGGCACCGTCGGGCGGGATCAGGAAATTCGGGGTGCTCAGCACGGTGAGGTTGCCCAGGATGAGCACCGGGCACCATCGCCGGCCGCGTGGCACGGTGAGGTTGAAGGCGAGCAGCATGGGCAGGAGCACACGGGTCGCGGCGCTCGGGTATCCTTCCCACACGGACTCGCCCAAAACCGTCATGAGCAGGGCAAACGCGGCGCCGAGGCGCCACCACGGGTCGCACCAGCGCGGGCGCAGGGCGAAGAACGCGAACTGCGTACCCAGCGACACGACGGTGAATACTCCCGCGAGGGTGAAGGTCATGGGCTCCCGGCCGGCGAGGAGTTCACTCATGCTATGGGTCGTCTTGTGCCAGAACTCGACCAAGGGCGGCGCGAAGCCGCGCGCGCCGGAGTCGGCGCCGCGGGGGCCGAATTGCACGAGGATGAAGGTCATCCACAGCGCGAGCGGGGCGACCAGGAGCAGCCCGCGCAGGCCGAGCACGGCCCAGGCGCGGAGGGAGCGGCGCTGGGGCGGTGCGGCCAGGATGGCGCCGGAGAGCAGGCAGGTCTCCTTGCCCAGCCCCGCGATGCCCAGACACAACGCGGAGAGCCACGGGCGACCGGCTTCGGCGAGCGCCATGCCCGTGGCGAGGAGGAGCAGCCCGGGGCCGTCGACCAACGCGGCGCGGATGCTGAACGCGAGACCGAAGGAGAACATCACGGCCGTCCAGCGCCCGACGTTGCCCCAATCCGTCGGGGGCAACCAGCGCAGCAACACCCAGCCCAGCAGCAGCCAGGCGAGGACGTTCTGGAGGGCGAAGGCTTCGAGGACCCAGCGGGGCTGGCCGAGCCCGAGCCCGTAGGCTGTCCAAGAAAAAAGGATCCGGCGGGCCCGGTACGGCAGGTTGTCGATCGCGCCGGCGAGCTGCGGGTCGCGGAGGTCGGGCTTGAGCGCGAGCTGGGCGTACCATTGCGCATCGTAGCCGTCGGACCGCGGCATGATGTGCGTCGTCTCGGGGTCGACCTCGGCGAGGAAGCGCGCGGCGTGGTGGTCGCCGAAGTTGATCAGCGCGGTGAACCCCTTTCCCGGAATGTGGAGGCGCCAGACGGAGAACAGAAAGACGCCCACCGCGGCCGTGAGGAAGAGCCACCGGAGGCGGTCGCGTATCGGGAGAAGCTGGCGAGGGGGGACCGGCACGGGAGGAGGGGCGATCACCTTCGGCGGCGCCGGGGGACGCAAGATCATTCCCCGGGGGAATCCTTCCGCCGGCCGGAGTGCCGGGGGCGCGGTCCGCGCGTGTGGTGAAGCGGTGGGGACTCAGGCGGGTGCGCCGCCCCGCCGGACGGCGGGTTGCCGCCGCAGCGCGCCGCAGCGCGGGGATCAGCTTTCGGCCGGTGGGCGCAGCTCGACGACGATGGCGGTGAGGTTGTCGCGGGAGGATTCCCTGGCCTCGTCGACGAGACGCTTGGCGGGGGGCTCGGCGGCGCGGGCCGGATCGGGCTCGCGGATGGCCTCCTCGATCCGGCGGTCCCAGAGGCCGTCGACCAGGCCGTCGGTGCAGAAGAGCAGGCGGTCGCCCGCTTGCACGGCGACCGCGCCGATCTGCGGATCCACAATCTGGTAACCCGCGCCGAGGGCCTGCTGGAGCGAGATTTTGCCGGGGTGGTTGCGGGCCTCGCGCTCGTTGATCTTGCCGGTGCGGCGCTGCCAGCCGACGTGGGTGTGGTCGTGGGTGAGTTGCGTGAGGCCGCCGGTGCCGGGCAGGTAATAGATGCGGCTGTCGCCGACGTGGGCGAAATAGAGCCAGCCCGGGGTGACCCAGCCGAGGCTGAGCGTGGCGCCCATGCCGGCGCACTCCTCGTAGCTGTAGCCGAGGCGCAGCAGGTCGGCATGGATCTGGGAGAACAGCTCGGCGAGGATGTCGGTGAAGCCGGAGTCGAGCCCTTGGGCGCGGACGCGGAAGCTGCGGGCCATCAGCCGGGTGATGCGATCGACGGCGATGCGGCTGGCGAACTCGCCGGCGTTGGCGCCACCCATGCCGTCGCTGACGGCGAAGATGAAGTCGGAGCGGGCGAGGGTGGATTCGCCGATCTTGCCGAGGTGGTGGACTCCGTGGCCGTCGATGGCGAGGGCGAGAAAGGCGTCCTCGTTGTTTTTGCGGATGCGCCCGCGGTCGGTGATGCCGGACCAGTGGACGGCGAGCGGCGCTGGGGAAGGGGTGGCGGGTGTGGGGCCCATGGCGGACGGGAAAGGCGAGGCGCGGCTCAGTAGCCGGGAGCGTGCGGGGCGTCGGGCGGCGGTGGCGGCGGGGAGAGTTCGGGGGCGTGGAGGAGTTGGGCGAACTCGAAATCGATCACGCAGAAACGGCCGGCGCGGCGGTCGTAGGTGATGTTGCGCAGGACAGCATCCTGGTGGCGCACGCCGTAGGTGAGCAGGGAGTCGTAGATCTCCCGCATGCGGTCGGGGTTGAGGTGATCGACCCGTTGGCCGCAGTTGGTGGTGACGATCTTGAGCTCATCCGGGAAGAACTCGATGAGCTGCGGCACGAAGTCGCAGCCCTTCTCGGCGAGGTGCTGGAGGACGCGGACCTCGTTTTCGAAGCGTTCGCGGGCGATGTGCCCGCGGAAGGTCTTGTACACGCGGCCGTCGAAGCCGATGCGAACGAGAGCGCGGGCGGTGTCCTTGACTTGCTCCATGAGCGGGGTCGAGGGTCGGTCCGAACGGGGGGGCTGACAAGCCCTGGTTGCGGAGGAAAATGCGGGTGCCACAAGAAAACGGAGATTTTCCTTCCCTCTGGCATATGTGTTGCTGAAATCCGCCGGGTTTCCCGCAGTCGGGCTGCTTGCGGTCCGGATCCCGCGAACGATTCCATTTCACCAACCACCTCACCTCCTCCCAATGGCCACCAAGTACAAACTGGAATACATCTGGCTCGACGGCTACACGCCCCTGGCGAACCTTCGCAGCAAGACCCAAATCAAGGAATTCGACAGCTTCCCGAAGCTTGAGGAGCTCCCCAACTGGGGCTTCGACGGGAGCTCGACCCGGCAGGCCGAGGGCAAGAGCTCGGACATCGTCCTCAAGCCGGTGGCCGTCTTCAACGATCCGACCCGCAAGAACGGTGTGCTGGTCATGTGCGAGACCTTCCTCCACACCGGCGAGGCGCATCCTTCGAACTCCCGCGCCACCATCCCGGACGATCCGGACACCTGGTTCGGCTTCGAACAGGAGTATTTCTTCTACCAGGATGGGCGGCCGCTCGGCTTCCCCGAGGGCGGCTTCCCCGCTCCGCAGGGGCCGTACTACACCGGCGTCGGCTACGCGAACGTCGGCGATCTCGCCCGCCAGCTCGTCGAGGAGCACATCGACATCTGCTTGGATGCCGGCATCAACCTTGAGGGCATCAACGCCGAGGTGGCCAAGGGCCAGTGGGAGTTTCAGATCTTCGGCAAGGGTTCCCAAAATGCCGCCGACCAGATGTGGGTCGCCCGCTACCTCCTGACCCGGCTTTGCGAGAAGTACTGCGTCGACATCGAGTGGCGCTGCAAGCCGATCCTCGGGGCCTTCAACACGGCGCTCGACTGGAACGGCTCCGGTATGCACTCGAATTTCTCCACCCAGTACATGCGCGAGGTCGGTGGCAAAGCCTACTTCGAGAAGCTCATGGCCGCGTTCGCCAAGAACATGGACGAGCACATCGCCGTGTACGGCCCGGAGAACCACCTGCGCCTCACCGGTCTCCACGAGACGCAGTCGATCGACAAGTTCACGTACGGCGTGGCCGATCGTGGCGCCTCGATCCGTGTGCCGCACAGCTTCATCAAGAACGGCTACAAGGGCTACCTCGAGGATCGCCGTCCGAACTCCGCCGCCGACCCGTACCTGGTGGCCGGTCGCATCCTCAAGACCATCCAGTCGGTCCCGACGACCTAAGCGTCGCGCAACGCACTCTTTCGACGCCAGCCCTCAGCGGGGCTGGCGTTTTTTTGTTTGGCGGTTGTTCCCTCCGGTGGCGGGTGGAGGCGTCGCTTCTTGCGGGAGGTTTCGTGGCCGGTTGCCTGTCGCAGGGGCGAGCGTGTGCGCACTGGTCGAACTTGGCAAAGGAGAGGGCGGGCTGACCAAGGTCAGCCCCTACGGGACCATGGTGGCGACTCCATCGCCCTCCGATTGCGTTGCCGGAATCCGTGTTTCAGCCCGCGCGCGGCGGCATCACCTTGCCGTAGAGCCGCGCGATGTTGCCCGCCGGTGGCGGGGCGGCGGGCGAAAGGGTGGCGGCGGGGCCCCCGCGGCTCTGGAGGCTGTAGCGCAGGATCAGTTTCTCGTTGTCGCGGTCGAGATGGATGCACTGGAGGATGCGCTGCCGGACCTTCTCCTTGAGGTCGGCCATCTCCCGCGCCTCGCCCGGGGCCGGGGTGATCGCCTGTTTGAGGGCATCGAGGTTCGTCGCAAGCTGGTCGAGCAGCGCCTGCCGGCGTTCGAGCAGCTCGGCGCCGAAGGTGCGCTTCTTCTCCAGGAGATAACGATTCTCCTCCAACGCGAGCTGGTAGAGGTCGTCGCAGATGCGTTGGTGGCGCTCCAGTACTTCTCGCATGGAGGCATCTAGGAGTGGGGGGCGGGTATTGTGGAGCACAAACTCGTGCGGCTTTTTCTGGCGGGGGCCGGGCTTGGCGCGGCCGTACGCAGGGGTGCTCAAAATTGCCCAGTGTCACCCTGGCCCATCCGCGGGTTGCGCAGTATTGCCCAGCCTGCGCCTGGTGCGATTCACTGCACGCTTTGCATCTCCCCGGTCTCCGCCTGCTGTACGGCGAACTGACGGACCGACTGGTCGACCCTGTTCGCCCAGTCGATCTGGCCGAGGCGCCAGCGGGCCATCTCGTGGATCTCGCCAGTCGGACCGTCGGGCAGGTTTCCGGTCTTCTCCGCGGCCGCATACTCGTCGAGGATGTTGCGGTATTGTGCGGCCGCCCGGTCCGGTTGCCGGAGCCGTTCGTAGCAGAGGGCGATCTGGTAGAGGGCGGGCCAGCGCCAGCCGGGATCGGCCCGGAGCTCGGCGAGCGTCTGGTAGATGGTGAGGGCCGAGTTGAAATCGCCCTGCTCGTAGAAGTCGTTGGCAAGCTGGTTGCCGGTGCGGCGCTGCCAATACGACCAGGTCTCGCGGTCGGTGTCGGATTGCGCCTGGGCCGACCGCAGGAGGGTGAGGGTCTCGGCGAGCGCTTCCTGGGTGCGCCCCAGCCGCCGCAGCGACAGGCACAGGAGGTAGCGGCCCTCCTGGGCGGAGGGGTTCTGCGGGTACAGTTCCAGGAAGGTGCGCAGGGCGGCGACCGCCTGCTCCAGTTTGCCGTCGAGGAAGAAGGCGTAGGCTTCGCGGAAGCCGGCCCGGGCGCGGTCCTCCGGCGGCAGATCGAGCAGCTTGATGCGCCCGAAGAACTTCCCGGCCGCCGCGTAGTCGCCTTGCTGGTAATACGTCTCGGCGATCTCGAACTTCGCCAGCTGCGCGAGGTCGCGGTAGCGCGGCAGGTTCTCGAGGGAGACGGCGAGGGTGGAGTTGAGCACCGCGTAGAACCGTGCCTGGGCGAGGTTGAAGGCCCCCATGTCGCGCAGGGTGCGGCCGAGCGCGATCAGCACCGAGGGGGCGCGGGTGGCGCCCGGATACGAGGCGAGGTACTTCTCGTAGATGGCTGCCGCGCGGGTGTTGCGGTTGGTCTTCCGGAGAAGCTCGGCGTAGTCGATCAACGCATCCTGGATGATCGCATCGCTGACGGGGGAGTTGAGGATGTCGGTGTAGGCGGTCTCGGCGGACTCGGGATCGTTCCGCTCGAACATGCGGCGCGCGAGCACGAGCATGCTCTGGGCGATCTCGTCGGCGGTGGCCTCGGCCGCGCCGGCGGGCGGCGGTGCCGGGACGGGGGCGGGCGCGTCGGTCGCGGGGGTTGCGGTCGAGCCGGCGGCGCCGGTGCAGAGCGCGGCGAGCAGCAGGGCGGTGGGGCGGGAGAACGTCATTGCTGGCGGTAGTCCGCCCGGCTGGAGGGCAGGGCGGGGGTGAAGTGGAGCGCGTCGGCGGTGCGGCCGGAGCCGTCGTCGAGCTGGAAATACGGAAGGACATCCTCGGGCTTCACCTGCACGGGCTGCGGGGCCGTGTTCGCCGCGGGCGCCGGGGCGGGATCCGCCGTGGCCGGTGTCGCCGGGGCGGTGGCGGTGGGCGTGGCCGCGCGCGGGGGCGGGGCGTAGAGCGCGACCGGCGGCGGCTGGATCGCCGGCGTGGCGGGGCGCGCCGGGGCGAAGCTGAGCGGCGGGGTGCCGACGACGGGGATGTAGCCCGGGTCGGCGGCGGGGAAGAGGACCGCGCGGACCCGTTCGACCAGCGAAGGACGGGGCCCGGGCGGCATGGCCGCCAGCGCCGGCGCCAGCAACGCCATCGCCAGCAGCGCCGCGGAGCGGCGGCCGGGAGAACGCGGACTGGACGGGCGCGGTGTCATGGAAATCAGGAGGCGTGACGCGCGGCGAGCACCTGGTGGACCTTGGCGATGATGTCGTCGACGCGGAACGGTTTGTGGATGAACACCTCCTGCCCGAGATCGAGGAACTGCTGTTTGATCTCGGAGGAGAGGTAGCCGCTGACGACGATCACGCCGAGGCCGGCGTACTTCTCGCGGATGACCTGGAAGACGGAGATGCCGTTGAGGCGGGGCATGTTCACATCGAGGATCACGCAGTCGATCTCCGCGGCGTGCCGGTCGAGGAAGTCGAGGGCCTTGGCGCCGTCGTCGACGGTGCGCACGGTGAAACCGCGGGCCTCGAGCACGCCCTGGGTGAGGTTGCGCAGGCTCTCCTCGTCCTCGACGATGAGGACGCGGCCGGTGCGCGGCAGGTGCCGGGGGGCGGTGGCGCGGTCGGGCGCGGGGGCGGCCTGGGGGGCGGTCTCGGGCAGGTAGATCGAGAACGTGCTGCCCTCGCCCGGGGCGCTGCGCAGGTCGATGAAACCGCCATGGCGGGAGACGATGCCCTCGACGACGGCCAGCCCGAGACCGGTGCCGCTGCCCTTCTCCTTGGTGGTGAAGAAGGGCTCGAAGATGCGCTGCTGCACGGCCGGGGCGATGCCCACGCCGGTGTCGGAGATCCGGATGCACTGGTAGGTGCGGGCGGGATCGCCGCCGAGGCGGGCGAGGTCGCGGCCGGCGATCTGCTCGGTGGCGAGGGTGAGGGTGCCTCCCTGGGTCATGGCGTCGCGGGCGTTGACGCAGAGATTCATGAGGATCTGCTGCACCTGGTTCTGGTCGGCGAGCAGGGCGGGGAGGGCCGGGGCGAGGCGGAACTCGAAGGCGATGGTGCGCGGGAACGTCTCCTGCAGCATGCCCGCGAGTTCGCGCAACTGCTGGTTGATGTCGAGCGGGGCGAGGAGGGTCTCGGCCTTGCGGGAGAAGGTGAGGATCTGGCGCACCAGACCGACCGCGCGCTGCCCGGCCTTGAAGATCTCGCCGAGGAACCGTTTGCCCTTCTCGTCGTTGTCGGGCCGGGAGAGGAGCAGTTCGGAGTAGCCGTTGATGATCGAGAGCAGGTTGTTGAAGTCGTGGGCGATGCCGCCGGCGAGGGTCCCGATGCTCTCGAGCTTCTGCGCCTGGCGCAGCTGCGCCTCGAGCGCCTTGCGCTCGGAGATGTCCTCCCGGAGCATCAGAAAGTTGGTGACTGCGCCGGCGGGGTTGCGGATGGCGGAGACCTGGACGAACTCCCAGCGCGGTTCGCCGGCGGGGTCGCAGGTGGCGACCTCGCCGCGCCAGGGGTGGCCGCCGCGGATCTGGCGCAGGAACGCCTCGTAGGCCTCCTCGGTCGGGTGGGCGTCGCGGAAGATGCGCTCCTGGCGTTCCAGCAGGGTCTCGAGGCTGGCGCCGACGCACTCGGTGAAGCGGGGGTTGATGTAGCGGACGAAACCGTCGGGATCGGCGATGGCGGTGGCGATGGGGCTCTGCTCCATCGCCTGGGCGAGGATGTAGGACTGCTCCTCGGCCATGTGGCGGCGGGTGACGTCGCGCCCGATGGCGCGCACGGCGATGATGTGGCCGGTGGTGTCGCGGCAGCAGGACTCCTCCCAGAGCATCCAGCGCCAGCCCTGGAGGGTGCGGCAGCGCACCTCGGTGTCGGCCTGGAAGGGCGGGGCGGTCAGCCGGCGCCGGGATTGTTCGAGCGCGGGAAAGTCCTCGCGATGCACGATCTGCTCGAAGGCCACGCCGATCCACCGGTCGGTGCGTCTTCCGAATTTGGCGACGAAGGCCTCGCTGGTGTCGATGATGGCGCCGCCGGGATCGCGGAAGCAGGCCACCTCGGTGGTGGCGGGGAAGAGATGCTCGAAGGAACCGCTCCAGCCGGCGGGGACGTCGCTGGCCGCACCGGGCGGGGCGCGGCGGGTGCGGGTGGTCACCGAGGCGGGGACCGGGGAGGCGGCGGGACTCCGGCGGGTCTTGGGCATGGCGGAGGCGGGGCCGGGGTTCACACCAGGCCCTGGAGCAGGCCGGGGAGCCGTTGCAGTTTGTTGAGGATGGAGGCGCGGGCGAGGGTGGTCTCCCGCTCGCTCGAACCGAAGAGGATCTTCCAGCCGGCGAGTTCGAGCCAGGAGTCGGGCTCGGGGGGCGGGATGTTCTCGAGGCCGCCGGGGATGCCCGCGTAGCAGACGAGGCGGTCGGCCAGTTGCACGGCGCTGGCCAGCAGCGAGTGGTGCGGGGCGCGCTCGGGATCGTTGTGGTACTGGATGCTCTCGACGATCTCGGCGGAGAGGCGGTGGCACTGGAGGTAGCGGGCGCCGATGGCGCCGTGGTCGCGGCCGAACAGTTCCCGCTCGAAGGCGACCACGTCGGCGGTGCTGCTGGCGTGGAAGGCGAGCAACTCCTTGAACTCCTCGGGGAAGGAGTAGGCCATCACGACTTTGCCGACGTTGTGGAGCAGGCCGACGATGTAGTCGGTGTCGTCGTCGATCATCAGGCTGGTGGTGGCGAGGATCTCGCGGGTCATGATCGCCGAGCCGATGCTGTGTTTCCAGAGGTCCTTCCAGTTCACGGTGGGCCAGTTGCGGTGGAGCTTCTCGAGCTCCTCGATGACCGGTGTGGCGGTGGCCAGTTCGCGGATCTGGCGCAGACCGAGGAAGAAGACGGCCTCCTCGATGTTGTTCACCTTGGTGGCGAGGCCGAAATAGACGGAGTTGACTAGGCGCAGCAGGCGGGTGGTCAGCGAGGGGTCGCGGCGGATGATCTCGGCGATCTGGGAGTTGAGGCCCTGCTCGGAGTTGACCAGCTCGGTGAGCGCACGGTTGATGCTCTTGAGCGAGGCGAGCTTCGGGCAGCCCTCGATACGGCGATCGAGCTCCTCGTCGGTGTAGCGGCGGCCGGGCGGTGCGGGAAGCGTGGACATCGGATGTGAAAAATTGGTGACGGTGGCGGGCCGGATGTTCGGTGTGGGCCGTCGTGCAAGGTATCGGTTGCGCGGCGCGAGTTCTTAAGGGGGAAACGCGGCCGCCGGGCAGGGTGTTTCCCTCGGGTCCGCACTGGGATTTAGCTTTTGCCAAGAACGGCCGATGTGGACGGGATGAGCGTGTCTCCGATGCCTTTCCGCACCTCATCGCCCCGCCGGTCCGGTTGCTCCGCAGCCAGGGCGGTGCTGCTGTGGGGGGTCGCGTTGCTGGGTGGGCTGACCGGTTGCCAGCAGCTGCCCAAGGTCGCGGTCAGCTGGCAGGGCGGACCTTTCTTCACGCCCACCAATTTCAGCGGCGTGCCGCTCATGCCGGCGGAGGTGCGCCGGGTGGCCGTGCTGCCGCTCTCCGGCCTCGACGGTCTGCCGCCCGAGACGGTTGCCGCGCTCGAGTCCGCGCTGCGCGCGGCGTTGCTGGCCGAGGGCCGCTTCGAGGTGGTCGCGGTGCGGCGCGAATGGATGCAGGCGCAGGCCGGCCGGGGCGCCCTCGCGACCAGCGACCAGCTGCCCGCGCCGCTGTTCGACCGCCTTGGCCGCGAGTACTCCGCCGATGCGGTGCTGCTGGTGGACATCAGCCACTACCGTCCCTACGCCCCGCTTGCGCTCGGGGTGCGGGCGAAACTCGCCTTCTGTGCCGCGCCCCACTCGGTCTTCTGGGCCTTCGACACGCTCTTCGACTCCCGCGTGCCGGCCGTGGCGAACTCCGCCCGCCGGCACGCCGCCGGCGGGCCGGCCGGCAAGGTGGATTCGGGCCCGGTCGCGCTGCAGAGCCCGAGCCGGTTTGCGGCCTATGTTTTTGCGGACGTCTTCGCCTGCCTGCCCCAACGACCGGCCCCGGTGCCGGCCGCGCCCCCCGCCCGTTAAAGTTTTCTCACCACGCGCCGATTGTACCCTGCGCGACGATCCTCAGCCCGTCTCCACCACCATGATCAATTCCACCAATCGCACCGGTTCGACACCCCATATCGGCGGCATCCCGGTCTCCGTTCCGCGGGCACCCTCCCGTGCCTCCGAGGATCTCGATCGCTTCAGCACCGACTCGCTCAACCGCCTGCGGCAGGTCCTCGATCAGCAGCCCTCCGTGCGGTCCGACGTCGTGGAGCTCGGCCGCTCGCTCGCCTCCGATCCCGGCTATCCCACCGATCCGGTGGTGCGCAAACTCGCCGAGTTGCTCGTCGCCCAGCCCGATGGCGGCGACGCCGACGAGGGCGAGTGACGCCCGCCGGCGTCTCCGGCCTTTCACTTCCGGCGGCTCCACGGGAGCCGCCTTTTCTTTGTCCACGCACGGTGCCGGCCGCGGACGCCGCCCTTCGCGGCGAGAGAGCGTTACAGGTTTTGACTTTGCGCGTACCGCCCCCCTAGGTTGGCCGCAGCGATGTCGCTGGAAAAGATTCTCATCATCGACGACGAACCGATCGTCTGCAAAGCGCTCCGCGAGATCCTGCCCAAGAAACGGTTTACCGTCGCCACGGCCGGGATGATCGCCGAGGCGGAGGCCACGCTGGCCCGCGAGAAGTTCGACCTGATCTTCTGCGACGTGCGCCTGCCCGACGGCAGCGGCCAGGATTTCCTCGAGCGGATGATGACCGCCACCGAGCCGCCGCTCGTCGTCATGATGACGGGATACGGCTCGATCGAGTCGGCCGTCTCCTGCATGCGCGCCGGAGCCTTCGACTACCTGCTCAAGCCCTTCACGCCCGACATCATCGAGGTGCTCGTGAAGAAGGCCGAGTCGTTCGGCCAGCTCGTGAAGGTCAACCGCATCCTCAGCGAGAGCGGCGACGAGGGCGATTTGCTCGGCGACAGCCCGGTGCTGCGCCGCCTGCGCCAGCTCATCCTCAAGGTCGCCCCGACCGATGCCACCGTGCTGCTCACCGGCGAGAGCGGCACCGGCAAGGAGATGGTCGCCCGCGAACTCTACCGCAACAGCCCGCGTAAGAGCGCCCCCTTCATCAAGGTCAACTGCGCGGCCGTGAGCGAGACGCTCATGGAGAGCGAGTTCTTCGGCCACGAACGCGGCGCGTTCACCGGCGCCACCGACCGCCGCGAGGGCCGCTTCGAACTGGCCAACGGCGGCACGCTGCTGCTCGACGAGATCAGCGAGATCCCGCTGCACCTGCAGGCGAAGCTGCTGCGCGTGCTCCAGGAGAAGGAGTTCGAGCGCGTCGGCGGCAACAAGACGATCAAGTGCAACGTCCGCATCCTCGCCACGTCGAACCGCGACCTGCTGCACTCCGTGGCCGAGGGCAAGTTCCGCCAGGATCTCTACTACCGCCTCAACGTCTTCCCGATCCACGTGCCCGCGCTGCGGGAACGTGGGGAGGACATCGTGCTGCTCGCCGATGCGTTTCTCAAGCGCTACGCCCGCAAGCACGGCCTGAAGGCGCCAAGCTGGTCGGCCGAGGCTGCGGCTTCGATTCGTGGGTACAACTGGCCCGGCAACGTGCGCGAGCTGCAGAACACCGTGGAGCGCGCCGTGATCCTCGCCGAGCCGGGGCGTCCGATCCCGCCGAACCTGCTCAACCTGCCGGTGGCCTCTCCTGCCGCCGCGCCGGCCGCGCCCGTGGCGGCGGCTCCCGTGGCACCGGTCGTTCCCGGTCCGGTGGCCGAGGTGGTGGCGCCGCCCGTCGCCGCATCCGTTCCGGCCCCGGCCGCGCCGCCGGCGGAGAGTTTCCTCTCGCTCGACGACCTCGAGCAGAAGCACATCCTCGAGGCGTTGAAGAAGACCGGCGGCAATCGCACGCAGGCCGCGACGATCCTCAAGATCAGCATACGCACCCTGCGCAACAAGCTGAACCTCTATCGCGAACAGGGCGTGGCCGTCGCCCTGATCGGACAGGACGACAGCGAGTAGTCGACGGATCGTGACGTACGCCGGGAGCGCCCGGTGTCTCCGCTCCGGCGGGAGTGTTGTCCGTGGAGAGCTGAACCGCTGCGCGGTCCAGTTGCGGCGGTAGCGGACCGCCTACTTCTTCGCGTGGAAGGCGGCGTCGTCGGGCAGGTCGAGCAGGACGAGCTCGGGATTCTTCTCCTTGAAGTAGTTCATCGTCCACTCGTTCGGGAAGAGCACGCACGGGTCGCCGTTCTTGTCGGTGGCGAAGGATACTCCGCTGGCGACGACCAGCGAGTGCAGGTCGGCGAGCGAGGGGTGGGGCGCGAGCCACTTCAGGAACGCGAAGGGCGCGGCCTCGAGCTTCGACTCGGCGTTGTATTCGCTCTGCAATCGGTACTGCACGACCTCGAATTGCAGCGGGCCGACGGCGGCCAGGAAGGTCGCGCCGGTGGGGGCGTTGCGCACGTTGAAGGTCTGCACGACGCCCTCCTGCAGGAGCTGCTCGACGCCGGCGCGGTACTTCTTCGAGTCGGCGGGCGAGGGGTTGAAGATGTAGGCGAAGCACTCCGGCGGGAAGCGCGGGATCTCGTTGAAGACGATCGAGCCGTCGGAGGCGAGGGTGTCGCCGATGCCGAATTCGTTGTGGCCGACCAGGCCGAGCACGTCGCCCGGGTAGGCGACGTCGACCGTCTCGCGGTCCTGCGCGAAGAGCTTCGAGGAGTTGGAGAGGCGGATCATCTTCCCGGTGCGGCTGTGGCGCGCGAGCATGTCGCGCTCGAACTTGCCGGAGCACACGCGGATGAACGCGATGCGGTCGCGATGTTTCGGATCCATGTTCGCCTGGATCTTGAAGACGAAGCCGGAGAAGCGGGCGTCGTCGATCGGCAGCAACTCGTCGCCGAGGTAGCGCGGCGCCGGGCCGACGGAGTACTTCAGGAAGCTGTCGAGCATGAGCTGCACGCCGAAGTTGTTTACGGCGGAGCCGAAGAAGACCGGCGTGAGCTTGCCGGCGTGCACCGCGGCGAGATCGAAGGGGTGGCCGGCGACATCGAGCACCTCGAGCTGCTCGCGCACCTCGGCGTAGGTGTGCGGGTCGAGTTTCTCGGCGACGATGGCGTCGTCGAGACCGGAGACCTGCTCGGGGGCGCGGTAGGCTCCGCCGGGCACGCGTTCGAAGAGGTGGACGTGGCGTCCCTCGCGGTCGAATACTCCCTTGAACGAGGGGCCGTTGCCCAGCGGCCAAGCCATGGCGCAGGCGCCGATGCCGAGCACGTTCTCCAGCTCGTCCATGAGGGCGAGCGGGTTGAGCGTGGGCCGGTCGCATTTGTTCATGAACGTGAAGATCGGCACGCCGCGGCGGCGGCAGATCTCGAAGAGCTTGCGCGTCTGCGACTCGATGCCCTTGGCGGCGTCGATCACCATCACGACGGCGTCGACGGCGGTGAGCACGCGGTAGGTGTCCTCGGAGAAGTCCTTGTGACCGGGGGTGTCGAGGAGATTGACGGCGCAGCCGGCGTACTCGAATTGCAGAACCGTGGAGGTGACCGAGATGCCGCGCTTGCGCTCGAGTTCCATCCAGTCGGAGGTGACGGCGCGCTGGTTCTTGCGGGCGGAGACGGAGCCGGCGAGATGGAGGGCGCCACCGTAGAGGAGGAACTTCTCGGTGAGCGTGGTCTTGCCGGCGTCGGGGTGCGAGATGATGGCGAAGGTGCGGCGGCGCGCGGCTTCTCGGGCGATGTCGTTCATGGAGGAGCGGTGAGGCAACCGTGCCGGAGCGGACGGCGCAAGAAAATGGATGGCGGGGGCGGCCCGGGCTGATGAAGAACGGGGCCATGTGGGGGCACCGCCGCGTGTGCAGCACGTGGCGGGGTGCTTTAGCCCCCGCGAAGGGCGCGGCGCATCGCGGGCGTCGCCGTGCGCCCGGTGCGTCGGCCGGAAACGAAACGGCCCGCCGGTGAGGGCGGGCCGCGAAAAGGAGGGGAGAGTCACCCGGGCGGGATGGTTCAGCTCGCCCCCGCGACTTCCTCCCGTGCGCTCAGACGGCCTTGTACGGCAGCGGATGCGCGGCGGTGAGCTTTTTCAC
>DAOOFR010000020.1:0-6711 GCA_035415285.1 Opitutaceae bacterium
TTCGCAGCTTCACTCCTCAGCGTGGCCGCGCTCGCCCAGAGCACGACCGTCGAGACCGAGACCGTCACCGCGGGTCTGCTCGGCAAGCGCTACGTCGCCGCCGGCTTCGGCTGGACCGACATTCACAACTCGAGCGTCGAGGGTATGGGCGCCGGGTTGAGTCTCAACGTGCCGGTTCACACCAACTTCGACGTCAGCTTGGGCTACGGCTATTCGTGGCTCGAGGGCGTGATCGGTGTCGCCCACACCGCCGGCACCACTGTCACCGGCTACATCACCCGCGGGCAGGACAAGTACTTCGCGTCCGCCGGCATCGGCTACGCCTGGTGCGAGAACCTTTGGGACAAAGACCACGGCATCTGGGATGCCTCCGTCGGCGTCGAGCGCGCGGTGACCGACAAGCTCTCGCTCACCACCAGCGTCAGCTACGGTGACGACTTCGGCCAGCACCGCGACAGCCAGTGGGACGTCTCCCTCGGCGCGACCTACAACTTCACCGCGAAGTTGGTCGGCACGGCCGAGGTTTCCTACATCGAGCGTGGCTCGATCGGCTACTACACCGGCGTCGCGTACCGCTTCTGAGCGGACCGGCGACCGTCTGTCTTGGACGAACCCGCGGACTTTGTCCGCGGGTTTTTTCGTGGGTGCGCCCGGCAGGGCGCACCTGCCTGACAGCAGACAGAAAATGAGAGGTAAGCCTGTTGACCGCCCGCGCGGAGGGCCGGACGGCAGAGGGCGGATGACGGAGGGCGGGCGACTGCGGATGGGGTGTCGCCGGTGGCGGTGAAGCCGGTGCTTGGGCTTTTTCAGACGGACGGACGAGAGAAGCGAACGAAGGTGGAGTAGGGTAGAGCGGAGCCGGGCACGAAGGACGGAGCAGTGGAACCACTGATGCACACGTATCCACACTTATGAGGACGGAATATGGAGGACGAGCGACAGTGTGACGTGGGGCAAAGCGACAAGATGATAGATCGATGGAGGGCTGGGGGTGGTCCGGCGCCGAAAGGGGGAAGCGGCGTCGGCAGGCTGACTGCGGGGGCACTGGCGGACGCGGATCGATTTGGCGCGCCCCAGTCAGATCGGAACCGACGGCGAAGGAGGCCGAACCGTCCGGCCGTTTGGTCCGCGGCGCGTGGGTTGCCATCGTCGCTCCGCCGCTTCGCCGGGCCCCACGCGCCGATGCCGACTCAATGCGTCAATTGCACGCCGCGCTCGCCTGAGCATGCGTCGCCGCGCGAACTGGCAAAAGCATCCTTGCGCCGTCCCCCCCCGGAGGGGGACGGCACGTCCCCCAATCAATGAATCCACGTCCCCATCTCCCGGGGGCCGGCGTGAGTTGCGCGTTCACCGCAATCCTCGGCCTGCTCCTGTTCGTCGCCACCGCCGCGGCACAAACCTTCGACTACACGCTCGCGCCCACCGCCGAATGGGAGGCTGGCACGCCGAACCCGACGATCACGCTCAATAGCTCGGGCCAGCCCACGCCGGCGATGTCGACCGTGTCGCGCTACCTCCATGGTTCGTGGCACTCCACGCTCGGCCAACAGGTGAAGTTCACCCTCACCATGCCCGCCGCCGGCATCGTCGGGTTGACCTCGCAGGCTGTCGCAGCGTCCGGCACCAAGACCGTCTCCATCCTCGACGGCACCACCACACTCGGGACCCACTCCTTCGTCGGCGCCGAGAGCTGGGAGGTCGCGCTCACCGCCGGCACACACACGATCACCTTCCGCAACGACGGCGAGGACTGGGTCGATGTCGCCAGTTTCTACTTCCGCAGCGGCACTGTCGCCCCGCCCTCGCCGCCGCCCGCGCCCACTCCGGCAGCGGCGGGCACCGTCACCTCCTTCGCGTGGCAGCAGTCCACCGTCCCACTCTTCGCCAAGGCCGAGGCCACCTTCCAGCTTAGCCAGACCTACACCAACCCCTACGATCCCGCGCTCGTCGCGGTCGACGCCGTCGTCACCGGCCCGGGCGGCATCGCCTACGAGATGCCGGCCTTCTGGTTCGAGCAGGTCGGGTGGGAGACCAAAGCGCTCGGTCAGTACTCCAACTTCACCGCCCGCGTCGCCGGTTCCGGCTGTTGGAAACTCCGCCTCGCCCCCGAGGCCGTCGGTACTTGGAGCGTCGTGATCCGCGTCACCACCGGTCTCGGGCAAACCACCTCGTCCGCCTACACGTTCACCGCCACCGCCAGCCCAGCGCCTGGCTTCGTGCGCCTCGATCCGGCCGATCGCCAGGGCTTCCGCTTCGATAGCGGCGCCCCCTACCTGCCCTTCGGCTTCAACCTCGCATGGCAGGACGGCTCCAACGGCACCTTCTTCGGCACCTACCTCACCCAGATGCGCGCCAACGGCGTCAACTGGGCGCGTTACTGGTTCACGCCGTTCGCCCGCCAGTCGCTCGAGTGGAGCGACGACCACTGGTTCACGCCCTACGCCGGCCTCGCCAAGTACAGCCAGGAGGCCGCCGCACTCCTCGACCATGTCGTCCAGAAAGCGGAGACCGAGGGCGTTTACCTCCAGCTCGTGTTTGAGCAGCACGGCCTCTACTCGACCGCTGTCGACCCGCTCTGGAGCGAGAACCCGTACAACAGCGCCAAGACCGGCGGCTGGCTCACCTCCCCCGGGCAGTTCTTCACCGACTCCACCGCCATCGACTACGCCAAGAAGAAGTACCGCTACACCGTCGCCCGTTGGGGCTACTCCACCCACGTCTTCGCGTGGGAGCTGTTCAACGAGGCCAACTTCTCCGGCGGCGCCAACGCCGACGTCGCCGCCTGGCACAAGACCATCTCCTCCTACGTCAAGACCATCGACCCGTACGCGCACCTCGTCACCACCAGCACCTCGCGCACGCAGCTCGACCTTATGAGTTCGCATGCCGACCTCGATGTTCTCCAGGAGCACATCTACGCCGATCCGATCGCGGCCCGGCTCGCCATTCTCGACGCCGATCTCCTGTCGCATTACACGAAAAACGTCATCGTCGGCGAGTTTGGCGCCGGCAACACCAGCTCCTACAACAACGGCGCCCATCCCGATGCCTGGGGCGATCATGTGCGCCAAGCCTGTTGGATCGGCTCGATGAAACGCGTGCCGAATATGTTCTGGTTCTGGGATACCTATATCCAGGCCAAGAACCTCTACTCGACCTACCGCCCGCTCGCGCAGTTCTGGCGCGGCGAGGATCTCGGCGTTCAGCCCGGCCTCACCGGCGCCACGCTCGCCGTTCAACGTTCCGGCACGACCGACTCCACGCTCGTCCCGTACGGGCTGAAGAGTTCCACCGCCGCCTACGCCTACGTGATCAACTCGAGCTTCGGCGAATGGGCTGCCACCGCCAGCACCGTGACCGGCGCTAGCCTGCAAGTCTCCGGCCTTGCCGCGGGCGACTGGCGCGCGACATTCGTCGACCCGGTGACCGGCACCTTCACCAACGGTCCCGTCGTGACTGCCGTCGCCGGCACCGTGACCGCGATCCCCCTCCCGGCCTTTACCAAAGACATCGCGATAAAACTCCGCGCCGCCGGCGTCCGCGAGACCTACGAGCAGTGGCAGGCCCGGCTCTTCACCTTCGCCGAGATCCTCGATGGCACCGCCGCAGCAGCCAATAGCCTTGCGAGCGACGGCACCACCAACCTTCTCCACTTCGCGCTTGGCATTGATAACCCTCGCCAGCCGCTCCCGCCCTCGGCGCTGCCGGTGCTTGAGGTCACTGGCACCCAAGTGGTTTTCCGCTTCGCCTCCGTCGCCGGTGGCATCGCCTACGTCGTCGAGCGCTCGACCGACCTAACAACCTGGACCACGGTGCAGCGCATCGAAGCGCCGTCTGCCGCCACAACCAGCGTCATCCTCGGCAGCACGAGCGACGCGCCGCACCTCTTCGCCCGCCTGCGCGTCGAACAAGACTAGCGGCCTGGCGAACTTCGTCCGCATGCGGCTCATCAAACAGGCTGCGCCTGTTTGATGAGCGGAAATCTTGCTCGCGGCAATCGGCAGATCCAGCAGCATGCCAGCGGCTACACCCCGCCCCGCATCATGAATGCGCCCCTCCTGTTTCCCCACCTTCACAAAGGCAGTTCGTTCGCCGCAATCCGTCGCTTCTCACTCGCCTTGTTGATGCTGCCATTCCTGTTGACTGGCTGCGGTTCACAGAAACGCGAAATCGAGCGGGCAAACCAAATTTGCCTTCAACATGACGAAGCAATCACCGCAGCCTTACTCTGCCACGTACAAGGCAAGGATATGGCACTTCGGGCCATGGCTCTCGTCAGCGACATCAAAGCCGAGTCGGGGAGTATGGAGTGGCAGAAAATAATGGCGGAAGCCGACGAGCTGACCGAGACCGCGAATGCAAACTGTGAGCGTGGCATGCGGCTTTCGCGCGAAGTTGAAATGGCAATTCACAAAGATGCCGCCGCGAAAAAAGTGCGCCCTCAAGTGATGCAGGAAATCCTGCAAGCATACCGGGCCGCCAAACTCCAGACCATGAGCAGTACATAGCGGCGTTGCTTCGGGTGCCTTCTTGACGAAGTCCGTGGGTACGAGAGCTGCGAGGAGGGGGGCGGTGCTGTTTTCCCCAGTGGGACGGCAGCGGGGCAAAAAACTGACCCACTAATCGGGATATTTCCGCAGGGTGGGGTTCTTTCGGATAAGCGCCCCTCCGCACCATGTACCGCCTTGCCCTCGCCTTGTTTGCCGCCTTCCCCGTGCCGCTGCTCGCCGAACCGGCGCCTGCAATTCCGCAGGCCCGCGTCGCAGAACACGTCGTGTGCTCGGCCGACCCGGCACAAAGCTATGCGCTCTTCCTGCCTTCCGGCTACGATCCGCTGCGCCGTTGGCCGGTGTTGTTCTGCTTCGACCCCCGCGCCCGCGGCGACCTGCCCGTGCGCCTCTTCGCCGAGGCCGCCGAGCGCCACGGCTTCATCGTCGCCGGCTCGCACAACTCCCGCAACGGCCCCGTGGCCGACAACGACACCGCCGTCGCCGCCATGCTCCGCGATGTCAGCACGCACTATTCCCTCGACCGCAACCGTGTCTACGCCGCCGGCTTCTCCGGCGGTGCGCGCGTCGCCACTCGCGTCGGGCTCTCCGGCGTGGCCCGCGGTGTGATCGCCTGTGGCGGCGGGTTCCTGGACCCCGACCACACGCCCGAGCGACTGTCCTTCGACTTCTGCGGCTACGCCGGCACTGTTGACTTCAACCGCGACGAACTGCGCCGCATCGACCGCGACCTGAAAGGCGGCTTCGTCGCGCATCACCTCACGATCTTTCCCGGTGAACACAGCTGGCTGCCCGCCTCCGCCACCGAGGAGGCGCTCGCCTGGCTCGAGGCGCAACATCGCCATGCCGCCGTGCGCGCCCGCTACCGCGCCTTCGCCCGCGCCGTGCTCGAGCAGCGACAGGCTGCCCTCAACGGCGCCGCGCCCCCAGAAAACTTCCTATCCTGCTCCGATCTGGCCGCAGATGGCGGCGACTGGATCGATGTCGCCGAACTTCGCCGACAGAAACGCCGGCTCGCCGCGACGCTTCCGGCCGCGCCCGGCCGTGGCGATTTCGAGCGCCTCCGCGAGTGCCTGCTAAACGACTGGCAGCGCAGCGCCGAACGCGGACCGGCCGACACCGCCCTGGCCACCCTGGCGCGATGGCGTCGGCAGGCGACCGATACCGCCGATCCGACCGGTGCCGCACTCGCCCGCCGCGCGCTCGACGGCGCGCTGCTACGCAGTTGCGCCGCGACCGTCCGTGCCCTCGCCAACGGTGACGCCAGCGCCGAAGCGTTGCGTTGGGCGCAGTTCGCACAGGCCTGCGCTCCCGAGCAACCGCTGCTCGCCTTCAACCTCGCGGGCGTAGCCGCCCTGGCCGAGCGGCGCGCCGAGGCGATCGCTGCGCTCCGCCAAGCCGTCGACAGCGGTTTCGCCACCGCAGCCGATCTGTGCGCCGAAGCCGCCTTCGCGCCCTTGGCGGCCGATCCCGATTTCCGCGCACTCGTCGCGCCAGCCACCAAGTAGTCGACTCCACGCTACATTATGCCGTGTCCGACCGGAAAACGGGGTCGGGAAACCCGTTGGTTTCTGCCTTCCCGACTCAACGGCTCCGCTTTCGAACATACCGCGCAGACTCCGCGTCGAGTACCCGGTGCTTGCTACTGATCCGTTCAGGAACCGCCGGAGGCGTGGACCGCATGTTCGGTGGAGTGCGAGCTGGGAAGGTCGATACTCCCCGGCTACGTGATCACAGAAAGCGCAGATGGAACCGACAACTGGCAACGAAGAGAACGAAGGGCCTGGAAGTCGGAGGTGGGCTCGGCAAACCACAGTTTGCACCCGGCAGGTGAGCAGAAGACCGGAATCTCGAGAAGTCCGGTCTCCCTCTGTCCGGAGCCCTTTGTTTCCTTCGTTCCCTTCTGTCGCCTGCTGAAAGTGGGGTGATGCCGCCCGGCCGGTTTACGGGGCCGGGTGGCGGGGCAGCAGGCGGGCGACGAGCCAGACGAGAAAGCCTGCGACCAGGGCGAGTGCGCCCCAGAAGAGGTAGCGGGCTGCGGGGCCGCCGAGATCGAAGACCGCACGCGCGGCGCCGGAGGTGCCGGCGGGCGCGAGCGTGGCGGTGTGCTGGGGCGCGGCGAGGAGGCGAGGTGCGGCGAGTTGGAGGTCGTAGCGCGGGGCAGATGCGGCGGGATTGCCGTAGACCAGGGTGCACGCCGCGG
>DAOOFR010000020.1:6811-30410 GCA_035415285.1 Opitutaceae bacterium
TCGTAGCGCGGGGCAGATGCGGCGGGATTGCCGTAGACCAGGGTGCACGCCGCGGCCTCTCCGGCGCGAAAATGGATCCGCCGGGCCGGGTAGATGGCCTCGGCGGCGACCGGCGCGAAGGGGGCGTTGTCGCCGTGATCGATCTCGACCAAGATCGTTCCCGACTGCGGCCGCGACTGGAGTGGAATCGTGAAGACGGTCGGTTCGGCGGGATTGCGGCGCTGGACGGCGGCGCTACCGAGGATGCGCGGCCAGGACTGGCCGCGGGAATCCGGCAGGACTTCGCCGACGACGATGGTGCGCGCGAACAGCGGCTCGGCGATGGTGAGCCGCAGGCGGTTCACCGGCATTCCGGGCGCGGGCAGTGCCAGCTCCCAACGCCCGACGGCGGGGCGCTTGGCATCGGGTGCGGCGGCGAGCGGCAGTGCGACGGCGCGGACGCGCGAGCTCTGTTCGAGGAGGTAGGGGACCTGGCGGCCGTCGCGAACCAGGCGCAGATCGGCGAGATCGGCACGGCTGCGCGCGAGCGCCTCGGGGTCGAGTTCGAGGACCTGGGCGCCGGGCTCGGCGAGGCGAACGGCGCGGCTGTGGTTCCACTTCGTGGTGTCGATCGGGCCGCCGAACTCGGGGATCTCGGCCGGAATCTGCGCGGGCCGGTAGGCGGGGTTGGCGGCGCGTGGCGCCGCCGGGGCGGCGAGGGACGGGAGCCGGCCCCAGTCGGCGCCGAACGCGGCGACATCGTAGCGCGGCGCAGCGGCGTTGGGGGCGCCGGCAAGCAGCGTGTAGGTGCCGGCGGCCGGGGCGGCGAACCCGATGTCCACGCGGCGGAGACGCGCGACGAGACGGATGGCGGAGAGCGGCGGGCTGTCGGCGTTGTCGATCACGAGTTCCAGCCGGGCGGCGGGGGTGACGGTGTCGACGGGGAGGGCGAGCTGCGCGTAGCTGTGGTCGCCGGGAAAGACGAGACGGGCATAGGTGCCGGCGGCGAGCGTGTCCTCGACGACCTCGTCGTCGGCGGCGCGCTGGGCGACGAGGCGTACGGGGCGCTGGAAGACGTCCTCGCGGGCTTCGAGCACGAGTTCGCCGAGGGCGAGGTGCCGCCGGCCGAGATCGAGGGAGACCCGGGTGGCGCCGGCCTCCTGTTCGGTGGCGACGATGGCGGCGGGATGCTCGACGAGTGGCTCAGGCTCGGCGCCGCCGGTCTCGACGACGACCGCGGTGAGGGGGAGCGCAGAGTCTTCGCCGTTGTCCAGGGTGACGCGGATGGTGCGCGCCGTCGCGCCCCGCAGGTCGATGGCGAGTTGTTCCAGGCCACCCTGCATCCGGAAAACCAGTGCGGAGTCGACGGTCCGTTGCCAGCGGCCCGGGGCGACTTCGATCTCGACGGTGGCGGCCCGGACGAACGCGGCGACGGGAGTTTCGAGCCGGATGCGTTGGAGCGGCGCGGCTTTGGCGAGGCCGAACTCGACGACGGTGGCGTCGCCCTCGAGCCGGCCCTGCAGCGGAATGCGTTCGGTGGCGGGGCGGACGGTGTTGCGGCGGACGATGGCGAAGGGAATCTCCGCGCCATCGGGCCCAAGCAGGCGCAGATCGGCGAGATCGGCCTCGGCGGCGTCGAGCGTATCCAGCGGGAGGGTGAGCCGGACGGGGCCGGCACGGTCGAGGGTGATCTCCTGCCGATACTCCCAGGCGGAGGTGTCGAAACCGGCGGCGAGGGAGGCGGCCGCGAGAGCGGCGAACGGGACGAGGAGGCGGAGGGCGTTCACGGGGAGGGCGGCGGGTTGGCGCGGAGGAAACGCTGGTAGAGGAACGAGGCGGCGAGAGCGACGGCGGAGACGACGGCGAAGGCCGCGATGCGCCAGACGGTCTCGAGGCTGGCGGTGTCGTGGAGGAACAGTTTCAGGCAGGTGACGCCGAGCAGGACGAGGGCGGCGTAGCGTGCGGCGCGGAGGCGGCGGCCGATGCCGACGACGATCATCGCCAGCGCGAAGAGCGCCCAGGCGATGGTGTAGGACATGTCGCGGGCGAAATCGCCGCTGAACTTCAGCCGGACGAAGGACCCCGCGGGCGTGAAGTAGTCGGCGATCTCGAAGTTCACGAGGGCGAAGGCGAGGATCGTGCCGAGGGTGGCGAGCAGCGCGGGGGCGTTCCAGCCGAGCACCCGATCGCGCGGAGGAGCAAGGAGCCGCACGCCGGCGAAACAGCAGAGCGCCGCCAGACCATAGGTGAGCAGGATCCAGTTGAAGATCGGCGTCGGGCTGCGCTGGGCATAGTGCAGCACCGCGGGGTTGAGCACCAGGCGGGCGAACACCACCGCGAGCAGTGAGATTCCGGCGACGCGCAGGCCGGGATGCGGGATGCGGTGGAAGAGCGAGAGCAGCGCCGCGCCCTCGAGCGCCCAGGCGATGGTGAGCCACTGGTTCGAGAACTGGAGGGGGAAGATCAGCGTGATGAAGAACAGCGTGGCGGCCCCGAACCAGGCCAGGCGGTTGAGGCGGCAGGGGGCGTCGGCCGGGATGGTGCGCAGCAGCGCGACCAGCCCGAGCAGCGGCGGCAGGGCGCAGAGCGCCGGGAGCGCGCCGCCGAAGTCGGCGGTGAGCTGTGGCCAGAGAGTGGCGACCGCGCGGTGGATGAGCAGGAAGTGCAACGGCAACGCGAGCGCCGCCACCGCCCAGAGCGGCTGCAGGTCGAGGACGCGGCGGCGGAACAGGAACGGCAGCGCGAGGTATCCCAACGCAAACGCCGCGAACCAGACCAGTGCGACGGAGCGCTCGCCGAGCGCGCCCAGTTCGCCCGACCAGCAGTATTCGACCAGCAGCGTGCCCACGAAGGCCGCGAGCACGGGCGCCCCGCGCCGCGCGACGACGGCGATGCCGGCGAGCATCGCGCCCAGGATCAGCACCACTCCGAAGAGCGACGACGGATCGGCAGGGCGGAGCTTGAAGACGAGCATCAACAGCAGCACGAAGGGCAGCGCCGCGGTGGCGTCGGGCAGGTACGCGGACCAGTCGGGCGCGTCGACGCCGGGTCTGCCGCCGCAGCGGCGCAGCAGCCAGAGGGCACCGGCGCAGAAGAAGACCGCGAACGCCGCGACGAGGAAGAGTTCGCGGCCGCCACCGGCGAAACCGGCGGGCAGTTGTGCGATGGCGACGCCGAGGACGACCAACGTGAGCAGCAGCGCGCCGACGAGGGCGGCGAGCAGTCGGGTGAGCGCGGCGGCCGCGAGGGCGAAGAGATCGAGCACGAGCACAACCGGCCAGAGCCACCAGCCGGCGTCGCCCAACTGCGCCAGCGGGATGAGCAGCAGGATCAGCCCGAGCGGCGGGAAGAGAGCGCTCCAACGGCGGGCGTCGAGGCCGGGTTCGAGGCGCTCCTGGACGAACGGAAAGGCCGCGTGCAACGCGGCGACGACGACCACGAAGCCCAGGGCCCACGGCAGGAGCGAGGGGTCGACCGCGGCGCCGATCCAGACGGCGGCGACACCGAAAGTGGCGAGGCCGGCGCCGAGCGAGGCGCGGGCGAGCGGGCGGTGCAGCGCGCACACGGCGAGGAGCGCGAGGTCGGCAAGCAGAAGGTTGCCCAGCACCCAGCCGGCGCGCATCGCCGCGACGGAGTGGAGCGAGAAGAAGAGCGAGAAACCGAGCGCGATGGCCGGCGGGAGCAGCGCCGCGCCCGCGAGCCAAGCGGAGGCGCGGCCGAGGCGGCGGGCGACGAGGACGGCGAGCGTGAAGAGCAGATTGAAGCCGACGAGAACCGCGACGGCTGTCGGCAGCTTGGCGGCGGTGAAGAACTCGCAGGCCCAGCCGACCTGCATGATGGCGGTGCCGAGGGCGGCCAGCGCGGCGAGGTAGTCCCAGCGGCGGTGGAGCGCGACAGCGAGCAGGCAGAGGTCGAGCAGGGCGATGAAGCCGAAGAGCCCCGGCGGGTTATCCACGCCGGTGGAAAGCAGGACCGGCGTGAGGAAACCGCCGAGCAGGCCGAGTAGGGCAACGACCTGGGCGTTGAGGCGGATCGCAAGGAGGAATGCGGCGATGGTGATGAGGAACAACAGTCCGCCCGAGGCGAGTGTTCCGGCCGTGGAGACATCGCTGAAGAACTCGAAACGGTAGTAGTGGCGGCAGGCGACGGTGACGGCGTAGAGCACCACGATGCCGGTGCCGACGAGAGTCTGGCCGGCGGTGGTGAAGGCGCGGCGGATGCTGCCGAGTCCGCCGGCGATCAGGCCGGCGCCGGCGAGGAAGCCGAGCGCGGCGCGCACGGCCGGCGGAATCCAGCCGTGTTCAATGGAGAATTTCAGGAAGTAGATGGCGGTGAGGAACAGGCCGAGGCCGGCGATCCAGGCGAAGAGCTTCACGCCGACGAACTGCTCCCAGTTGAACGACGGCTGGGGCGCGACGGGTTGCTCGGGGAGGAGCGGGGGCGTGGCCCCGGTGGGCGCGGCGGCGGGTTCCGGAACCGGGGACGGATTAGCGGTGCGGGCGAAGGACTCCGCCGGGAATGGCAGTGGCGGCGGGGCGGGCGGCTCCGGCACCGCAACCGGCTGCGTGGGCGCATCCGATACGGCGACCGCGATCGGCGGCGGGACGGCGAGTGTGGGGGCTGTCTCCGGTGGCGGCTCGGCGGCAGGCACCGGGGGCTGTTCGCCGGCCGGTGCGGGCGCGGGGCGGGCCGCGGCGGCTTCGGCACCCCGGCGCTTGAGCGCCGCGATCTCGCGGCCGAGCTCGCGGAGTTGTTCGGCGAGGCGCTCGGCTTCGCGCTGGGCCGAGGAGGCCTTCACCAAGGCGACGATCGGGAACACGAAGACAAATACGACCAGCCCGATTACGAGGAGAACGAGGAATGCTTCCATGGGGTTGCGCCACCGCGCCCGCGCAGGCTTGCAGAAGGGCACGGGGGAGCAAGCCGGCAAAGACATGCCCGAGAAATGACAGACCGGGAGCCCGGCGGCGCCGCGGAGCGCAGGCGGGCGGGCCTGCGTCACCACGGCGCGGTGGCGCGCTGCCGCTCAGCGCTTCCGGGCCTTGGGCGCGCGCTCGGCGAGGAGAAACTCGGCGTACGCGAGGTCGCGCGGCGTGGTGAGCTTCGGGTTGGGCTCGGGGTTCTCGTAGAAGAACACCGGCTGGCCGGCGAACTCCATGGCCTGGGCGTCGTCGGTCACCCGGCGCGTCTCCTCGATGGCGTTGTAGGCGGCGAGGATCTCGGCGCGGCGGAAGATCTGCGGTGTCTCCGTGGCCCAGAGACGGCTGCGCTCGAGGGTGCGCGCGGGCACGGCCTCGTCGGGGTCGGCGGCGGTCGGGAGTTCCTTGATGGTGTCGGCCACGCGATGGGCGAAGACGGCGGAGCCGCGGCGTTTGGCCAGCGAGGCGAAGCGGCGGATGAGCGGGGCGCGGACCATCGGGCGCGCGGCGTCGTGGATGAACACCCACTCGACCGCGGGCGGCAGCGCCTCGAGGGCGTGCCGGACCGATTCCTGGCGCTCGACCCCGCCGCGCACATAGATGATGCGCTGGGCGGGCGAGAGCCGGAGGGCGCGGACGCCTTTCTCGAGTTGGCGTTTCTGCGCCACGGAGCGGAAGACGAAGACGAAGGTCGCGGTGAGCCCGCTCTCGACGAAGGCCTCGACGGAGTGGAGGAACACCGGCTTGCCGGCGACCTTGGCGAGGACCTTGTCGTCGGCGACGGCCTTCATGCGGGTGCCGCGGCCGGCACAGAGGAAGATGGCGGCGGAGCTCATGCGGTCAGCGGCCGAGTTCGCGCAGGATGCGGGTGGCGGCGTCGGCCGGGGAGGGGGCGCGGAGGATGGGACGGCCGACGACGATGAAGTTGGAGCCGGCGCGGGCGGCGTCGGCGGGGGTCATGACGCGCTTCTGCTCGTCCTGGGCCGCATCCGCGGGGCGGACACCGGGGGTGACGAGCTGCACGGTGGGCGGGAGCGCGGCGCGCAGCGGGGCGACCTCGTGCGGGGAGCAGACCAGGCCGGACAGGCCGGCGGAGGCGGCGAGGCGGGCGAGGCGCTCGACCTGGGTGGCGGCGGCGCCGGGGACGCCGGTGCCGTTGAGCGCGGCGTCGTCCATCGAGGTGAGCACGGTGACGCCGAGCAGGAGCAGGTCGGGCTTGTGCTGGCGCTGGGCCTTGACGGCCCACTCCATCATCTCGCGACCGCCGCAGGTGTGGAGCGTGAGCATGCCGATGGGCAGCGGGGCGAGGGACTGCACGGCCTTGGCGACGGTGTTGGGGATGTCGTGGAGCTTGAGGTCGAGGAAGATGCTGAAGCCCTGGTCGGCGACGCGGCGCACGTAGTCGGGGCCGTAGGCGGTGAACATCTGGAGGCCGATCTTGACCCAGCGGAGCCGGCCGGAGAGCTGGCGGAGGATCGGGTCCGCTTCTTCGGCGGTTTCGCAATCGAGGGCGAGAATAAGGTCGCAGTTCATGGAGGCGCGTTCGTACGTTTTGGCGTTCCACCGCAGCGTTTTTCCCTGTGAACGCAAGCCCATCGATCGACGTCTTCGCGCCCGCCAAACTGAACCTGTTCCTCGCCGTCACCGGGCGGCGGGCGGACGGGTTCCACGACCTGGTCTCGCTGGTGGCGCCGTTGGATCTTGGCGACACGTTGCGGCTGGTGCCGCAGGGCCCGGTTGGGGACGGCGCGGATGAGCTGATATGCGCCGCGCCCGGGGTGCCGGCCGATACAGGCAACCTCGTGCTGAAGGCCGCGGCGGCGTGGCGCGCGGCGGGCGGCCGGGCACCGCGGGTGCGTTTCGTGCTGGAGAAGCGAACACCCGCCGGCGCGGGAATGGGCGGCGGCAGCAGCGACGCGGTCGCGGCGTTGCGCGGGCTGCAGCGGCTGGCGGAGGCGCCGCTGCCCGAGGCGGGGCTGGCGGCGGTGGCGGCCGGGCTCGGCTCGGACTGCCCGCTGTTCCTGGCCGGGGCGCCGACGATCATGCGCGGGCGCGGCGAGCGCCTCGAATTTCTGGCGACGGCGGAGCGGGCGCGGCTGACGGGGCGGCGGGTGCTGGTGTGCCGGCCCGGCTTCGGGATCGAGACGCCGTGGGCGTATGGGCGGCTGGTGGCCGGCGCGCCGGAGAGCTACACCCCGGCCGCGGCGGCCGAGGCCCGGCTGGCCGCATGGCGGGCGGGCGAGCTCGAGTTGGAGGACTTGCCGGAGAACTCGTTCGAACCGGTGGCGTTCGGGAAGTTTCTCGCGTTGCCGGCCTTGGCGGAGCGGTTGCGCGCGCGGTGCGGGCTGCGGCTGCACCTGACCGGAAGCGGCAGCGCGTGCTTCGCGTTTCTGCCGCCGGGCGGGGACGGAACGGACGCGAGCGAGCAGGTCCGTTCGGCGTGGGGCGTAGAGGCGTTTGTCGCGACGGCCCGGTTGGGTTGATCCGGTAAACGCGGTTGACGGTACCGGAGCGGCGGGCTTTGACTTCGTCGTCGCCCGCCATCGTTCGACCCGCGACCACCCTTCGAAAATCGCATGGACAAGACCGCCCCCAACGAAACCGTCGTCAAGGGTATCGCTGCGTCCCAAGGGATCGCGTACGGACAGATCTTCCTCTACGTGCAGAAGGACCTGGACCTGCCGCAGTTCCAGATCGATCCGGCGCGGCGGGTGGAGGAGATCGCGCGCTTCGACCGGGCGCTGCTGGAGACGCGCAAGGAGATCACGCGGGTGCGGGCCGAGGTGGCCAGGAACCTGGGCGAGGACGAAGCCCGGATCTTCGACGCGCACCTGATGGTGCTCGAGGACCAGGCGCTGATCGGCGAGACGATCCGGGAGATGGAGAACACGGGCCTGAACATCGAGGCCTGTTTCCACCGCGTGTCGCAGCGCTACGTGAAGGCTTTCGAGGAGATCCCGGACGAGTACCTGCGCGAGCGGGTGGCCGACATCCGCGATGTCTCCAAGCGGGTGTTGCACGCGTTGCTCGGGCAGGCGGCGGCGAGCCTGGGCTCGATGCTGCAGAACCGCATCGTGGCCGCCAACGACATCAGCCCCTCGGACGCCGCCAGCATCGACCGCAGCAACGTGCTCGGCATCGTGACCGAGGGCGGCAGCCGCACGAGCCACGCGGTGATCGTGGCGCGCTCCCTGAAGGTCCCGGCGATCGTCGGGGCGGCGGGCATCGCGGCCCAGGCGCGCGACGGCGCGTGGGCGATCCTCGACGGGTACGACGGCCTGGTGATCCTCAACCCGACCGAGCAGACGCTCTTCCGCTACGGCAAGCTCCAGGAGAAACGCCGCTCGGTCGAGTCGCGCATCATGTCGGTCAGTCGCCTGCCGGCGGAGACGCAGGACGGGGTGCGGGTGACGCTGCTGGCCAACATCGAGAAGGCCGACGAGGTGGAGCTGGTGCGCAACTACCAGGCCGACGGCGTGGGGCTGTACCGCACGGAGTATCTTTTCCTCAACGCCGAGCACCTGCCCGACGAGGAGCAGCAGTTCACCGCCTACGCGGCGGTGGCGCAGGGGCTGGCGCCGTTGCCGGTGGTGCTGCGCACGCTCGATCTCGGCGGCGACAAGGCCGACCTGGGGGGCGTGGCCCGGATCGAGAGCGAGGCGAATCCGTTCCTCGGATTCCGGGCGATCCGCATCTGCCTCGAGAGCCCCGAGTTCTTCAAGAAGCAGCTGCGGGCGGCGCTACGCGCCAGCGCGTTCGGCAACGTGCAGATCATGTATCCGATGATCAGCGGGTCCGACGAGGTCGCCCAGGCGAACCGGCTGCTGGAGGAGGCGAAGCGGGAGCTGGCGGAGCGGGGACAGGCCTTCGATCCGCAGGTGAAGGTCGGCAGCATGATCGAGATCCCGAGCGCCGCGGCGACGATGGATCTGCTCTGCGAGGAGTGCGACTTCTTCTCGGTCGGCACCAACGACCTGATCCAGTACACGCTGGCGATCGACCGGCTCAACGTGCGCATCGCGCACCTCTACCAGCCCACGCACCCGGCGATGCTGCGCACGCTGCGCACGATCTTCGGCGAGGCCGCCCGCCACAAGCTGCCCGCCGGGGTGTGCGGCGAGATGGCCGGCGATCCGATCTACACCGGGCTGCTGCTCGGCCTCGGGGCGACGAGCCTGAGCATGGCGCCGCCGCTCATCCCGACCGTGAAGTACCTGGTGCGGAACCTGAAGATGGCCGACGCGCGCAAGTTCGCGAAGGAGATGCTCGAGCTGCGCGACGCGCGGGAGATCCAGGCGCGGTGCGAGGAGTTCTACCGCGAACGGACCAAGGAGCTTTCGCTCGGTTGAGGGATCGCGCGGCTCCCGGTTCCCGAACCGAGCCGGCATCCGGCGGGCGAGGGCGGGCGGCGAGGAAAAGCAGTGGTCATCCGCCGGGGCGGCGCTTTTCCTGAGCGGACCACCGTGTTGTTCTCCTCCGACAAACGTTTCGCGCTTCTCGTGCTTGCGCTCACCCCGCTGCTGGCGTGGCTGAGCTTCCCGGCCGCGGACACCCCCGAGTGTGCGCTGGTGTTCGCGGTGCCGGCGCTGCTGTGGGCGGCGCGGGCGCCGGCGTGGAGGCTGTACGGGTGGACGCTGGCGGCGGCGTGGTCGCTCGCGTGGTTCGTGCTGCTGTTCTGGTTGCACCATGTGACGGTGGTCGGACTGGCGCTGCTGGCCGTCTTCCTCGGCGGGTACACGGCGCTGTGGTTCCTGGCGGCGCGCTGGGCGTTGCCGCGGGTGGCGGCGGCCCCGGCGGCGCTGCGGGTCGCGGCCCTGCTCGGGCTGGCGGGGGTGTGGGTGGTTGGAGAGTGGATGCGCGGGTGGCTGTTCACCGGTTTTCCGTGGCTGCCGCTGGCGGCGTCGCAATGGCAGCGGCCGCTACTGCTCGCGCTCTGCCCGTACACGGGGGCGCACGGCGTGTCGTTCCTGCTGATCCTGATGAACCTCGGCGCGGCGGCCTGGGTCGCGCGGTTGGTCACGGCGCCGTACCCGGTGCGGCGGCGGTGGTTCACGCCGGAGTTCACGGTGGCACTGGTGGCGCTGCTGGCGGGCACGCTCGGCCTAGCGGGCGAACTGCTGCACCAGCGGCGGCGGCCGTGGGTGAGCGTGGGGCTGGTGCAGCCGTACATCCCGCAGACGCTGAAGTGGGACCCGGCGGCGGCGCGGGAGAACCTGCGGATTCTGGAGACGGAGACGGCGCAGGTCGCCGCGGCGCGGCCGGACCTGCTGCTGTGGCCGGAGGCGGCGGTGCCGTACATATTGAAGGTGCAGCCGGAGCTGGCGGGCTGGTTCGCGGCGCAGGCGGCGAGCGCCGGCGCGCCGCTGCTGACCGGGGTGGTGGTGATGGAGGACGCCAACCAGCCGACGGAGCGGTGGTTCAACGCGGCGGCGGCGATCGACCCCGAGCGGGGGGTGCAGCCGGAGTACTACGCGAAGCGGCACCTTGTCCCGTTCGGCGAATACGTGCCGCTGCACGCGGTGTTCGGCTGGCTGAAGAAGTTCGTGCCGATCGGCGACGATTTCCGGGGCGGGACCAGCGGGCGGCCGCTGCTGCTTTCGACGCGGAGCGGGCCGGTCGCCGCCGGTGTGCTGATCTGCTACGAGGACGTCTTCCCGGGGTTGGCGCGCGCGAGCGTGGCGGCGGGGGCGGAGGTGCTGGTGAACCTGACCAACAACGCGTGGTACGGCGAGGGGGCGGCCGCCTACCAGCATGCGGCGCATTCGGCGCTGCGGGCGGCGGAGACGCGCCGGCCGGTGGTGCGGGTGGGCAACGGCGGCTGGAGCGGCTGGTTCGACGAGCACGGCGGGTTGCGCGCGGAGCTCACCGATGCGCGCGGCTCGGTGTATTTCCGCGGCGGAGGCACAGTGCGGCTCACGCGCGACGAGCGCTGGGTCGGGCGGCTGACGCCCTACGTGGTGCACGGCGACTGGTTCGTGGCCGTGTGTGCGGCATTGGCCGGGCTGGCGGCGCTGCGCGTGGGGCGGATCGGGAGGCGCGGAATCGGCCTGAGTTCCGCAGACGACAAAAGGTAACGAAGGAATCAAAGTACGCCGGGCAAGGGGAGCCTCGCGGCGGCGACGGAGCGCCGCCCTCCATGGGGCGAGACTTGCCGGCTCCGCTTCTTCCGGGCTTTTCCGGCGCAACCCGATGACCTGCTTCTCTTGGCTTCAACTGTGCATCCAGGAGGAAGACCGAGGTCGGGAATACGTTCGGCCGCGGCCGAATCTTCGACCGGGGTCTCTGCGCGCCAAGGTCCGAAGAAAAAGGCCGGGCCGGCGGCCCGGCCTACAGGACGGAGCGGTGCGACCGAGGTCGCGCCCTACAGGGCGGTCGCGGCGGGGCGCGGGGGGACTCGCTCAGGTGTAAACCAGCAGCTGCTGGTTGATCTGGTGCATCTGCGAGTAGTTGCGGATCTTGGCGATCGTCGCGGGGGTGAGCTCCTGGCCTTCGCCGATGAGCAGCAGGCCGTGGGGATTGTAGATGCCGTTGGCGAGCATCATGCCCGGCCGGAGGTCCTCGAGCATGATCTCCTTCACCTGGCGGGGGAGCTGGATGAGATGGGTGACCTTGAGGAAGAGCCGGACGGCCTCGGGATCGAAGCCGCTGCCGGACTGGGCGAGGATATGCTCGATGGCCTGCTCCTTGGGCAGGCCGCTTTCGGCATAGGCGACGGCGACGGCGAGGCAGCGCGCGGTCCAGGGAATGGATTCGCCCTTCTGGCCGTCGGGGTAGCCGGTGCCGTCCCAGCGTTCGTGGTGGGCGCGGATGGTGTCGCCGACGGTGGTGAGGTCGTCGACGAAGGAGGCGAGGGCCTGGCCGTAGATGGTGTGGTTGCGGATGAGCGCCTGCTCGTTGTCGCCGAGGGGCTGGCCGGTGCGGTAGGCGCGGAGGAACTCGCGGGAGACGCCGATCAGGCCGATGTCGCAGAGGGCGGCGCTGGTGCGCAGGACGTGCTTCTCGTCCTCGGTGAAGTGGGTCGTATCGGCCATCTTCTTGCAGATGTCGGTGACGACCTTGATCTGGTTGCCGAGGAGCGGGTCGTAGGTGTTGAGGATGCGGTAGACCAGGTCGAGGGACTTGCCGAAGTTGGTCTCGAGGGAGTGGTTGGCGTGGTCGAGGGCGACCTTCTGCTGCTCGAGGGTGCGGACCTGGGCCTCGAGGGCGCGGTTGGCGTCGGCCAGGCGGGTGTTGAGCTGGGCGGTCTCGGACTGGAGCTGGGTGTTCTGGGTGACCAGTTCGTATCGCTGGACGGCGTTGCGGACGGTGGCGGTGAGCTCCTCGCGCAGCCAGGGTTTGGCGAGGAAGCGGAAGATTTCGCCCTTGTTGATCGAGTCGATGATCGTGGGGAGCGAGAGGACCGCGGTGATGAGGATGCGCGAGGTCTGGGGCTGGAGCTTCTTGGCTTCGACGAGGAACTCGAGACCGGTCATCTCGGGCATGCGGTGGTCGGAGATGATGACGGCGAACTGCCGCTGGTGGAGGATGTCGAGCGCCTGGGCGGGACTGTTGGTGGCGACGACGTCGTAGCTCTCGCGCAACAGCGTCTCCTTGAGGGCGGCGAGGACGATGGGCTCGTCATCGACGATGAGGATGGGGGGCTTGGTATAGGCGGGGCTGCTCATCGGGGCGGGAGAAGGCGGGCAAGTTCGTTGACGAGTTCGCGTTCGGGGCGGTTGGGGCGGAGGAGGACGTCGACGCGGTGGCGGATCGCGGAGGGGACTTCGTCGGGGTTTTGCCCGGTGATTTCAAGAGCAATACGCAGGTGGGGCTGTTCGCGGCGGACGATCTCGAGCAGGCGGGCGAGCTCGGGATCGGCCTCGGGCTGGTTGATGAAAAGCAGGTCGAGACCGGCGCCCTTCTCGGCGAGGAAGACACGGATCTCCTCGGGGGCGATGGTGTTGCGGACCTCCCAGTCGTGGGCGCGCAGGCTCTCCTCAAGGCGGGCGGAAGGCATCTGGCCGGGGGTGTGGAGCAACACGCAGGGCCGGCGGGAGGGGACTTCGTCCGGAGCGGCGGTGGTCTCCTCGTCCGTGGGGGCGGGGGAGCCGTCGTCGGTGAGGGCGGCGATGGGGAGCAGCAGCACCATGTCGGTGCCGGCGCCGAGCCGGCTGCGCGCGCCGATGTGGCCGCCCTCGTTCTCGGCGAAGAGTTGGGCGGTGTAGAGGCCGAGACCCGTGCCGCGGTCGCTCTGTTTGGTGGTGAAGAAGGGATCGAAGACCTTGGAGAGTTTGTCGGGAGGGATGCCGCAGCCGGAGTCGCCGAAGACGAGCGCGGCGTAGTGGCGGTGCCAGTTGGGAGTGCTGCGGAAGACGACGTCGGCGAAGGCTTCGGCGCGGGCCGGGGCGGCGAGCCGGATCAGGATCGAGCCGCGGGCGCCCATGGCGTCGCGGGCGTTGATGGCGAAGTTGACGAGGGCTTGGCGGAAGGCGACCTCGTCGAGGTAGACCGGGATCTCCTCCGGGGGGAACTCGGTGTTGAGCTGGATGCCCTTCGGGAGGATGGGGCCGATGAGTTCGAGTTGCTCGCGGGTGAGGCGGTTGAGCGAGTAGTAGTTGCGGCGGCCGACGGTGTCGCGGTTGAGCGAGCTGATCTTTTTGACGAGGAGCTGGGCCTGGCGGGCGTGCTCCTTGATCATGCCCAGTCCCTCGGCCATGGAGGGGTCGGCGGCGAGTTGGGCGTGGTAGAGTTCGCTCAGCGAGTAGATGCCGGAGAGCAGGTTGCCGAAGTCGTGGAGCAGGCCGCTGGTGAGGACGGTGAGGGTCTCCTTCCAGCCGTTTTCGTTGAGGCGCAGCTCGGCGACTTTCTCCCGGGTGATGTCGAGCCACATGCCGTCGCAGCCGAGGGGCAGCCCGCTGGCGGAGCGGGCGGGGTTGCGCACATCCATGATGTGCCGGACCTGGCCGGTGCGGGCATGCTGGATGCGATAGGTGAGCGAGAAGGACCGCCCGGCCGCATGGGCGGCGGATTCCTTGGCGTAGGCTTCGCGGTCCGCCTCGTGGATGAGCTCCTCGTAGGCGTGCCCGTCCTTGGTGAGCAGAGCGGGGGAGAGTCCGGTGAGCGTCTCGAAACGTGGGCCGAGGTAGCTGAACGACAGGTCGCTGCGGCGGCTGAAGGCGACGCCGGGGAAGCTCGCGAGGTAGTTCTGCATGCGCGACTCGAGCAGGCAGTGGCGCAGGAAGAGCTGGGCGAGCGCCTCGGGGCGTTGGCCCAGACCGGCGAAACCTTCCTGGCCCAGGGCCGCGGCGGGGGCGAGTTCCGGCGTGATGGTGACGACGTACCCGGGCTCCAGATCGAGCCGCTGCAGACGGAAACCGAAACTGGGAAGCGGATCCTGCGGGGACGGCAGGAAGATGCTGTCGGGACCTTCGCCGAGGCTGGCGGGCAGGAGGGGGCGCCAGCGCGGCTGCGTGTCGCGCAGCAGATCGAGGAGATCGCGGCCGATGATCCGGGTCGATTCGCCCCAGATCGACTCGGTGCCGAGGATGCGGCAGCGTTCGACCGTGCCCTCGGCGTCGGTGACAAATTGCGCAAACTCGCAGGTGGTTTTCTGGGGGGTGCCGGGCGGCTCCGGGGAGACCGGCAAAGGGGAGGAACTCATCCGCGCAAAATGTTGTGTGCTTTCCGGGAAAAGGGAAGAGCGCGGTTGGGTTTTGCACGGCGCGCCGCCGCCGCAAATCTGCGCTCGCGACAGTCGGGAAAATGGTGACGCGTCGGGCGGCTCAGTCGGCGACTTGGCTGATGGCGGCGAGGATCGCCTCGTGCATGCGGTCCAGCGGGACCATGCGCTCGGCGGCGCCGAGTTCGTTGGCCGCCCGCGGCATGCCGTAGACAACACAGCTCTCCTCGCTCTGCGCGAACGTGCGCGCACCGCGTTGGCGGAGCTGGAGCAGGCCTTCCGCCCCATCCTTGCCCATGCCGGTGAGCAGGGTGGCGACGGTGTGGGGCGCGGCGCATTCGACCGCCGATTTGAAGAGCAGGTCGACGGCGGGGCGCTGGTGCCAGACCATCGGTCCGGTGGTGACGCGAGCCACGTAGCGGGCGCCCACGCGCTGGACGAGCAGGTGGAAATTGCCCGGGGCGACGAGGGCGAGGCCGGGGCGGAACTCGTCGCCGTCCTTGGCTTCGCGCACCTCCATCTGGCAGAGGCTGTTGAGGCGGTCGGCGAAGGCGCGGGAGAACGTGGCCGGGATGTGCTGGACGATGGCGATGGGCGGGAGGTTGCCGGGGAGCCGTTGGAGCACCTCGCGGATCGCCTCGGTGCCGCCGGTGGAGGCGCCGATGAGGATCAGTTTGCGGGAGCCGGGCGCGGGGCCGCCGACGATCGGCGGGCGGATCGGGGGCACTCCCACGATCAGGCGGCGCGCGAGCACGGGCGTGGGCACGGCCGGAACGACCGGCGTGGGGGGCGGGGCGGGGGCCGGTCTGGTCTCGGCGAGGGCGGGCGCGGCCGCGGCGGGGGCCGGAGCTACTGGAACCGGCGGCGGCGCCACCGGGGGGAGTCCTAGGGGGCGGCGGAGGCGCGCCTGCGCGGCGGCCTTGATCTTGAGGATGAGCTGGGGACCGAGATCGCCGATCGAATACGAAGTACCCGGTTTGCCCAAGACCTCAACGGCGCCCTGCTGCATGGCTTCGATCGCCTTCAGGGAACCGGGTTGGGTGAGCGAACTCATGATCACGACGGGGATCGGATGCCGCTCCATGAGGATGCGCAGGAACGTGAGACCATCCATGCGCGGCATCTCGAGGTCGAGCGTGATCACATCCGGCTTGAGGGCGAGGATCTTGTCCTTGGCGATGTAGGGGTCCATCGCCGTGCCCACGACCTCGATGTCGGGATCGACACTGAGCGCATCGGTCACCATGCGGCGCACGGTCGCCGAGTCGTCGACGACGAGGACGCGGATCCTGGCGCTGGGGTCGGTGGGCATGGCGGGGCGGGCCGGCTCAGGCCGGTAGCTGGTAGATGGCGGGTTTCACCATCTTGAGGCGATGATGGATGCCGGTGAGACTCTCGGAGTGGCCGACCATGAGGTAGCCGCCCGGGACGAGGCGTTCGGAGAGCCGCCGCACGAGCTCTTCCTGGGTGGGGCGATCGAAATAGATCATGACGTTGCGGCAGAAGATCACCTGGAACGGTTCGGTGAACGGATACGCCGGGCCGAGCAGGTTGAGATGCCGGAACGTCACGCGGCCGGCCAAGTCGGGCTTGACCCGGAAGTTGCCCTCCTGCGGCCCCACACCCTTCTGAAAGTACTTCTTGATCAGTTCGGGCCGGACCTTGGCGACCGTCTCCTCGGGATAGATGGCTTCGCGGGCGCGTTTGAGGATGCGGGTGGAGATGTCGGTGGCCTCGAGTTGCCATTGCCAGCCCGGCTTGGTCGCCCCGACTTCGGCGAGCAGGATGGCGATCGAATAGACCTCCTCGCCCGAGCTGCTGGCGGCGCTCCAGACCCGGAATGGGCTGCGGCGATGGGGCGACTTCTCGTTGGTGAACTCGGGGACGACGTGTTTCTCGAGGTAGTCGAAGTGCGCCGGTTCGCGGAAGAAGAAGGTGTGGTTGGTGGAGATGACGTCGATGAGGTTGCTCAGTTCGTCGTCCCCCTCCGGTCGGCGCATCAGTTCACAGTAGGCCGTGATGTTGGGCAGGCTGAGCGCACGCAGGCGTTTGCCGATGCGCGCGGAGACCAGCTCCTGCTTGTCGGGGCCGAGATTGATGCGGCTGTAGTCGTAGACCAGCGTGCGGATGAACTCGTAGTCCTCCCGTCGTATCATGGTGAATGTGGGGTTCATCGGCGCGTGCGGGGCGGAATGAAGCCCGAGGCGATTGGTGGGCCTCATTTTTCCCGAGCCGCGTGGTTCACGCTTCAGTGGTTGGCGGCAAAAACTGCCGACATGGGCCTCCGTCGGTTCGCCACGGGCAATTGAAGGGGTGGTGAACTGCGGCAATTATCTGATGATCAACGCTCTGTGCCTGCGTTTGCAGGCTTGGCACCTGCATTGCTTTCGGGCCTGCGCATGATCGATGCGGTTTTCAGCAGCACGAACTACCAGGTCGCCCGCCAGATGATGGACGCGACGGTGCTGCGGCATCAGGCGATCGCGGCCAACATCGCCAATGCGGAGACCCCCGGCTACAAGCGCGTCGATGTCGCGGCCAACTTCGCCGCGCAACTGCGGTCCGCGCTGCAACGCGGCGGCACCCAGGAGCTGCGCACCGTGCAACCCCAACTGGTGGAGGATCTTGCGGCCAAGGCGGTCCGCCCCGACGGCAACAATGTGGAGATCGAGAAGGAGCTCATGCTCCTTGGCCGCAGCAGCACCGAATTCAACTTCCTGGCCCAGGTGGTCAGCACCGACATGCGCAATCTGCGCATGGCCATCACCGGACGCAGCTCCGGCTGAGCCCACGCTCCGCCGCCCTCCAACCGCGACCCCTGCTTCCCATGGACTTCATTCCCGGCATCGAATCGGCCTCCGGTGGCTTGCAAGCCCAACGCGCGCGGCTCGACGTCATTGCGCAGAACATCGCCAACGCCCAGACCACCCGCGGGCCCAACGGCCTGCCCTACGCCCGCCAGGTCGTCTCCTTCGAGTCCGAGCTGGTCAAGCGGCTGGGGGACAGCGCCGCCAGTCCGGCGTTGCGCGGCGTGCGGGTGTCGGCTGTCACCGCCGATCAGCGTCAAGGACCCACGGTCCACGACCCCTCCCATCCCGACGCGGACGCGAACGGCTTCGTGCGCATGCCGAACGTCAATATGGCCATGGAGATGGTGGACCTCATCTCCGCTTCCCGGGCCTACGAGGCCAACCTCGCCGTGGTGAAGGCCGGCCGCGAGATGGCCGCCAAGAGCCTTGAGATCGGCCGCTGATCCCCGACCAACCCCCAACCTTCCGCATCATGCTCAGCCCCATCGGTTCGTTCAGCTCCGTCCCGTTGCAGCCGGCGGTCAACCCGGCCCGGCTCGACCGCGCGGCCGCCCCGGCGACCACCGCCAAGACCAACGAGCTCAGCGGTGCGCACCAGTTCGGCAGTCTCTTCACCAAGCTCGTCGACGAGGTGGGTTCGACCCAGCAGGCCGCCGCCACCGAGACGCAGAAGGTCATGCTCGGGCAGTCGGACCAGCTCCACAGCGCGATGATCTCGCTGCAGGAGTCCTCCCTCGCGCTCGGGATGATGGTGGAGGTGCGCAACAAGCTGGTGGAATCCTACCAGGAACTGATGCGCATGCCGGTGTAAGTTTCCCGTGTTCTGAACCTCGCCGCCCTCCCGCATGAAGAACGTCCTGCAATCGCTCCTCGCCCTCTGGGGGCATCTCGGCGCCAACCAGCGCGTGTCGCTCATCATCGCCGCGATGGTCGTGGTCGCGGGTTTGGCGGCGCTCGTCAGTTGGTCGCGTCGCCCCGACTACCAGCTGCTCTACGGCCGCCTGGGCGAGAAGGATGCCGCCGCGGTCATCAGCTACCTGCAGACCAGCAACATCCCGTACCGCGCCGAGGCTGGCGGCTCCACCGTCTTCGTGCCCGCCGAACAGGTGCACCGCCTGCGCATGGATCTCGCCGGCAAGGGCCTGCCGAGCGGCGAGGGCGTCGGCTTCGAGATTTTCGACAAGGGCAACTTCGGCGTGTCCGACTTTGTCCAGCGCACCAACTACGCCCGGGCCCTCCAGGGCGAACTCGCCCGCACCATCGGCCAGCTCGAGGGCGTGCGCGGCGCCCGTGTGCTCATCGTCCAGCCGGAGAACCGCCTGTTGCTCGTCGACCAGTCGATCAAACCCAGCGCCTCCGTCTTCATCGATCTGGGCGGCGGCCGGATCTCCTCCGAGCAGGTCAACGCCATCCGCCACCTCGTCTCCAACTCCGTCCAGGGCCTGCTGCCCGACGCGGTCGCCGTCGTCGACAACCGCGGCCGCGTCCTCTCCGAGGAGCTCAAGACCGACCCGCTGCTCACCACCGCGTCCAGCCAGATCAAGTACCGGCAGAGCGTGGAGGACTATTTCGCCCGCAAGGTCGAGACGATGCTCGCCGCGGCCGTGGGCGCCGGCAACGCCGTCGTGCGCGTCTCCGCCGAGGTCGACACCGACGCGACCACCATCGCCGAGGAGAAGTACGATCCGGAGGGCCAGGTCGTGCGTTCGCAGACCTCCACGGAGGACACCAGCGCCACCGCCGAGGGGGCGGGCGGGGGTGGGGCGGTCGGCACCGCCGCGAACGTCCCGGGCGAGGCCGCCGCGGCCGCGGGAGCCGGCACCGCCGGCACGGCGCAGACCCGCACCGAGCAGAACCGCAAGAACCGCACGACCAGCTACGAGATCAACACCACGCGCACCTCGATCACGCGCAACCCCGGTACCGTGCGATCCATTACCGCCGCCGTTTTCCTCAACCAGCGCGTGGGCGGCACCCCCGAGGCGCCGCAACCCCAGCCCCGCACGCCCGAGGAGCTCAACACCCTGCGCCAGCTCGTCGTCAACGCCCTCGGGGTGAAGCTCGGCGCCGGCCAGGCGCCGGAGAGCGTGGTGGCGTTGCAGGAGATCGCCTTCCCCGCCGAACCGCTGGTCGCCCAGGCCGAGCAGATCCGCCAGCAGAACAAGCTGCAGCCCTACATCGACATGGCCGTGCGCTTCCTGCCGATCGTCGCCGCCGGCGCCCTGATGCTGTATTTCCTCCGCCGCCTCGGCCGCGAGAAGCCGGAAGCGGTCCCGGTCGAACTGCTTCGCGAGCTGCCGTCGACCGAGCCGCGCACCCTCACCGGCGCTCCCGGCACCGTCACCCCCGAACTGATCAACGAGCTGATCCGGCAGAAGCCGACCAACGTCGGCACCGCCCTGCGCGACTGGGTCGCGATCAACAAACAATCCTGAGCCATGGCCGCTTCCGTCTCCAGTTCCGATGCCGCCGCCGGCGCGCTCCCCGCGCAGGACTACGAGAAGTTCTCCCGCGCCAAGAAACTGGCCATCTTTCTGGTGACCATCGGTCCCGAGTCGGCCGCCGAACTCATGAAGAACTTCGACGACAACACCGTCGAGGCCGTCACCAAGGAGATGACGCAGCTCGGTCTCATCCCGGTCGAGCACCAGCGCGCCGCGATCGACGAGTTCAGCAGCGTCATCCTCGAGAGCACCAAGGGCGTGCTCGGCGGCAGCCCGTACGCGCAGCGCACGCTCGAGCTCGCCAAGGGCGACTTCAAGGCGGCCTCGATCATGGGACGCGTCGGCCCGAGCGGCACCTCCATCGACGTCATCAAGGACATCGCCGAGATGGAGGGCCGGCAGATCTGCAACCTCATCAAGAGCGAGCAGCCGCAGACGATCGCCTTCGTGCTCTCGTACCTCGAGACGCCGAAGGCGGCCGAGATCCTCACCATGCTCAGCCCCGAGATGCGCGAGGAGGTCGTCGAGCGCCTCGGCACGATCGAGAGCACCTCGCTCGAGCTGGTCGGCAAGGTCGTGCGCAGCCTCGGCAAACACTTCGACGTGAAGGCGCGGCCCACCTTCCACCGCAGCGGCGGCGTGCGCAGCGTGGCCGAGGTGCTCAACGCCCTCGACAAGGATGTATCCAAGACCCTGCTTGCCAAGATCGAGGAGCGCAACGCGACCCTCGGGGCGGCCGTGCGCAAGAAGATGTTCGGCTTCGAGGACCTCAACCGCCTCAGCCTGCAGGACCTGCAGCGCGTCATGCGCGAGGTCGACTCCTCGAACCTCGCCGTCTCGATGAAGTCGGCCAGCGAGGGCCTGCGCACCAAGATCTACGGCGCCATCTCCAAGCGCGCTGCCGAGAGCCTCAAGGAGGAGATCTCGATGCTCGGGCCGGTGCGCCTGCGCGATGTCGAGCAGGCGCAGGACGCCATCATCCAGGTGGTCCGCCGCCTCGAGGAGGAGGGCGAGATCTCCCTCGAAGCCCAGGAATCCAATGTCGTTGTCTAAACTCATCGTCTTCGATCGTCCCCTCCAGGGCGCCACCGCCGTGGTGCGGGCCCGCGCCCGCACCCTCACCGAGGCGGAGCTGGCCGAGCTGCGCGAACAGGCGCGCCGTGAAGGAGCCGAGGATACGCGGCGCTTCGCCGACTCGCAGATGGTCGAGATGCGCTCCGAGGTGCAGCAGCTCAACGAGAGCCTTTTCGAGGCGCTCCGGCAGGCGGAGACCCGCCTGACCGAGCAGGTGCGCGCCGCGCTGCCGGGCCTCGCCGTCGAGATCGGCCGCCGCTTGCTCGCGGGCTGGGAGCCGCCCATCGAGGTGGTGGCCAAGGTCTGCCGCGAGGCGCTCGACGAACTCTTCCCCGAAACCACCGGCCTCGAACTCGTGCTGTCCGCGCGCGATGCCGAGCTGCTCGAGAAGCTCAACCCCGGCTGGTTGCGCGAATTCCCCGGCCTGAAGATCGTCGTCGAGTCCAACCTCCACGCGGGCGACTGCCTCGTGCGCAGCCGGTTCGGGGTGGTCGACGCGCGCGGCGCCACCCGCCTCAACTCGCTTCAGGACAGCCTCGCCCACGCCTGAACCGTGACCGCCAACCTCGATCCTTTCGTCCAGGACCTCGCCGCCCGCATCCAGCGCACGGCGCCCGTCGAGCGCGCCGGCCGCGTCACCGGTGTCGCGGGGCTCATCGTCGAGGCCGACGGGCCCAATGTGGGGCTGGGCGACATCTGCGTGATCAAGTCCGAACGCGACGGCTCGGCGCTCCAGGCCGAGGTGGTCGGCTTCCGGCACCACACCGTCCTGCTCATGCCGCTCGGCGACATGGAGGGGCTGCACGCCGGCTGCAAGGTCGTCGCCGGCGAGCGGCCGATGCTGCCCGAACCCGGGGAGAACCTCCTCGGCCGCGTGCTCGACGGGCTGGGACGGCCGATCGACGGCGGTCGCTTCCTCCCGGCGGTCGTGCCCACGACCTCCACCCGGCCCAACGCCCTGCGGCGCGAGCGCATCAAGGAGGCGATCCCCACCGGAATCCGTGCGGTGGACACGTTCATCCCGCTCGGCCGCGGCCAGCGTGTCGGCCTCTTCGCCGGCTCCGGTGTGGGCAAGTCGACGCTGCTCGGCATGATGGCGCGCGGCGTGCAGGCCGACATCGTCGTGGTCGGGCTGATCGGCGAACGCGGCCGCGAGGTGCGCGAGTTTCTGGAGAAGGACCTGGGCGAGGAGGGGCTCAGGCGCAGCGTCGTGGTCGTCGCCACCTCCGACCAGCCGGCGCCGTTGCGCGTGCGCAGCGCCTTCACCGCCACGGCGGTGGCCGAGGCGTACCGCGCGCAGGGCAAGAGCGTGCTGCTGCTGCTCGATTCGGTCACGCGCTTCGCCATGGCCCAGCGCGAGATCGGCCTGGCCGTGGGCGAGCCGCCCGCCACGCGCGGCTACACGCCGTCCGTCTTTTCGCTGCTGCCCCGACTGCTCGAGCGGGCCGGCACCAGCGAGCATGGCGCGATCACCGCGCTCTACACGGTGCTCGTCGAGGGCGACGACATGAACGAACCGATCGCCGACGCCGTGCGCGGCATCCTCGACGGCCACATCGTGCTCTCCCGCGCGCTGGCGAACTCGAACCACTATCCCGCGATCGACGTGCTCGACAGCGTCTCGCGCCTCAGCCGCGACATCTGCACGCGGCCCGAGCTCGACACCGTGGCGAAGGCCCGCGAGGCGCTCGCGGTGTACCGGCGCAACGAGGACCTCATCACCATCGGGGCGTACCCGAAGAATTCCAACCCGGTCGTGGATCGCGCCATCGAGCTGCGCGAGCCGCTGACGAAGTTCCTGCGTCAGGGCGTCGAGGAGTTCGCCGCGCGCAGCGACGCCTACACCGCGCTCAAGCGCATCGTCGGATGAAAAAGTTCCGCTTCACCCTCGAGCCGGTCGCCACGCTGCGCAATCTCCAGGAGATGCGCGCCAGCGAGGCGTTCTCCGGCGCCAACCGCCGGGTAGGGGAGTGCGACGAGGCGTTGGCGCATCGGCAGCTGCGTGTGGCGCAGTTCGTTGAGTCGCTGATCGTGCGGCGGGCCACGGGGCTGCCGGGTTCGATGCAGGTCTCGTTCATGCAGGCCTACCGTGCCGAACTCGAGGAGGAGCGGCGGGCGGCCGAGGCGCTGGAGAAGGCGCGGAGCGAACAGGAGCTCGCGCGCAAGCATTGGATCGACGCCCACCTCCAGGTGCGCCTCGTCGACAAGCTGCGCGGCCGTGCCCGCGAGCGTTTCCAGACCGAACTCTTCCGTTTCGAACAACGCCAACTCGACGACCGGCTGCCGCGCGGCGGTCTCCTTCCGGAGTCATGAACATTCTGACCAAACCATGGTTCGCCGCGGTGCTGATCGTGCTCCTTCAGCCGGCCGTGAGCGTGTTTCTCGTCAACCAGAGCGCCCCGGCGATCCTCGCCGCGATCGCGGCTCGAGCCGGCGGGGCCGGCGCCCCCGAAGTCCTGCGCCCGCGGGAGACGCGCCCGCCGTGGGACATGTGGACGCCGGAGATCGAGAAGCTCGCGAAGGAGTTGCGCACCCAGCGCGACAGTCTGCGCAACCGTGAACAGGCGGTCGTGCAGCGCGAGACCAGACTGGCGGCCGAGATCGCCGAGTTGGCCCGCACCCGCAAGGAGATCGAGGCCCAGCGCGCCGAGATCAGCCAGATGCTCACCGCCGTCGGCGTCGACGAACTGAAGAATCTCCGGAGCCTGGCGCAGA
>DAOOFR010000020.1:30510-32005 GCA_035415285.1 Opitutaceae bacterium
ATGCTCACCGCCGTCGGCGTCGACGAACTGAAGAATCTCCGGAGCCTGGCGCAGACCTACTCCAACCTGACGCCGAAGGCCGCGGTCGCGATCTTCGCGGAGATGGACGATGCGACCGTCGTGAAGGTCCTGTCCCTGATGAAAGCCGACGCCGTCGGCCCGATCTTCGAAGAAATGTCGAAGGACAAGAGCGAGAAGAACAACCAGGCGCAACGTGCCGCGCGCCTCTCGGAACGCCTGCGGCTGATGAAGTCCTCCAGAAACTCCGCGGGTTCCTGACCGACCCGCGTCGCCCGCCGACCGCAACCGCCGCGCCCCTCGGGCGTGCGCTTCGCCCAACCCAGCATCACCATGCAGGTCGCCTTCCTTCCTCTCGCCAGCGCCGCGCCGATGAACGGTGCAGCTCCTTCCGCCCCGTCACAACCGGAGCCCGACGCGGAGAACGCCTCGTTCGCCTCGCTGCTCGACTCGAGCGCCGGCCAGACCGCCGGCGACGACGGTGTGCCGACTCCGAAGCCGGGAAGCCGCGCGCCGGCCGCGGACGACACGGATGCCGAGGCGTCCGATGCCGCGGAGCGCGGCCTCGCCGCCGGGCTGTGCCCGCCCATGCCCGTGCCCGCCGCGGTTCCGGCGCCGCCCACAACCGGTGCGGCCGCGGGCGCAACCGGCGCGCCCGACGGCCCCACCGGCGCAAGCGTGGGGGGCGGGGAGGCGCCCGCCGGCGCGGTGCCCGCCGCCGAGACGAACGCCGACGGCCGGACGGCGGCGGAACCCGGACGGGCTGCCGCCGTGTCACCCCTGGTGCGTGAGCTGTCTCCGAATCCCAAGTCCGGTGAGATGGGCGCGGCGGCGGTGCCGGTGCCGTCGCCGATGACCAATGACGCCTTGGAAGGTGGGCCGAAGCCGGGTTCGCCGGCTCCCGAGATGCCGGTTCCCCGCGCCGCCGCCAGTCGTGCGTTCGCCGAGGTGCCGGCGGGTGTGGCCTTCGCACCGACGGCCGGGCGCCGGGCGTCTGCGTCGGCTGCGCCGAAGGCGCCGGCTGCGCCGGTGGTGGCGACACGAACCTTGGCCCAGGTCCTGTGTGAGACCGCCCGCCCGAGCAGCGGGAGTATCGCGGCGGATATGACGCAGTCGCCGACCGGCGCGGAGACTCCGTCCGCCCAGACGGCGCCGCTGCCCGGGGGAAAGGACATGGCCACGTCCCCGGCGGGGGCCGCTGGGGAGGAAACCACGGGGCGCGCGCCTGGCGCGACGACAACCTCGGCGCCGGTGATCCCGAGCGCGGCCTCCGCGCGGGCGGTTGCCGGAACGACCGAGGTTGCGCCGCAGGAAAATTTGCCGGCCGGGACTGTTGCGGTCGCGAAGTCGCGTGGTTCGGAGCGAGGCGCGCCGGAGAGCCCGGTGAAGACCGACTCGGCCGCAGTGGGGGATGGCGCCACCCGCCTCTCGCCGGAAAATCCTGCCGCTCGGCGCGTGCACGGCGCGGCCGATGCCG
>DAOOFR010000021.1:0-31968 GCA_035415285.1 Opitutaceae bacterium
GCCTGAAGATCATGTGCAACCTCGACATCGCCGAGCGCCGGTTGCCGCAGGACGGACGTATCATTTTTAAAAACTACACCCGCAAGAACGTCGACATCGACCTGCGCGTCTCCACCGCCCCGCTCAACCACGGCGAAGGCGTCGTCATGCGTATCCTCGACAAGCAGAAGTCGACGCTGCCGTTGCCGATGCTCGGCTTCTCCGAGGAGAATCTCGCCAAGTACCGCGACGTGATCCGCCAGCCGTACGGCATGATCCTGCACTGCGGCCCCACCGGCTCGGGCAAGTCGATGACGCTCTACTCGGCGCTCAACGAGATCAACAGCCCGGAGCTGGTCATCCGCACCGCGGAGGACCCGATCGAATACACGCTGGCCGGCATCAACCAGATGCAGATGCACCGGCAGATCGGCCTGACCTTCGCCGCCGCGCTGCGCGCCTTCCTCCGCCAGGACCCCGACATCGTGCTCGTCGGCGAAATCCGCGACAAGGAGACGGCGGACATCGCCGTCGAGGCCGCGCTCACCGGTCACCTGCTGCTCTCCACCCTCCACACCAACGACGCGCCGAGCACGATCGCCCGCCTCACGGACATGGGCATCGAGCCGTTCATGATCTCGTCGTCGTTGTTGTGCGTGTGCGCCCAGCGCCTCATGCGCCGCGTCTGCAAGATCTGCAAGATGCCCCACGAGCCGGTCGGCCGGGAGAAGGAGTTGCTCGAGAATGCGATCGGCTGGAGCGGCCCGATCTTCCGCGCCAATCCGCGCGGCTGCCCGAAGTGCGGCGGCACCGGCTACAAGGGCCGCGTCGGCATCCACGAGCTCATGGTCGTGTCCGAGGAGCTCATCGAGGGCATCAACAAGGGCCTCGAGACCGCCGAGCTCAAGAAGATCGCCATGCGCAACGGCATGAAGACCCTGCACCAGGACTCCATGCTCAAGGTGAAGGAGGGGCTCACCACGATGGAGGAGTCCCTCGGTACCGTGCCGCCGGATCTCTGAGCCTGAATACGCCGGTCCGGACAGGGCCGGAGGCGGTGCCGCGCCGAGGGTGTGCACCGGGAAGTGGTTGTGGCGTGCCCCACGGAGCCGGGGTGGCGGCCGGAGAGGGGGGCTTGGCGGCCCGATCTCCCCCGCTCCGCCGGGGCCAACCGCTTCGTTGGGTCCGAACCCCGCGGGCGGGGGCGCCCGTGGCGACGGCATGACGGCGCCCGCGGGGACGGACCTCCCGGAGTGAGTGAACTATGGTGACGGTGCCGCGGCCGCGTCCTCCCGGCCGAGCAGGGCCGGCAGTCGCTGCGCGGCGTCGCACAGCTTGGCGAACAGCCGGCCGGTGTCGGCGCCGCGTGCCTCCTGCCGCAGCGAGAGCAGCGCCGCCTTCAGGATGAAGCTGTTGTCGAGGACGAGCGGTGGCACCTCGCCCGTGCTGTCGCGCACGGCCCGGACGCGTTCTTCGATGAGTGGCGCCAACCAGGCCGCTTCGGTGCCGGCCGTCACGCGGCCGAAGGTCTCGAGCGCCTCCTCCCGGCGGCCGTCGGCCAGCAGCCGTTCGCCGGCGAGGAAGACCACGAGCGGGTTGTCCGGCCAGATGCGCACGGCTTCGCCGAGCTCGCGGTCCATCTGGCGCCAGTCCTTCTCGGCGGCGTGGCAGTAGGCGAGGGTGGCATGGATGGCGGCGAGCAGCTGGCGGCCGGACTCGGTGTCGCCGGAGATCTTGGACGCCTCGCGGCCGGCCAGCGCGGTGAAGCCGAGACGGCTGAAGACGAAGGCGCGAGCGAGCGGGACCAGCGCGGCATGGCTCGCCGGTTCGAATTTCGCGGCGTCGCACCGCTCGAGCTCGACGAGCGCGAAGCCGCTCTTGCCCAACACCGCATGGGCCAGGGCGAGCCCGAGGGCGAACTCCGGCGGCTCGGCGCGGTTGAACGAGTCGATGCGCTCGGCGGCGCGGAGCCAGTCGGCGCGGGTGAGCGCCGGGTGCGGTTGGCCGGCCGACGGCTCGCCGGGGCGGACATCGGCCAGCGCGGCGGCGAGTTCGGCGGCCTCGCGCACCAACCCCGGGAGACTCTCGAGGTCGGCTTCGGCGGCATGGCGTGCCGCCGCGGCGAGCAGCTCGAGCAGCTTGGGCACGGCGTGGGAACGGGCCGCGCGATAGCCGCGGACCTTCAGGCCGCCCATCAGGTCGGCGAGATCGTGGCGCTCGGTCGCCAGGCGCTGGATGCGGCGGATCTCGCTGGCGACCGGCTCGGCCGTGGCGCGCGCGGCGGCCACCGCCGGATCGGCCGGGTTCTCGGTCTCGAGGTCCAGCAGCGCGGTGTAGGCGCGGGCGGCGCGTTTGGCCGGTTTGGCGATCGCGGACGCCTCGTCGGCGGTCGGGTCGGCCGGGAGGGAGGCCCGGAGCGTCGCGATCTCGGCCGCGAGCCCGGCGGCCTGTTCGGCGGGCGGGGGGCGACTGCAACCGGAGGCCAGGGCGAGCGCGACGAGGAGGATGGGGGAGGGAAGGTGCCGGAGCATGGGGCGGGCAGAGGAGTAGCCGGTGATCGGTGACACGGTCGAGGCCGGAATTGAGCGGAGCGGCCCTGTGCCCGGGCGCGCGGGATGTTCCCGGCGGGACGGGCCTGTGCTTGCCGGGAGTGACGTGGACCCGGAGGATCCGGGGGTGCCGTCTGTTCTGCCCAGCGAAGAGATCATGAGGAGGAGCCGCGCGTGATGCGCTCCGGTTACGATCGCCCGATCGGGCCGTGGCCGCGGCGTGAGCAGCCGCCGGAGGCGATCCGTCTGATCGCGCCGGCGGAGTTGCGTGCCTGGATCCTGCACGAGGACGAGCGCCTGCTGGTGCTCAACAAGCCGGGCGATGTCGTCTGCCACCCCTCGAAGGCCGGCCCGTGGTCGAGTCTCGTCGGCGCGGCGCGCGAGTACCTCGGCGGCGGAGCGATGCATCTGGTCTTCCGGCTCGATCGCGAGACCAGCGGCGTGGTGCTCGTCGCCAAGGACGAACGCACCGCGCAACGGCTGCAGAAGGCGGTGTTGAAGCGCCGCTACGCCAAGGCCTACGTTGCGATCCTCGTCGGCGAACTGGCCGGCGAGACGCTCGTGGATCAACCGCTCGGCCCGGACTTCAGCGGGCCCGTGACGGCGAAGATGGCTGTGGTGGCGGAGGGGCAGGGCAAGCCGGCGGTGACGCGCTTCACGCCGCTCGCGGTCGGCGGCGGGTTCACGCTGGCGCGGGTCGCGACCGAGACCGGGCGCAAGCACCAGATCCGCGCGCATGCGCAGTGGCTTGGGTACCCGCTCGTCGGTGACAAGGTTTACGGCCCCGACCAGCGGCACTACCTCGAGTTCATCGAGACCGGTTGGTCGTCCGCGCTCGAGGCACGGCTGCTGCTGCGGCGGCAAGCGCTGCACTGCGCGGAGATCGACCTCACGCCGGCTGGCGAGCCGCAGGTGTTCCGAGCTGCTCTGCCCGAGGACCTCGCGGCGTTTGTGTTGGCGCGGATGGGCGCTGCGGCGCGCGCGGTGGTGGCGGCGTTGCAGGCGAAAGGATGACCGGCCGGATTCGACTGTGGGCGCCGCTCGGGACGGTGCGGTCGGACGGCGCCGGAACCGTTCGCCTCGCGAGTTGCCAAGCGCGGGATTTGTCCCGCTAATCCGCCGCAGTGAGCCGAGCGAAGCCCAAGCGCGCCAAGACTGGCGCCACGAAACCGAAGCGCGCGCGAAAAGCGGACCTGCGCTGCGTTGTGATCGGTGGTCCGAACGGTGCCGGCAAGACCACCTTCGCCCGCGAGTTTCTGCCGAAGGAGGCCCGCATCCAGCGCTTCGTGAACGCCGACCTGATCGCCGCCGGTATCTCGCCTTTCAACCCCGAGTTGGCGGCCCTCTCGGCCGGGCGGCTCTTCCTGGCCGAGATCGACCGGTTGGTCGAGGCGCGGGAGAGTTTCGCCTTCGAGAGCACGCTCAGCGGGCTGCGGCAGGCCGAGCGGTTGCGCCGGATGAAGCGCGCGGGGTACTCGATCGAGATCGTCTTTCTGCGGCTGCCCTCGGCGGAGATGGCCGTCGCCCGAGTGGCCGCGCGCGTGCGCCAAGGCGGGCACAACGTCCCGGCGGAGTCGATCCGGCGGCGCTTCCACCGCGGCTGGGCCAATTTTCGCACCACGTACAGGATGCTTGCGGATGCCTGGGCGGTTTATGACAATTCCTCCGGTCAGCCCGAATTGATCGACAGCAACGCATGAGAACCTCCGCCCGTCCCACCGCGAAAGCCGCCCAACTGCCGCTGCACGTCGCGGCCGCCCGCGCCCTGCGCCGCGCGGCCCGCACCGCCCGCGAGACCAGTCGCCGCACCGGCACGCCGCTGATCACCTGGCACGACGGCAAGATCGTCCGCGCGCGGGCCTGAGTGGCGGCGCGGTAGTTTCGTGGACGACGCGACGGTCGCGCGTAGCTGAAGGCTCGAGGCTGGATGCGAGACATACGGGTCGTCGGGTTCGCAGACGGTTGCTTTCCGCCGATAGGAATTGGGGGGGCGGTTGGCGCGGGCCGTTGAGGCGAGCTGGAGGCGAACGTCGTTGAAACCACAAGAACCCCCTCTGTGTTCCCTGATCCTGCAAGGGATTCAGATATCGAGATCCAGAGAGAACCTCCGTTGATTGATTCGGCCCCACTGCGTAACCAGAAATAGTGGAGATGAAACCGAAGGTCGTGGCTCAACTGGTGATCGCGGCGGCTCTTGCTGCGCTCATCGCGGTTCCGATCGTACTGTTCATGCAGCGAGCTTTGCGGCCGAGCGATGCGGAGATTCTGGAGATCGACCGTTTGGTGGGGGTAGAGCTGCGGCAGCAGTGGAGAGCTTCCGAGGTTACTCGAATCCCCGAACTCTTCAGTGTCGGGAGACACGGGCAGCGGAAGGAAGGTGACTTCCAGTATCGCTATCGTGGTGAAGGGACTTCGGGCAAAGCTCTTGTCGAATGGAGAATCGAGTCCGGAGTGATCACGATTCGATCCATCAGAATGATGCCGGACTCGTAAGGGTTACTCGCCCAACGCGCGGGTTCACCAACCGGTCGCAGCTCTCCGTTCACCCTGACCTCGGTCTGTCGCGCAACGGTTTGCTCGGGGCGGGGAGACGATGGCTGGACACACTACTTCTCTGCGGCGATGGCGAGGAAGGCGGCGAGGGCGGGCTCGGGTTCCGGCACGGTGCGCCACCCGACGACGAGGCGGCTCTCGGGCGCCGGACCCGCGAGGGCGCGAAAGACGATCTCGGGCGGCAACTGCTTCGCCTCCGAGGGCGGCATGAACGTCGCGCCCACGCCCGCACGCACGAGGCCCACGCCGTTGGCGCGCGGCCAGACCTCCTCGGCGATGCGCGGGGTGATCTTCGCGGTCGCGAAGGCGGCGAGGATGCGGTCGTAGAAACCCGGGTTGTGCTGGCGCGGGAAAAGCACGAAGGGCGTGTCGGCGAGGTCGGCGAGCTTGAGCGTGGCGCGGCGGGCGAGGGGATGGTCCTTGGGCAGGAGCACTCCGTTCTTCTCGCGCAGCAGCGTGCGCGTCTCGAGCGTGGGCGTGGGGGCGTCGGGATGGAAGAAGCCGCAGTCGATGTCGCCCGCGAGCAGGGCGGGGAGCTGGGCGGCGGTGGGGGACTCGTTCAACTCCAGTTTGATTCCCGGATACGCGCGGTGGAACTCGCGGAGGATGCCGGGCAGCACGGTGGCCATGGCGAGGCCGGTGAAGGCCACGCGTACGCGGCCGGTCTGACCGCCGGCCACGGTGGCGAGCTCGGCGGGCAGGCGATTGAGGTCGCGCAGGAGCGGCTCGACGCGGTCGAGCAGGGCCTGCCCGGTGGGGGTGAGCTCGACCTTGCGGCGGGTGCGGCGGAGGAGGTCGAGCCCGAGGGACTTTTCCAGTTGGGCGATCTGGCGGCTCAGCGCCGGTTGGGCGATGCCGAGCGCCTCGGCGGCGGCGCGGAAATGCAGCCGGCGCGCGACCTCGCGGAAGTAGACGAGGTGGCGCAGCTCGAACGGGAATTGATACTCGCGAGGCATCACAGCCGACGAAACAGGTATTTCCGGTTATGACAAGACCGTGGTATCCTGCGGCCATGAAGATGACCGGCATACCTTTCGGCGTGACCGACTGGGCCGCCCTGACTCCGGAACGGAAGTCGGGCGAAACCGGTTGGGCCGATTGGCGCACCCGGCAGTTCGGCGAGCTGCGCGTACGGCTGCTGGAATACTCGCCGGGCTACCGCGCCGACCACTGGTGCGCGAAGGGGCACATCCTCTTCTGCGTGGCGGGCGAGCTTACGACGGAGCTCGAAGACGGCCGGCGCTTCGTGCTCACGCCGGGCATGAGCTACCAGGTCGCCGACGGCGCGGAGCCGCACCGCTCGTGGACCGAGCAGGGCGCGACGTTGTTCGTCGTCGATTGAGCGGACCGAACCCCGCGGCCCGCGCACTTGCCAACTTTTCCAAACCACCTCCCCATACCTCCTTTCACCATGGCCAAATCACTGTTCCAGAAAGTCTGGGAAGCGCATACCGTCCGCCAGTTGGCGAACGGCCAGACGCAGCTCCTCATCGGCACGCACCTCATCCATGAGGTCACCAGCCCGCAGGCGTTCGGCATGCTCCGCGACCTCAAGCTCAAGGTCGCCATGCCGCACCGCACCTTCGCGACGGTCGACCACATCGTGCCGACCGACCAGTTCGCCGAGCCCTACGCCGATCCGCTCGCGCAGGCCATGATGAACGCGCTCCGCCAGAACTGCGCGGAGTTCGGCATCACGTTCTTCGAGCGTTCCACGGGCAAGCAGGGCATCGTGCACATCGTCGGGCCGGAGCAGGGTATCACCCAACCGGGCACCACGATCGCCTGCGGCGACTCCCACACTTCCACGCACGGCGCGTTCGGCGCGATCGCCTTCGGCATCGGCACCACGCAGATCCGCGACGTGCTCGCCACGCAGACCATGGCGCTCGGCGCGCTCAAGGTCCGCCGCATCGAGGTCAACGGGAAGCTCCGCCCCGGCGTCTACGCCAAGGACATCATCCTCCACATCATCCGCACGCTCGGCGTGAACGGCGGCACCGGCTTCGCCTACGAGTACGCCGGCGAGGCCTTCGACCGCATGTCGATGGAGGAGCGCATGACCGTGTGCAACATGTCCATCGAGGGCGGCGCGCGCGTGGGCTACGTCAATCCCGACGAGACCACCTTCGCCTACCTCAAGGGCCGTCCGTACGCGCCGAAGGGCGCCGAGTGGGACGCCGCGGTCGCGCGCTGGAAGTCCTTCGCCTCGGACCCGGGGTGCCACTACGACGACGTCGTGAAGATCGACGCGGCCACCATCGAGCCGACCGTCACCTGGGGCATCAATCCCGGCCAGGCCATCGGCGTGGGCGAGTGCATCCCGACGCCGGAGTCGGCCGCCTCGGCCGACGAGAAGGCTTCGATCGTCGAGGCGCTCGAGTACATGAAGTTCGCGCCCGGCGCCCCGATCAAGGGCACCAAGATCGATGTCGCCTTCCTCGGCTCCTGCACCAACGGCCGCCTCTCCGACTTCGAGGAGGTCGCCCGGTACGTGAAGGGCCGCAAGGTCGCGAAGGGTATCAAGGCCATCGCCGTGCCCGGCTCGCAGATCGTCGCCCTCCAGTGCGAGAAGCTCGGCATCGACAAGATCCTCGCCGAGGCCGGTTTCGAGTGGCGCGCCGCCGGCTGCTCGATGTGCCTCGCGATGAACCCCGACAAACTCGTCGGCGACCAGGTCTCCGCCAGCTCGTCGAACCGCAACTTCAAGGGCCGCCAGGGCAGCCCGACCGGCCGCACAATCCTCATGAGCCCGCTCATGGTCGCCGCCGCCGCGCTCACCGGCCACGTCGCGGATGCCCGCGAAGTTTTCCACGTCAGCAACTGACGTGAAAAACTGAGGTTTCGCTGCGCGAAACCGGTAACTCGAAACCAGAAACTAGAAACCTTTCAGTCATGGCTCTCGCAAAAATCACCCAGGTCGCCGGCCGCGGCGTGTTCGTGCCCGGCAACGACATCGACACCGACCGCATCATCCCGGCGCGCTTCATGAAGTGCGTCTCGTTCGACGGTCTCGGCGAGTTCGTCTTCTTCGACGTCCGCAAGAACGAGGACGGCTCCCTCAAACAGCATCCGCTCAACGAGCCGCGTTTCCAGGGCGCCACCGTCCTGCTCTCCGGAGCCAACTTCGGTTGCGGCTCCTCCCGTGAGCACGCGCCGCAGGCGATCCAGAAGTACGGCTTCCGCGCGATCATCGCCGAAGGCTACGCCGAGATCTTCTTCGGCAACTCGACCACGCTCGGCATGCCCTGCGTCGTGGCGACCCGCGAGGACATCGCCCAGGTCGCCGCTGCGATCGAGGCGAATCCCCAGACGGAGGTCGTCGTCGACATCGCCGCGCTCGAAGTGCGTTTCGGAGGCCAGAAGATCAAGATCACCATGCGCGAGTCCGCGCGCGATGCCTTGGTCAACGGCCGCTGGGATGCGATCGGCGAACTGCTCGAGGGCGTGCCGCAGGTGCAGGCGCTCGCCAAGACGCTGCCGTACTTGGCGGCGTAGGAGCGTCGCCTTAAGTACCTGGCGGCGTAGGAGTGCCGCCTTGCTGGCTAAGTAGGGCCAGTCTCCGACTGGCCCTGCTGGGCTTGCGCTTCTGCCAAGTAGACCGGTCTCCGACCGGTCCCTCCTGCACGAGCCGCAGGGACCCGATCTGAGTCCAGAGGGTCCAGTCGGAGACTGGACCTACCAATGTTTCCCGAGGCCGGGGCCGCGAGCCCCGGCCTTTTTCGTGGGTGCGTGGCCCGCGCGATTGGCCCGCGACGAGGCCGGGCGGCCGGCGCGGCGGGTGTGTCGCCGGGACTAGGCTACGCGGCCCGGGCCTTGGCGAGAAATGGCAGGGCGACGGCGGGCAACGGGCCGGTTTCATCGGCCTCGTTGTCCTCGGCGGGGAGCGGGTACAGCTGCTGGAAGTGCTCCCACTCGATGAGTTCGAAGCGGCCGTCCAGGTGCTCGACGAGCGCGGTGAGCGACTCGACCCAGTCGCCGGAGTTCAGGTAGTGGACGTCGCCGATCCGTTTGTCGGCGGCGGTGTGGATGTGGCCGCACATCACGCCGGAGCAGCCGTGGCGACGGGCGAGTTCGACGATCTGGTCCTCGAACTTGGAGACGAAGTTCACGGCGCCCTTCACGCGGGCCTTGATGGCCTTGCTGATCGAGTAGTATTCGAGCCCGCGCCAGGCGCGGTAGCGGTTGTACACGCGGTTGAGCCGCATGAGCAGGTGGTACCCGAAGTCGCCGTGGTGGGAGAGCCAGACCATCTTCATGGTGATGGCGTCGAGCACATCGCCGTGGAGCACGAGATAGCGGCGGTCGGCGCCTTCGTGGATGTGCTGCTCGACGATTTCGAGATTCTCGAACTGCAACGGCAGGAAGCGGGCGAGGATGTCGTCGTGGTTGCCGCGCAGGTAGACGATCTTTGTATCCCGTTTCTCCAGCATCTTGAGGACGATGCGGATGAAGCGGGAGTGCTGTTTGGTCCAGCTGCCGGAGCGGCGCAGCTGCCAGCCGTCGATGATGTCGCCGTTGAGGATGAGTTTCTCGCAGCGGACGTTCTTGAGGAAATGGTTTACCTCGCGCACCCGGCAGTCGGTGGTGCCGAGGTGGACATCGGAGAGGATCACGGTCTTGACGCGGAGCTTTTGCATGCGGTGCGCGGTGGGCGCGGCCACGGTATAGCAGGCGCGCGGCGCCGTGAATAGGGGGCCCGGCGGAATGTCACCGAAACGTCACCGGTGAGGAGGGCGGGACGCCATCACTGCCGCGCGAGGCCAATCGCGGGGAGTCCAGGTGCCGACGCGAGCGGCACACGGGGCGCTGTGGCACCGCACAAAATCTTGTTCCGATCGGAACAAGATTTTGTGCGGTCGGGTTGGGGCGGTGTTGCGGGGCCGGCAGCGCAGTGTCCGGGATTCTGGCGCCGGGCGCGGCGCGGCCGGCCCCTCAGGCCCTGTTCGCCGCCGCGGGTGGCTGTGGAACGCAAACCGCGCTAGGCCGGCACCACGAAGTTCAGGCTGCGGGGCTCGAGGCGGACCTCGATCTCGGCGCCGGCTTCGCGGGTCTCACCGTCGACATGGATCACGCCGGGGGCGCGGCGGACGATGGTGAAGGCCGAGCCCTGCGTGGAGAACACGCCGGGGGCGCGGCGGATGTCGCCGGTGAACATGCGGCGCAACAGGCCGATCGCGCGGATCGCCCCGGAGGGAGGAATCGCAACGAGATCGAAGATGCCGTCGTCGACCGAGGCGCCACGCGCGATGCGGGCGTTGTTGCCGTACTGGTCGGAGTTGGCGACGGAGAGCAGGAAGGCCGTGACGGCGGCGGTGCGTCCGTCGGCGGTGCGCACGGTGTAGGTCTCGGGCTGGTAGCCGAAGAACGCGTTCCAGCCGGTGCGGAGGTAGGTGCGAAACCCGCGGGAGGGCAGGTTGTTGAAGCGCCGGGCGATCTCGGCGTCGAAGCCCACGCCCATGACGTTGCAGAAGCGGTGGCCGGCGGCGACGCCGGTGTCGATCGGACGGACACGACCGTCGCGGACGATCCTCAGCGCGCGTCGCCAGGAACCGTGCACGCCGAGGTGGCGACCGAGGCCGTTGCCGGAGCCGCAGGGGACGAGACCGAGGGCGGCGGGGGTGTGGACCACGCCGCAGGCCACCTCATTGAGGGTGCCGTCGCCGCCGATGGCGACGATGCGCTCGCAGCCGCGGGCCACGGCGGCGCGCGCGAGCTCGGTGGCGTGGTGCGGGCGCTCGGTGGTGACGAACTCGGCGTCGAGTCCGGCCCCGGAGACCCATTCCTGCACCTTGCGGATGAAGCCGGGTTTGCGGCGGTTGAATCCGGAATGCGGATTGAAGATGAAGCAGAACCTCGGCATGCGGCGGAAGGCCGGGAGCTTGCGGCGGGTCGGGGCCGATGCGAGGCGAATGTGCGATGCTCGCAGATGGTTGCGTATGGCAGGGACCGTGCGGACTTCACCTTCTTCGCGAGCGGCGTGGTGCCGGGCATGCTTGTCCAGAATCCCGAACACCCGAGAACCGCGAGGACTATCCGGTTCTCTGGGGCGAGAGCGAGTACGTGGTCGATCAGGCGGGCACCTGCAGCTTGCTTGTATCCGCCGCCCATGAACTCACGGGCGGTGAGGCGGGGCAGGCGGACCCGAGTGTCCCCCAGGCTCTCGCGATGGCGACCGCACAAAATCTTGTCCCGATCGGAACAAGATTTTGTGCGGTCAGCCGGCAATGATCCCCACGGGGCAAGCCGTGGCTGCGGGCGCCGGCGGGGCCCGCAGCGCGGCTCGGCGGGCCCGCCGGGACGCACGCAACGCCGGTTGCGTCGAACGACAGGGGCAAGCATCCGTGCCAGGGCGAGGTCTCCGGTTGACCCGAGGCTCGCGGACGACCGGGATTGAACTCGACCCTTCGTTACGTTCCACCGCACCGCGCAGCCCCTGCGCTTCGGGTTTGTCTTCGCCGGGCGTGGCGCGAGGCTGACCGCGCCATCCGATGACCGTGCGACCAACCCTCTTTGTGCTCACCGGACCGACCGCGTCGGGCAAGACGGCGCGTGCGCTCGACTGGGCGGAGCGGCATGGCGCCGAGATCGTCTCGTGCGATTCGCTGCTGTTCTACCGGGGCATGGACATCGGCACCGCGAAGCCGACGGGCGAAGAGCTGGCGCGGGTGCCGCACCATCTGATCGACGTGGTCGAGCCGCGCGAACGCTACGACGTGCAACGGTACGTGGCGGCGGCGCGCGCGGCGGTCGACGCCATTATGCGACGCGGCCGGCGGGTGCTGGTGGTGGGCGGCAGCGGCTTCTATCTGCGCAGCTTCTTCGCACCGATGTCGGACGGGATCGAGGTCGAGCCTGCGCTGCGGGCCGAGCTGGAGACGCGGCTGGCGGGTGAGGGGCTGGCGGCGCTCGTGGCCGAGTTGCGTGCGCTCAACCCGGCCGGACTGGGGACTCTGGATGTGCAGAATCCGCGGCGGGTCGTCCGCGCGCTCGAGCGCTGCCGGGCCAGCGGGCTGACCCTTGCGGAGCTGGCGACGGCGTTTGCGGCGATGCCGTCGGCGTTCGCGGATTTCGCGGTCACACTCACGCGGCTCGACTGCGCGCCGGCGGTGCTGGAGGAGCGGATCGTGGCGCGGGTGCGGGAGATGCTGGCGGCCGGGCTGGTCGAGGAGGTGCGGCGTCTCGAGGCGGCGGGGTTGCGCGAGAACGAGAGCGCGGCGCGAGCGATCGGATACCGCGAGGTGCTGGATCTGCTCGACGGGAAGAAGCCGCCGGCGGCGCTGGAGGGCGAGATCGTGCGCAACACCCGGGCGCTGGTGAAGAAGCAGCGCACGTGGTTCCGGACCCAACTGCCGGAGCACCGAATCGTGGATGCGGCGGGGCCGGGCGAGTTGTTCGAGGGAGCGTGAGCCGGAGGACCTGGGGCGGAGGTGGTGCACTCCTTGAGGGCGTCCTGGCGGGGGCATGCTCCTAACTGGCCCGTGTGCGGAGTCGGCCGGTGCGGGCTGAAGCGCCGCACCACGGCGGGCAGGGGATGCGGGCTCCGACGGGCCGAGCGGCCAGCGGCGGTGCGCAAAAAGGCCCGGGCGTCTGGGCCCGGGCCGGAGCTGAAACGACTGGGTTGGCGCGCGCGGCCGGTGGCGGCGCAGTGCCACCGTCATTTCCCGGCGTACTGGAGAAGGTCGGCCGGGTAGGCCTCGAGGCTGCGGCCTTCGAGGCGGCGGAGCTGGGCGAGGGCGACGAGGAGGTCGACCTGCGAGGAGAGTTCGTTGACGCGCGCGTTGTCGAGGTCGGTCTGGGCGTCGAGCACGCGGCGGGCGGTGCTCAGGCCGGCGTCGAAGCGGGCCTTCTCGAGCTCGTACTGTTTCTCGCTCAGGCCGGTGGCGAGAGTGGCCACGCGCACGGCCTCGCGGTTGGTGGCGACGGCGCGCACGGAGCTGCGGGCCGAGACGAGGATGTCCTGCTCGAGGCGGCGGAGCTGGAGGCGGGCGCGGGAGAGGTTGTTGCTGGCGGTGGCGAGGCGGGCGCGGTCGCCGCGGGAGCCGAGCGGATACGTGAGCTCGAGACCGACCTGCCAGTTGTAGCCGTCGCTGCCGGGAAGGTCGTCGAGGGCGTCGGCGGCGGAGCCGCGTTCGGTGTTGTAGCCGAGGGTGGTGGCGAGATCGAGCTGGGGCAGGCGGTTGCGGCGGACGGCGGCGAGCTCGACCTGGAGCTGCTCGATGGAGGTCAGGAGCGCGCGGTATTCGGGCTGGGCTGCCTTGGCGCGGGCGTAGGTGTCGTCGACGGTGGGTTCGGCGGAATCAGCGGCGGCGAAGGCGGTGGTGCCGAGGGGGGCTTCGAGCTCGAACTGGCCGACGAGGGCGCGCAGGGCGTCCTCGCGGTTGCGCAGTTGCTGCTCGGCGAGCAGGACGCTGCGCTGCTGGGTGGCGACGCCGACCTCGGCGGTGAGGACCTCGAGGTCGGTGAGCACGCCCTCGTCGCGTTTGGCGCGGTTCTCATCGAGGAGCTTCTGGGCGGCGGCGAGGGAGAGGTGGCGGACGGCGAGCTGGCGGCGGGCGAAGTGGAGTTCGTAGTACGCGATCTCGGTGTCGCGGACGACATCCATCAGCGTGCCGCGGTAGAGGTGGCCGGCGCGGTCGACGCCGAGCCGGGCCTGGTCGAGGGCGGCGCGGTTGGTGGCGAGGCCGGCGCCCTTGAGCAGCGGCTGGTTGAGGGAGAGGCTGACGTCGGAGTCGTAGGCCGGGTTGTAGGGGGAGACGAACCGGTGCTTGGTGCGGTTGAGCCCGGTGGTGACCGAGACGTCGGTGCCGGTGACAAGGTGCTGGGAAACGCCGACGCGGGTGTCCCAACCGTAGGCGGCGTTGGTGGCGCCTTCGGCGCGGGAGCCGGAGCGGGTGCTGGAGGCGCGGAAGACGGGATCGAAGCCGGCGCGGGCGGAGTCGACGGCGGCGGCGGCGTTGGCGGTGTCGAAGCGGCCGAGTTCGATGTCGAAGTTGCGGGCGAGGGCGCGGCGGACGCAGTCGTCGAGCGAGAGGGGGGCGGCGGGGGCTTCGGCGGGCGCGGGTTCGGCGTGGCCGGGGGCCGCGAGCGCGGCGCAGAGCAGGACCAGGGCGGAGACGCGGGGGAAGGCGGGAGCAAATGTCATGGGCGGAGGAGACGCGGGGGAGACGGTGGCAGTTTCGTGCGGTCTGGGCGAGCCGGTGTTTAGGAGCGGCAGGAGCCGGGGGACAGGCGGTGGCAGGAGCGGGCGGATGGCGGGTCGGGCGCGGCGGGGCCGGGTGGTGCGGGCGAAAAAAAGGCGGGCCGTGGGCGGCCCGCCGAGAGACTGCAATGGAGGTGTGGTTACTCCGCTTCGGGCATGCTCGGGGCGGTGCGGGCGAGTTCGGCCTGCACGAGTTCGTCGAGGGCGAGTTCGCGGCCGGCGTTGGCGGCGTTGGCGGCGAGGGCGGCACCGAGCTGGGCGTATTCGGGCGAACTGGCGTCGATGGCCGGGACCTTCTTCTCGACGACCTGCACGAGGTACGCGTGGGTCTCGTCGAGGAGGAGGTCGGAGACGGCGCCGGCGGCGAGGCGCTCGAGCGAGCCGAGGACCGGGGCGGGCACGCCCTCGGCGGGCTGGCGGCGGCTGAAGGGGCCGAAGGTCTTGACCTCGCTGGCGGGCGCGCCGGCGAGGCTGGCGACGGCGGCGTCGAACTTCTGGCCGGCGGCGAGCTTGGTCTCGAGGGCGGTCTTCCAGGCGGCGCCGTTGCGCTGGAGGGCGAGGCCCTTCTCGTTCTCGGTGTAGGCGGCGAGGACCTGGTCGCGCACCTCGGCGAGGAGGGGCTGGTACTTGGGCAGGGTCTCGCGCCAGAGCAGGACGATCTGGTCGCCGCCGAGCGGGAGCGCATCGGAGTAGAAGCGGGTGTCGTCGAGGGTGAAGGCGGTCTCCACGATCTGCCGGGTCCAGGGCAGGCCGGCGGGCGGGGCGTTGCGGGTGAAGAGCGGGGCGGTGGCCCGGTGTCCCTGATACTTGGTGACGATGGAATCGATGGCGGCGGAGTCCTTGGCGAGCTTCTTGGCGGCGGTCTGCTCGTAGAGCTCGAAGGCGAAGTCGGAGGCGGCGGTGGCGGCGCGGCGGCCGGCGAGGGCGGCGCGCATGGCGGCCTCGACCTGCGGGCGGGCGGTGGCGAGGGTGGGCTCGGCGGCGGGCTTGCCGTCGGCGGCGGGGGTGGCGAAGCGGGCCTTGTTGGCCTCGAAGAAGGCGAGGACCTCGTCGTCGTTGAGCGGATCGGCGGCGGCGAAATCGGCCAGGCGGAAGGTGACGTAGTCGACGTTGGCGCGCTCGGAGATCTCGAAGCCGGCCTTGTTGTCCTCGTAGAACTTGGCGAGGATCTCCTCGGTGGGTTGGACGACCGGGTTGTAGGCGGCGAGGTCGAGCACGGCGACGTTGAGGGTCCACTGGGTGGAGGCGAGGGCGACGCGGTTGATGATCTCGACCGGGGCGACGTAGCCGGGGCCGGCGAGGAGTTCACCGAGGCGTTCGATGCGGCACTCTTCGGCGAGCACGCGGGCGACGTCGGCCTCGGAGAACTCGGCCTTGGTGCGGAGGTCGTCGCGGATCTGGTTGTAGCGGAGCGAGTCGAACTGGCCCTGCTCGTTCTGGAAGATGCGCAGCGAGGTGAGGAACTTGTCGCGCTGGGCGGCGGTGGGCTGGGGCAGCCGGTACCGGTCGGCGAGCGCGAGACTGGCGGTGCGCTGGAAGGCGTAGTTTTGGAGCTGCTCGCCGCCGATGTTGATCATCTGGCCGACGCGAAGCATGATGCTGATCTGGGCATCGAAGGAGATGCGGCGCTGGTCGGCGGGGCTGACGAGGTTGTAGCCGAAGAACTCGCGCTTGGTAATGGACCGTTCGCCGCGACCGAGGCCGGGGGCGGCGCCGATCGTGAAGACGAAGGGGATCGTGATGACGATCAGGAGGAACGCGAGGAAGGCCTTCGTGTGCTTTTCGAAGGTGATTTGGATCCAGGAGATCATGGGGCGGAAAAGGGCGTGACCGTAGAATGGGGGTGGGGGGTGTCAACCTGCGAAACCGCCGCGACGCGGTTGGTGGGGCGACGGTGCCGGACAGGGCGGTGCTGCCGGGGCCGGGACGGTGCCGCTCGGGGGCTACGGCGCGGGGGCTTCGGTGGTGGCGGGGGCGAGCGGCAGGCGCTCGATCAACTCGTCGACGGTCTGCTGCCCGAGCGCCTCCTCGTGGGCGCGGTCGACGGCCGTGTGGAAGTGGCGCAGGACGGGATCGACGGCATCGAGCCTCTCGCCGGAGGGGGAGGCCCCGAGGAGCGCGAAGCGGTCGCGGAACTCGCGCAGGGTGATGCTGGCGAGCGGCCGGGCCGGTTGGAAGTGGTAGTCGAGCGAGGATTCGTCGGGGCCGGGCGGGACCTGGACTACCAACCGCAGATCGATGAGGCGGTTGAGCGACTCGTTGATGATCTGGGTCGGTACGCGGATCGCGCGGCTGAGGGCGGAGGCGGTGGCGGGGGGGGCGCACTGCTTGAAGCGGCGGGCGACGAGCAGGAGCACGAGCAGCGACAGGTCCTCGCGGCTGCGTTGGTTGAGGTCGTCCCAGGCGGTGCGGGAGGAGCGGTAGCGCACGTTCTGGATCGCGTAGGTGAGCTGGCCGCCGAGCAGGACGATGACCCAGAAGACGAACATCCCGGCCATGAGCACCGGCAGCACGCTGAGGGAGCGGAAGAGACTCCAGGATCGCACGACGCTTTTGAAGTAGACGAAGGCGAGGTAGTTGTTGGCGAAAAGCAGGAGGACCACCACCGCGGCGCCGACGAGCGAGGGGACCCAGCGGACGTTGGTGTTGGGGATGAACCGGTAGAAACAGGTGAAGAGGCCCACGAGGGTGCCGAAGGCGATGAGCGGGCCGGACCAGCGCAGGGCGGCGTGCAGCTCGGCGCCCCAGGGGACGTTGGCGAAGGCGCCGGCGAGGGTGGAGGCGGAGAGCAGCGAGAGGGCGGCGAGGGTGAGGACGGCGCCGAGGGTGACGGCTGTCCAATAGATCACGATACGCAGGAAGAGCGAGCGGCCGCGGCGCACGCCCCAGATGGTGTTGAACGACTCCTCCACCGAGACGAACAGCTGGATCACGATGACCACGAGCATCAGCGCGCCGGCGACGCCGAGGGTGCCGGAGCGGCTGCCCTCGATGAAGTTGCCCAGCAGCTCGGTGAGCATCTGGTCGACCGCCCCCTGGGCCGGATCGCCCACGGCGGCGGCGGTCCGTTCGAGCTGGTCGAGCTGCGGGGCGACGAACCGGATGGCCTCGGCGAGCTTGGCGACGGTGGCCTCCGTATCGGTGTTCTGGAGGACGGTGCCGGCGACCAGCACGCCGAGGGCGATGAGCGGGCCGATGCCGAGCAGCGAGCTGTAGCTGAGCGCGGCGGCGCGGCTGAGCAGCCGGATCTCGCGCAGTCCGGTCAGGGTGATGGAGACCACGCGCAGCAACGCGAAGAGGCGTCCGCGCAGCGACCGGTCGTCGTCGAGGGCGGCCTGCCAGATCCGCTGGTTATAGACGACGAGGCAGGGGCGCACGAAGCGCGAGAGCCAGACGGGCATGGCGGGCCGCGGAAGGATCAGACGAAGACGCGGAAGTAGGCGAGGGCGGCCATGCCGCCCATCCCGAGGAGGGCGGCGGGGATCAGGGGCGCCCAGGAGACGGACAACGTCATGAAATACATGCCGATCGTGCCGGCGCCGACGGCGAGCATCAGCCGGTATTCCCCCGTGAGGAAGAACATGAAACAGAGCAGGCCCACGGCGAACAGGGCGCGGAAGCGGACGACCGGATAGGCGCTCGTGGCGCCGAGCAGCAGCACGATGACGAAGAAGACATCGATGAGCCCGAGCACGACGAACGGATCGGTGACGATCTCCAACACGTCGAGGCCGTAGACGACATCGAGGCGGGGCATGAGCATGGCGAACATGCTCAGCAGGAGGGTGAGGATGAGCAGATACCGGGCGACGCCGGAGACGCGCTCCGCACTGATCTTCGGATCGATCTTGCCGCGGGTGTCGGAGGTGCGGCCCTCGGCGGCGGCGAGCATGTCCTCGACGCGGATCGGGGCGTCGCCGGCCTGTTCGACGTTCAGCGATTCGATGTCGTCCTTCGGGCGGACCTTCAGGCGTTTCTTCTCGGGGAAGAGGAAGCCCATGAGGCTCTCGTTGGTGCTGATGGGCACCCATTGCTCGAGCGCGGCGTCGTAGTAGAGCGTGGAACCGTCGACCTGCTGCGCTTCCACGAGGGAGGAGAGCTGGTCCTGGGTAAAGGGGCCGCGCGCATCGGTGTCGTTCTCGCCGCGGATGTAGAATTCCTGCGTAGACATCGTGGTGGGCGGGAATGTGCCGGTGCGCCGGGGGCCCAGCAAGAGCAAATCCGGTCGCGCCGGCCTCCGGACGGGGCCGGCGGCATGCTCACAAACCCTTTACATCCGCTGGAGGGTGCGCAGGCCGAGCAGGTGCAGGCCGGTCTCCAGCCAGACCAGCGTGCGGGCGCAGAGCAGCAGGCGGCGGGCGCGGACGCCGGCATCCTCCACGATGACCTTGTCGGCGTTGTAGAACGTGCTGAATACGCCGGCCAACTCGTAGAGGTAGGTGCAGAGGAAGTGCGGGCGCAGCGTCGCCGAGGCCTGCTGGAGCGCGGCGGGGAAGGCCACGAGCTTGCGGGCGAGGGCGAGCTCGGTGGGCGTCTCGAAGGCGCTGGCGCCGGCGAGCGGCGCGGCGGGGTCGAGGCCGGCCTTGCGGAAGATGCTGTACTGGCGGGCGACGGCGTAGAGCAGGTACGGCGCGGTGTTGCCCTCGAGGCTGATCATCTTGTCCCAGGAGAAGAGGTAGTCGGAGGAGCGGTTCTGCGAGAGGTCGGCGTACTGCACGGCGCCGGTGCCGACGATCTCCGCAATCTGGCGACGCTCGGCCTCGGGGATGTCGGCGCTCTTCTCGGAGACGAGCTTGAACGTGCGCTCGCGGGCCTCGTTGAGGAGATCCTTCAACTTGATGTTCTCGCCGCTCTTGGTCTTGAAGGGCCGGCCGTCCTCGCCGAGCACGGTGCCGAAGTCGACATGCTCGAGGCGCGGGAGCGGGCGGCCGGTCTTCTCGAACCACTTCTTGGCGGTGAGGAAGAGCTGCTCGAAGTGGTCGCCCTGGCGCTTGTCGACGACGTAGAACGCGCCGGTGGCGCCGATCTGCTCGGTGCGGTAGAGGATGGTGGCGAGGTCGGTCAAGGCGTAGTTGGAGGCGCCGTCGGACTTGCGCACGAGGAAGGGTTGGGGGCGCTCGGCGTGGCGGGAGAAGCGCGGGTGCTCGTCGTGGAAGACGACGAGGGCGCCGTCGCTGTCCTCGGCCAGACCGCAGGCGGTGAGCTCGCGGTAGACCTGGTCGACCTTGTCGTTGTAGAAGCTCTCGCCGAGGGTGAGGTCGAACTTGATACCGAGCTGGTCGTAGATGGTCTGGAAGGCGGTGAGGCTGGCGGCGCCGATCTGCTGCCAGATCGCACGGGCCGCGGGGTCGCCGGACTGGAGCTTCACCAGTTCCTGGCGGGCCTCGTTCATCACGGCCTCGTCGGCCTCGGCGGCGGTGTGGCCGACCTTGTAGAGGCGCTCGAACTCGGCGAGCGGGTCGGCGGCGAAGGCGGCCTGGTCGAGGTGGCGCTGGTAGGCCCAGATGATCTTGCCGAACTGGGTGCCCCAGTCGCCGATGTGGTTGTCGCGAATCACCTTCGCGCCGCTGAAGGTCAGCAGGCGGCAGAGCGCCTCGCCGATCACGGCCGAGCGCAGGTGGCCGACGTGCATCTGCTTGGCGGTGTTGGGGGAGCTGTAGTCGACGATCCACGTCTGGCCCGCGTAGGTGGTGGCGGCGCCGGCGCGCAGGTGGTCCTCGGAGTCGTAGGTGGCGAGCCAGTTCTGGAGCGCGGCGGGAGTGAGGCGGAAATTGATGAACCCGGGACCGGCGATCTCGATGGTGCAGACCGCGGCGGGCAGCGTGATGAGGCCGACGAGCTGCTGGGCGAGCGCACGCGGGTTCTGCTTCTGGCGCTTGGCGTAGGCGAGCACGCCGTTGGCCTGGAAGTCGCCGTGGGCGGGGTCGGCGGGGCGCACGTCGGGCGCGAAGACGGCGAGGTCGAAGCCGGCCTGGGCGGCGGCGGCGCGGACGGCGTTCTCGATTTCGGCGGCGACGTTGAAGGACAGGGCCATCCGGGCACTCAACGGCGCGCCGGGAGGGCGAGCAAGTTCACTTTTCGCTCGTGGCGCCACGGTGGGCGGGCGGGTTCGGTACTGGAGAAAATTATACTCGACATGCTCCTTGCAATCTGCTTACTGGCAACGGCTTGGGTCGGAGGGCTCAAGACCTAACTCGCCATCAATCCCGTGAATTCCATCATCAAAAAACGCACTCTTCCCCCGCGCCGTTACGTCAAGCCGTCCTTCACTTATCTCATTGAGAAGAAGCGAGATGGCGGTGAGTTCACCCAGGAGGAAATCCGGTTCATCATCGACTCGGTGCTCGATGGTGAGATGCCGGATTACCAATTGGCGGCGCTCGTCATGGCGATCTATTTCCAGAGCATGTCGGCCCAGGAGTCGGCCATTCTCACCGAGGAGATGATGCTCGTCGGCGAGACCGTCGACCTCTCGCACATCGCCAAACCGAAAATCGACAAGTACTCCACCGGCGGTGCGGGCGACAAGACCTCGCTCGTGCTCGTCCCGCTCGCGATGGCCAGCGGCGTGATTGTGCCGATGATGTGCGGGGTCGAGCCGGAGCACGAGATCTCCGCCCTCGACAAGCTCTCCGCAGTGCCCGGCTTCAAGTCCCACATCGACGTGCAGCACTTCACCGATCAGCTCGCCCGTGTGGGCGGGGCGATCGTGGCGCAGAGCAAGGACCTCGCCCCCGTCGACGAGATCCTGCACAACATGCGCAAGCAGACCGGCACCATCCCGAGCCTGCCGCTCATCACCGGTTCCGTGCTCTCCAAGAAGCTCGCGGAGGGCGCCGAAGGCCTCGTGATCGACATCAAGTGGGGCAACGGCTCCTTTATCAAGGACCTCGAGCAGGCCAAGCAGCTCGCGCGCTCGATGACCCGCGTCGGCCGCTCGATGAAGCGCCGCTGCGTCGCGCTGGTGACCGACATGAATCAGCCGCTTGGCGACACGGTCGGCACCTCGCTCGAGCTCAAGGAGGCCATCCAGCTCCTCAAGGGCGAAGGACCCGAGGACATGAAGGAACTCGTGCTCAAGCTCGGCATGGAGATCGTGCGGCTGGCCGGCGTGGCGGGCTCGACGCTCTCGGCCAAGCAGACCGTGCAGCGCCACCTCACCGACGGCTCGGCCCTCGAGAAGCTCAAGGAACTCGTCCGCGCCCAGGGCGGCGACGCCTCGTTCATCGACAGCCCCGAGAAATTCCCGCAGGCGAAGCACATCCGCAAGCTTCCGGCTCCTAAGCGCGGATACGTGCACACGATCAGCGCCGCGCTCATCGCCAAGGGCGTGCACATCCTCGGCGCGGGCCGCACCGCCCCCGGCGACAAGATCGACTACACGGTCGGCGTCTCCGAGATCAAGAAGGTCGGCACGCAGGTGAAGCAGGGCGAGCCGCTGATGATGATCCACTACAACGACGAGGCGAAACTCGAAGCCGCGCTGGAGCACTTCAAGAACGCCTACCGCCTCGCCCCGAAGCGCCCGACCCCGCCGCCGCTCGTTGTCGAGCGCGTGGCCTGAGCGCCGTCGCGCATCCGTTTCTCCAAGCCGGGCGTTCCCACCGCCCGGCTTTTTTTCCGCCCGGCGCCAAGCGCTTTCCGCCGATGCTCACGATCCGCCATGCCGCCCTCGCGGACAAGCCGGCCACCTACGAGTGGCTGTGCCGTTCCGACACGACGAGTCTGCACCTGGGGCCGCCGGACTATCCGGAGAGCCCGGTGCCGACGCGCGAGGAGTTCGCGCGCGATTTCGCGGACTTCTACTTTCTGCCCGCGGGGCGTCGCCACGGTGCGGTGATGATCATCGAACGCGCCGGGGAACCGATCGGCTGCCTCTGCTATGCGTGTTTCCACCTGCAGGCGGGGGCGGCCGAGCTCGACATCTGGCTGAAGGAACGGCGCCTGTGCGGGCACGGGCTCGGCACCGAGGCGCTCCGGCTGCTGGTCGGACACCTGCGGCGCGAATTCGGGATCACCCGGTTCCTGATCCGGCCGTCCGCGCGGAACAGCCGGGCGCTCCGCGCCTACGCGAAGGCGGGCTTCGTCGACCGGCCGGAGAAGATCGCGGCGCTCCGGTCCTTCCTGAAGGAGGAATTCTGGGACGCCTACGGCGGCGGCGACTACGGGTTGGAGGGCACCGCGGTGATGACGCTGGAGGACTAGCGCCGTTTCCGGAAGGCGGCAGCCGGCCGCACCGAGGCCGGCGTCGATGGCCGGGGGCGCCGTCCCCGGCTGCCGCGGAACGCAAACCGCTCCGGTCGCGGTGCCGGTAGGCCGGAGGCCGAAGACGCGCGGCGCCCCAGCGGCGCCGCAGGCTCAGGCCATGGCCGGATAGTCGGTGTAGCCGTGCGGTCCCGGACTGTAGAGCGTCTTTGAATCCGGGTCCACCAGCGCCGCGCCGGCCCGCACGCGCTGCGGCAGGTCGGGGTTGCTGATGAAATGGTGGCCGAAGACGATGGCCGCCGCGGTGCCGGTGGACACGGTCGCCTCGGCCTCGGCCGGGGTGTAGCCCATGCCGCACAACAACGCGCCACGGAAGGCCGCGCGGGCGGGCGTGACCACGTCGCCTTTTTGCTGACCGAAGAAGTCCCCGCGCATGAGGTCGAGGAATGCGATGCCGCGGCGGTCGAGCTCGTGCGCCACGTGGGTCGTGAGGGCGACGGGGTCGCTGTCCTTCATGTCGTTGTAGCTGTTCAGGGGGGAGATGCGCACGCCCACCCGGCCCGCGCCCCACACACCGATGACCGTATCGACAACCTCGAGCAGCAGACGCGCACGGTTCTCGGTCGCTCCGCCGTAGGGGCCGCGGCGTTGGTTGCTGCCGTCGCGGAGAAACTGGTCGAGCAGATAGCCGTTGGCGCCGTGCACCTCGACGGCGTCGAAGCCGGCGGCGAGGGCGTTCTCTGCGGCTTGGCGGAAGCCGGCGACGATGCCGGGCAGTTCGTCGTCGCGCAGCTCGCGCGGCACCTCGTACGGCTTCTTGCCCTGGGGCGTGTGCGTCTCGTCGTTGGTGATGCGCAGCGGGCTCGGCCCCACCGGCTGCGCGCCGCTGTTGAGCAACGAATGGCAGGCGCGGCCGCCGTGCCAGAGTTGCAGGGCGATCTTGCCGCCTTTGGCGTGCACGGCCGCAGTGACCGCCTTCCATGCGGCAACCTGCGCGGCCGAATAGATGCCCGGCTCGCGTCCGCCGAAGGCGGAGTTGCCGGCGATGGCCATCGTCGCCTCAGCGAGGATGAGGCCCGCGCCCGCGCGCTGGGCGTAATACTCGGCCATGAGCGCGGTCGGGTTGTGGTCCGCATCGGCCCGGCAGCGGGTGAGCGGGGCCATGACGATACGGTTGGCGAGCGAGAGGTCGCCGAGTTGGACCGGAGTGAAGAGGGCGGCGTGGTGCATGGGTGGTAGGTAGGGCGCGAAGCAAGGGGTGTTTCCCCGGAATGCAAACGCGTCCGCACCGCATGGCTGGGCGGAGCCAACGGCGTCACCTCGCGGCGGGTCGCCGACCGCAGAAGCCGAAGCCTATTGAGCCTCGCGCAATAGACTGAACGTGGTGGCGACGGATCGCCGGGCCGTCCGTGAACGCGGCGGGCCCATTCTGCCGTACGGAAGAACGCCCTACCATCGGACGTCAGTCCAATATGCGAGACTCAAGCGTTGAAAGGCCGGCTCAGTTCTCCGCCGAGTGGAGACCGCCGGCGCCGGCGCGGAACTCGAGCACGGTGCGGCCGGAGCCGTCGGGGCGCTCGCTGGCGCAGTTCCACAGGCAGGCGCCGCAGTGGATGCACTTCTCGCGGTCGAAGACGGGCACGCCGTCGGGACCGTGGGCGATCGCCTGGCCGGAGCAGACCTCGACGCAGGTGCGCTGGTCGCACTTGGCGCAGATCTGCGGAAAGGGGAAGACGACGTGATCGGCGTATCCGGCCGGCGCCTGCACCTTGCCGCCCATGAGCAGCGCGTCCTGGTGCGAGACGAGGAGCTTGCCGTCGAGTGGGATGGCCGGCCAGCCGGCGCGGTCCATGAGGGCGTTGTAGAGCGGGAGGCCCTTGGCGAGGCAGTCGGCGCGGAGTTTCGCGATCTCGGCGGCGGGGATCTTGCCGGCGTAGAACTTCTCGATGGAGGGCAGGCGCTTGTGCGGCGGGAGATCTTTGAGGAAGGGGAAGTTGAGCAGGCCCTTGGTCAGGCCGGTCAGGCCCATGCCGATGAGGCCGGACACGACGCCGCGGGTGAAACCGTCGCGCGATTTCTCGGCGATGCGGCCCTCCTTTTCGACCCAGCTCGCGCGGCGGCGGGCGACGTAGGTGGCGTCGAGGTTCTCCTTGGTGAAGGGCTTGCCGGCCTTGAGCAGCTCGAGCACTGCATCCGCGAGCTGGGTACCTGTGGCCCACGCCTCGTCGACACCGGAGCCGGTGAGGACGTTGGTGGTGCCGGAGCCTTCGCCGATGCGGGCATAGCCGTGGCCGGTGAGGTGCGGCTCGCCGCGTTTGCCGGACTCGCCGAGGGTCTTTGCGCCCCAGGAGCGCAGTGTCGCGCCGTTGAGGTGACGCCAGAGGTACGGATGCTGCACCCAGTGCTGGAGGTAGCGGTAGCCGGTGCGGATCGGGTTATCGAGCCACGACGGCACGAAGATGCCCAGCGAGGCGATGTTGCCCGGGTGGATGTACATGAAGCCGAAGATCTCCGGCTCCGGGAACCCGAAGGTGTGGAAGACAGTGCCCGGCTCGAGCTTGGAGCCGGCGGGGAGGTCGACGACGAGCTTCATGCCCACGGCCCACTCGTGCGCGTGGTGGCCTTCGGGCATGCCGAACTCGCGGTCGAGTTGCTGGCCGAGCGCGCCGACGGGGCCGTCGCCGATGACTGTCAGGGCGGCGCGGATATCCATGCCGGGCGTGAAGCCGGCGGTGGGCGTGCCGTTCTTCTCGACGCCCTGGTCGGAGAGGCGCACGCCGACGACCTTCTTCTCCTCGACGAGCGCGGCGGAGACGGGGCTCGACGGCCACACCTGCACGGTGCCGGCGCCGGTGGCCTGCTGGCCGACCCACTGCATGAACTGGCCCATCGAGAGGATCAGGCCGTCGTGCTTGGCGAGGAACGGCGGTATCCACGGCAGCTCTATCGCCCACGTTTTCCCCTTGAAGAGCTTCAGGAATACATCGGAGGCACGCAGCGCGAGCGAGCGGCGGCTGGCGCCGATCGGGTCGAGCAGGTAGGCGACGTGCTCGGTCTTCACCGGCGCGGCCATCGGGATCTGCGCGGGATCGAGCTGCGGGAAACTGGCCTTGATGCTGCGGCCCGGGGTGACCACGCCCGAGACGCCGAAGCCGACATCGTCGGCCCGCTCGTAGCAGATGACCTGCGGCGGCATGCCCGGCATCGCGGCGCTCTCGACGACGGGCGAGCCGTCCTCCTTCACGAGACCTTTGGAGAGCGTGGTGAGGAAACCGCCCATCGCCGGTCCGAAGCCGACGCAGACGATGTCGACATCCATGCGCGGACGCTCGACGGCGGGAACGGGATCGGAGGAGGGGGCGGAAGGGGAATCCACAGTGGACATGGAGGACGAAAGAGGAGACGGGGAACCACTAATCCACACTAATGGGCACTAATCCGGAAGCGGGGAAAGCGGGGGTGGGTTTTGAAGCAGACAACGCCAGCAGAGCGGCGGAGCGAGTCAAGGATTCGGGCGAGGCTCACCAGAGGGTGTCGACGGCGCCGGAGTCGGTGATGTTGGCGTCGCGGGTGATGAGCGCGAGCCGGTGGATCTTCGCGGTGGCGGCGATGATCCGGTCGAACTGATCGGCGAAGTCACAACGAAGCCCAGTCCATGGCTGTGAGCGTGGGCTGGGTGAGGTCGCCGCGGATGGTGATCTTGCCTCGTGCGGCGCCGAGGAGCGTTTTGCGTGCGGGCGTGGCGGTGCCGAGACCTTCACCCTTCTCGTCGCGTCGGCGCACTGTCTCGCTACGGAACTCTCGGGTCTTGTCGGTCTCGGAATTATGGAGGAAGGCGCGGACTTTGGATGTCATGTCGGAGCGGGGGGCTGCCGGACGGTACCACCAGTCGATGGCGGAACCGGCTCACGGGCGCAGGGCGAAACCCATCTGGGCGAAATGGTGGTCGGTCGTCAGGGCCTCTCGCAATTTCAGCTCCCGCATCACGACGAAACTGGTGCAGTCGGTGAACGAGAAATCCTTGTCGTGGTAGCGGAAGAAGAGACCGCGGGCCTTCTCGGCTCGGGCAGGCGAGATCGACTCCCAGCGGATGCGCGAACTGCCATCGACCTGTTTCCACCACGCCTCGGCGGCGGCGTGGCCGAGCCGGATGCGGATCAGTGTCAGCGTCTCGTCTACGATGTAGTCGGTGGTGACGAACAGGCCGCCTTGTTCCAGCCACGCGTCGCGGGCGGCCATGGCGGTGAGATGGGCCGGATCGGCGGCGTCGGCGCAGGCCATCCAGCCCGCGGTGTCGGCGAACAGGGCCTTCATCAGGAGTAGAGGGTTCGGTCGTGATCGGCGGCGGAGCGACCGTCGGTGGAGCGGCCGAGCGGGCCGGCCCGGAAGAGCGGATCTTCGCACACGGCCCCGGCCGGTTCGGCGGGGGCATCCACGGGAATCACCTGGAAGGCCGGACGGCTGCGGTAAACCACGGTGTAGCGGGCGCCGCGGCGAACGCGTTCGACGACCGTGGGGAGGGTGGCGCGGAGTTCCTTGGCGGTGATCGAGGTGTTCATGGCGGGGTCAACTTGAGTTGACCCATTGCGAAGTCAATCCGCGGGGCATCCGACCGGGTGTGCCGTGCGGTGTGGTGGGTGACATTGGGGCAGAATGGCCGGCTGGAGTCGGCCGGCCCTGTCTGAAGCACCGGGCCACGTGCCAAACGAAAAGGCGGCGCTCCGGGGAGCGCCGCCGTGGGGAAACGGATGCGTCGGCTGATCGGCTTACGCCGGGTAGTCGAGGGCTTCGGGGATCATGACCTGCGCGAGGGCGTCGGCGGCGCGGTCCTTGGCGAGGCGGCTGCCGGCGAGGCAGGTGTCGACCTTGAGGCGGAGCTTGCCGAAGGCCTCGACGGCGCCGGCGAGCTTGCCGGTGCCATCGCCTTGGCCGCAGCACTTGTCTTCGCCGTGGCCTTGGCAGCCGCAGGTGGCGCTGAAGCCGTAGACGAGCTCGGCGCAGATCCGCGAGGCCTGGCCGGCGGCGCTGGCGGCCTGCACGGCGGCGAGGTCGGAGAAGAAGTTCACGTAGCCGGCGAGACCGGCGGCGACCGTCGCGCTCTGCGGGCCCTTGGCCTCGAGCTCGAGAATATCCAGGATCTGCTGGCGCGAGGCGAGCAGCCAGCAGAGGGCGTCGACGAGCGGGAAGACCACGCCGTGGCGGTTGCCGGAGAAGAGCTTGGCGCCGGAGGCGTCCTTGGCGTTCTGGAGGTGCTCGAGGGTCCAGAGCCAGAGTTCCATCGCGGAGGCGAGGACGCAGGCGCCGGTGTCGGGATGCGTCGCGGCGATGGCGCGCAGCTCCTTCACCCAGTTGCGGTAGCAGGCGAGGAAGACCTCGTTGGTCATCGTCACCGAAATCTGGCGGCGCTGCACGGCCTCGGGGCCCTCGTAGGTGGCCTCGAGCTGGGCGTCCATCCACTTGTGGCCGAGGAAGCCGGGGCAGTCCTCGGTGATGCCGTAGCCGCCCATGAGGGCGACGGCCTCGCGCATCATCGTGGCGCCGTGGCCGGTGTTCCAGAGTTTGGTGGCGGGGCAGAGGACGTTGGCCTGGGCGTCGAGCACGAGGTATTGGACGAGCGGGTCGGCCTTGAGGGCCTCGAAGCGGATGGCGTCGCGCTCGGCCTCGGGCTGGGCGGCGAGTGCGACGAGCTCGAGCGCGGGCTTGGTGAGGGCGCGGAACGCCTTCATCTGCTGCATGCCGGTGACGATGCCCTGCTCGGCGAACTTGGCATCCTTGATCTTCTCGAGCGGGTCGAGCTCGTCGAAGAGGCGGGCGGTGGCCATGCCGAGGGCGATGCCAGCCTCGCCGGTCGCCCAGATGTCGACGAGGCGCTGGAGGCAGTCCTCCTTCTGCTGGAGGCCGAGTTCGAAGCGCGGGGTGCCGGGGTTGACGCTGGCGGCGCCGCGGAAACGCGAGCGCTGGTAGCGGATGACCGGTTCGATGGCGGAAAGCAATTTGGCGGAGGTCATGACGCCGACCGGCACGCGGGTGCGGCGGAAGACGGCTTCGATGATCTCGCCGTGCGAATACTTCGGGATGATCACGCCGTCCTTCACGGTGTAGCCGCCGATGATGCGCGAAGCGGGCACGGTGACGTTGAAGACCGGGTCGTTGGTCGAGGAGAGCTGGTGCACCATCTTGTGCGTGGGGGCGCCGCGGTCGAAGATGCCGGGGTCGGTATCTTCGATGACGACCATGCAGCTCGTCTTGATGCGCGGGTCGGCGGAATCGACGGCGACGGTGGCGAAGTTGGCGAAGCCCATGTTGGTGATGAACCGGGCGCGCTTGTCGATGTGGAGCATGGGCTCCTGGCCTTCCTTCCACTCGGCGATCTTCACCTTGCCGCAGAGCAGGCCGGTCTCGACGCCGACGTAGGGCAGCGGCTCGGTGAGGGCGAAGGCGCCGCGCCAGATCTGGCGGTCCTCACCGGGCTGGGGCGGCACGCACTTGCTCATGTAGTGGTCGCGCTGCTCCTTGGTGCCGCGCTCGTGGATGGGCGAGAGCGCGAGGTTGCCGGCGAGGGAGCCGGTGGCGGCGCCGGCGTCGACCCAGGCGAGCTCGTAGCACAGGAGCGAGAGGACGAGGTTCTTCGGGCCCTCGATGAAGCCGCCCTGGTGCGGGTCCATGAACGCGGTGGTGATGCCGGCGGCGTCGTAGGCGGCGAGGAGTTCGTTCTTCTCGGGCGTCCACTCGTGGGAGTTGCGCGCACCCTGGGCGACGAGCTGGGCGACGATCCCGCGCGCGACGCTGCGGGTGGACTGCACGAGCATCTGGATGTCGAAGCGGTCGCTGAAGCGCCACATGATCTGGCGCACGTCGTCACCGGGCAGGGTCTGGAGGGTGGGGCGGGGCTGCGAGGAGGTTTGGGTGTCCATGAAAGGGAGGTGGATTTGCAGAGGCCGCGACGGGGATGGGGTACGCGGCGGGAAGGCGTCGTTTAAGCCAGAGCGGGGGGGCGGCGGGCCACTCAAAAATGCGGATTGCGGAATGCGGATTGAGGAATGGGCGGAATGCCGGCCGGCCGCGCGGACAGGCGGCTGCGCGCGGTTCGTCGTTGTTGCGAGCGGTGCCAATGGGCGGAGGTCGAAACCCTTGGCGGGTCTCGCGACGGGGCGGCGGCACGTGCTACTCGCGGGCCTTGGTGTCGATCACGAGCGTGACCGGGCCGTCGTTGACGAGGGCGACCCGCATCATCGCGCCGAAACGGCCGGTGGCGACGGGGCGGCCGAGCGCGGCGGCGGACTGGGCGACGAACTTCTCGTAGAGCGGGATGGCGTGGTCGGGCTTGGCGGCGTCGTTGAACGACGGACGCGTGCCTTTCTTCGTGCTGGCGAAGAGGGTGAACTGGCTCACGACGAGGATGCCTCCGCCGAGATCGGCCACGGAACGGTTCATCTGGCCGGCGTCGTCCTCGAAGATGCGCAGGCGGACGAGCTTCTCGGCGAGCCACTGGCCGTCGGCCTCGGTGTCGGAGGGGTGGATGCCGAGCAGGACGAGCAGGCCCGGGCCGATGGCGCCGGTGGTTTCACCAGTCGGCGCGGACGACGAGCCGTCGCCGGCCGGAGTTGCGACGGTGACGGAGGCGGAGGAGACGCGTTGGACGACGGCGCGCATGGGCAAATTGTGGATTTCGGAATGCGTTCTTCCTGCGGAAGAATCTTCGAGATTGCGGAGTGGAGAATGCGGAGTCGGGGCTGCGGAACGGGCGTACGGTGAAGCCGGACTCGTTGATGGGGCGGGAGGGCGAGTGTGGAAATCAGGAAAAGGGGAACAGGCGGGCTCGGCGGTGGACGGTTGCCGGTGGACAGTTGCCGGTGGCCGGTAGCCGGTTGCCTGTGTGGGTGCGGTCGACGGATGCCCGGTCTGCGGCGCCGCGGGACCCGGCGGAGCGAGCGCGGGTCAGGTCCGCCGCGGGGCGAGCGACCACCGCACCGCGGCGGCGCTGGCGAGACCCATGGCGGCGGCGAAGAACCAGAGGAGGGTGGGGCTCCAGCCGTAGAGGAAGCTGCCGAGCGAGGGGCCGACGATCGTGGCCAGCGACCACATCAACGTGGCGGCGGCCATGTAGCGGCCGCGCAGATGCGGCGGGGCCATGTTGGCGAGCACGGCGCTCTGGGTGGGCGCACTGATCATCTCTCCGCAGGTCCAGACGACGACCGTGAGGGCGAGGGTCGCGAACTGGTGGGCGAGGCCGGTGCAGGCGTAGCCGACGCCGAGCAGCGTGTAGCCGAGCATGAGCACGTTGACCGGCGCGAAGCGGCGGGTGAGGCCCGTGAGCGTGAGCTCGCAGGTGACGATCAGGATGCCGTTGACGCCGAGCAGCAGGCCGAAGTCGCGCGGGGAGAAGCCGAGGTCGGTGGTGTAGAGCGCGAAACTCGACGAGCCCTGCATGAAGATGAACGTCATCGGGAAGATCGAGGCGAGGAAGAGCAGCAGTCGCCGGTCGGCCAGCACGGCGGACCAGGATCCTTCCTGCGCGGGTGCGGCGGTGTCGGTCGGTCGCACGTGGGCGGGGAGTCCGCGCCAGGCGAGCACGCCGTAGATGAGATCGGCGAGGGCGTTGCCGAGGAAGATCCAGTGGAACGAGATGTGGGCGAGGATGCCGCCGACGGCCGGGCCGAGGGCGAAGCCGGCGTTGACGGCGAGGCGGTTGAGCGCGAAGGCGGTGAGACGGTGCTCGGGCGGGGCGAGTTCGGCGATGAGCGCGCTGGAGGCGGGGCGGAAGAGTTCCGAGGCGAAGCCCTGGAAGAGCACCATCGCCAGAATTGCGGCGTAATCGGTGAGCCAGCCCAGCACGAGCATGCCGGCCGCCGAACTGAACATCGACACGGCGATCACGAAGCGGTGGCCGTGTCGGTCGGTCCACACGCCGCCGAGCACGGAGGAGGCCAGCCGGCCGATGCCGTAGGCGCCGAGCACGATGCCGATCCGCTCGGCGGAGAAGCCGAGGTGGGCGAGGTGGAGCGCCAGCAGCGGGACGACGAACCCTCCGAACCGGTTCACGAAATTGCCGATCGCCACCACCCACATGGCGCGGGGAAACGAGCGAAGGGCTTGGCGGGTGGCGTGATCCACGGAACAAGCAACGGACCGGCCAGGCGCGGTTTCAATCGGGAAGGCGGTTGCCGGTAGCCGGTTGCCGGTGGGCGGTGGCCGGTTGCCGGTTGCCGGTGGGCAGTAGCGACGCGCGTGAGCGCGTCGATCAGAGCGGCGCAACGGCGCGACGTACGGAGTGGATGGGAAACGTTCTGCTGTACGGCAGAACAGGATGATGAACGCCGATGGACGCCGAGGCGGAGGAGGGGCGCCGGTGGCCGGTAGGCGGTAGCCAGTAGCCGGTGGACGGTGGGCGGTTGCCGGTTGCCGGTAGGCGGTGGCCGGTGGACGGTGGGCGGTGGACGGTAGCCGGTGGCCGGAGTCGAAACGCTCACGCGTTTCGCT
>DAOOFR010000022.1:0-31796 GCA_035415285.1 Opitutaceae bacterium
GCCGCTGAGGGCGAGCGCGAGTTCGAGCTGGTGGGACCAGGGCCGGGGTTGGTCGTCGATCTCGGGGGTGGCGGTGAAGGTGTCGCGGACAAAGTCGCGGGCGCGGAGGGCGCGGCACTCGGCCAGCAGTTGTTGCACGGCGGCCTTGGTCTCGGGCGTGTCGGCGGCGAGGGCGGCCTCCCAAGTCTGGTCGGCGGCGAGTTCGCGGGCGAAGACGACGGCGTTGTCGGCGAGGCGGCGGAGAACCAGTCCGGTGATACGGGCGCCGGGGGGGAGCTCGCGGAGCAGGCGCTGGCGGAAGTGGCGGGCGACGACCGGGAGCTCGTCGAGGACGCCGGCGCGCACGAGGTAGACGAACTGGGAGTCGGCGAGGCGGGCGTAGGTGAGCGGCTCGCCTTGGGCGGGGGGCGTGACGCCGAGCTGCAGCGTGACGGTGGCGGCAGGGGTGCCGGGTTCGGCGGCGAGGCTGAGTGTAACCTCACGCTCGGGACGGTTGAACCCCCACTGCTCGAGGTCGGCGGGGAACGGGGCGTCGCTGTGGAAGGCGACGGCGCGGAGCTGGCCGAGCTGGGCGATGAGGCGGTCGACGACGGCCTGGTCGGCCGCCTGGGGCTGGGCGACCTCGGTGCCTTGGCGGGCCAGGACCTGCCAGGCGCCGGTCTCGAGTCGTTGGAGCGAGACCTCGGGCTGGCCGGGGGCGGTCAGGGCGAGGGCGGTGAGGCGGGCGGGCTCGAAATCGAGGATGCGGCGGTCGCGCAGCTCGGTCTGCACGTTGCGCAGGGAGTCGAGGAGCGAGTCGGAGACCTTGACGGTGAAGATGGCGGCGCGGTCCTCGAGCTTGGCGTAGAGTTCGGTTTCGGCGAGGGTGACGCCCGGCTTGGCCTCGACGGGGACGGGGGCGCCGAGCAGGAGGATGGCGCGGCGCTGGTTGCCCTCGACGGTGAGGCGCAGCGGGTTGTCGAGGCCGGTGACGCGCGCGTCGTCGGGCGCGTCGAGGAAGGTGGCGACGCGCAGCTCCTGGATACGGTTGAGGGCGAGCTCGACGGCGTTCTTGTCGGCGCGGGTCTGGATGGGGGACTCGAAGGTCCAGTTGCGGGCGAGGCGGGCGAGGCGGACGCGGAGGTTGCCGGGGGCGGGCAGCTGGACGGCGAGGGAGCGGGCCTCGAAGACGGGGATGTCGACCAGGGTGGCGGCGCGGAGCTGGTCGGGGCCGAGCTGGAGGGCCTCGATCAAGCTGCGGCCGACGACGTGGATACGGGTGCCGGCGGGATCGAGCACGTAGAGGCGGTTCTGGACCTGGGTGGCGGCGCCGATCCTGAGCTCGAAGCGCTGGTCGCCGACGCCGAGGCGCAGGACGATGGCGGCGGGATCGAGGCCGTAGTCGGCGAGCTTCTGGCCGGTGTCGCCGAGCTGTTCGACGGCGAAGCTGGTCTCGCCCTCGAGGAGGAGGAGTTCGTTGAGGAGGCGGTCGACGGCGTTCTTGTCGGCGGGCCAGTCGTAGGGGGCGCCGAGGAACCAGTTGTCGCCGCGCTTGGCGAGGACGAGGGGCGCGGCGAGGTTGGCGGGCTGGATCTCGAGGCGGTCGAGCGCGGCGACCTGGCGGGGCAGGACCTTGCGGGTGTGCTCGGTGGGCTTCTCGAAGGCGACGAACTGGAAGATGTAGAAGAAGAGCGCGACGTTCAGGAAGAGGAGAACGAGAGTGACCTTGGTGCGCATGGCGGGAAACGGTGGCCGGTGGGCGGTAGCCGGTGGACAGTGGGCGGTGGCCGGTGGGCGGTGGAGGGAGGCGAGGGATCCGCGGGGCGCTCAGGAGCGGCGGGACCAGTAGACGCAGAGGCCGAGCAGGGCGACGGCGCCGGGGACGATCAGCAGCAGGCCGAGGCGGAGCTTGTAGAGCTCGGTCTGGCTGAGGGTGAGTTGGAATTTGGCGACGGGGCGCGGCGGGATGTTGAGCTGGGTGTCGCGCTCGGTGGCCCAGTCGATGGCGTTGCGGGCGAGCACGAGGTTGCCGCCGTCGAGCCGGTTGTTGGCGAAGAGGTCGGCCATGCCGAAGACGAGCAGGCGGCCGCCGCGCACGCTGAAGGGGAGGTTGGCGGCGGTGACGCGCTCGGAGACGATGCCGACGGGGAGCGAGGGCGCGTTGGTGGTGCCCTTGAGGTCGACGCCGGGATCGTACTGGGCGGTGGAGGCGTGGCGGAAGGTGCGCTCGCCCCAGGCGGCGGGCGAGGCGCCGACGAGGGAGGTGATCTTCAGCGTGGCGTCGGCGGGCCGGTTGGGCTCGGGGCGGACGACCCGGACCAGCCCGGCCATGATGGGAATCTGGTTGTCGACGAAGATCTTGGTGATCGGGTGGACGGCGAAGTGGCGGAAGATGATCTCGCCGCTCTCGGAGCGGTCCTGGGCGTTGGGCTCGACGAGCAGGACATCCTCGGCGCGGATACCCCAGTCGAGCAGGAGCTGGTCGAGGCCGAGGTTGGGGGAGTTGGTGGGCTCGAGGGCGAGCAGCAGGCGGCCGGAGCGGTGGGCGAGGAAGTCGCGGAGCTTGTCCTGCTCCTCGGGCAGGAAGGGGGTGCGCGGGCCCACGGCGAGGAGCAGCGCGGCGTCGTCGGGGAGGCGGCGGGTCTTGGCGAGGTCGAGCAGATCGATGTCGTAGTTGCGGGCGCGCAGCTCGTCGCGCAGTTGGGAGAGGCCGCGGTCGGCGGCGACGGAGCCGGGCTCCATCTCGCCGTGACCGGTGAGGAAATACAGCTTTTGCTTGCTGGCGGCGGTGACGTCGAGCAGGGCGGCGGTGAAGGCGCGCTCGCCGATGAAGGCGCGCTTCTCGCCGTTCTCGATGTGGTACAGGTCGGCGCGGGAGACGTAGCGGCGGCGTTCGCCGCAGACGAAGACGACGACGTTGCGGCCGGCGATGCCGAGGGCGGCGGCGCGGCGGGTGTCGCGGTAGACGTCGAGTTCCTCGCTGGTGATGAGCTGCCGGGCGCCGGAGCGGCCGGCGTAGGTGTACTCGCGCACCAGACTGGTGACATCGCGGCGGGCCTGGGCGTCCTCCTCGGTCTCGGGCTGGGGGTCGAAGGCGACGACGATCTGGACGGGGTCCTTGATCTTCTCGAGGTAGGAGCGGGTCCCGGCGGAGAGGGAGAAGAAACGGTTGCGGGTGAGGTCGAACCGCCAGGTGTAGCGCAGCGCGAGGAAGTTGATCCCGGCGAAGAGGGTGAGGAAGAGCACGGCCTGCAGCACCAGGTTGGCGGTGCGCAGCCGGCGGTTGGCTTGGAAGCTGTCGGGCCAGTGCATGGTCAGCTGCGCAGAATCTTGGCCTCGACCCCGAGGATGCTGAGGATCAGCGCGAGGGCGGTGCCGGTGAAGTAGAAGACGACCTGGCGGGTGTCGACCACGCCGCGGGTGAAGTCCTCGAGATGGCGGAAGACGTCGACGGCGGCGAGGGTCTCGCGCATGGAGCCGAGGTTGTCCTGCTGGAGCAGGGCGAGGCCGCCGATGAGCTTCAGCCCGAGGGTGAGCGCGAAGATGATCGCGAAGGAGACGATGCCGGCCACGGCCTGCGAGCGCACGAGGGCGCTGGCGAGCGTGCCGATGGCGATATAGAGCAGACCGCTGACGGCGATGAACAGGTAGCCGCCGACGAGCGGGCCGGGGTCGAGCAGGCGCGGGTCGCGGGCGAAGTGGTGGAGGACGAAGACGAAGCCCAGCGTCGAGAGCCACTGGAGCAGGTAGAGCACGTAGGAGGCGGAGAACTTGGCGAGCACGACCTCGGCGGTGTTGACCGGGGCGGTGAGCAGTGTCTCCAGAGTCCCGGAACGGCGTTCCTCCGCCAGGCTCTTCATCGTGAGCAGCGGCACCATCACCCAGACCGGCAGGAAGAACAGTCCGAAGAAGGCGATGGCCGGGGAGGTGTCCTGCGGGGCGCCGGCGTAGTCCTCGAGGATGCGCATGAAGATGAACCCCATGAAGCCGAGGAAGACGACGGCGGCGATGTAGGTGCTGGCGCTCAGGAAGAGCATCCGGACCTCATGCCAGAAGAGAGTGAAGAAGTGGCGCATCGCGAGCCGGTGGGCAGTGGACGGTGGGCAGTGGACGGTGGGCAGTGGGCGGTGGGCGGTTGCCGGTGGCGGGTGAGCGGGTGGCGTGGGAGGTGCGACGCGGCTCAGGTGTTGGCGCCGGGTTTCTTGTCCTCGAGCGTGGCGTCCCACGAGCGGCGGGTGGCGGCGAGGAAGACGTGCTCGAGCGAAGTCTCGGTGCGGGCGCAGGAGCGCAGGCGCAGGCCGGGCGTGGCGGCGAGGGCGCGGACGAGTTGTTCGCCCAGTTCGTCGCTGTCGGGGCTGGAGACTTCGTAGGTGGCGAAGCCGGCGGAGTCGGGGGTGTCGACGGTGTCGAGGCCGAGGCCGGGGCGGATCGAGTCGAGGGTGGCGCGGATCAGGTCGGGCTCGCCGGCGAGCTCGACGCGGTAGGTGGCGCGGCCGAGGAACTCCTGGCGGAGATCGTCGGGCGTGCCGGTGGCGACGACCCGGCCCTGGTTGATGATGATGACGCGATCGCAGGTGGCCTCGATCTCGGGGAGAATATGGCTGGAGATGACCACGCTCATGCGGCCGCGCAGGCCGACGATGAGGTCGCGGATCATGATGATCTGGCGGGGGTCCAGGCCGATCGTCGGCTCGTCCATGATGAGCAGGTCGGGCTCGGCGAGGATGGCCTCGGCGATGCCGACGCGCTGGCGCATGCCCTTGGAGAGGGTGCCGATGATCCGGTGGCGGATGCGCTTGAGATCGCAGAGCTCGATGACGGTGTCGATGCGGGTGCGCAGGCGCCGGCCGGAGAGTTCCTTGAGGCGGCCGCGGAAGGCGAGGTATTCGGAAACGCGGACGTCCTCGGGCAGCGGGTTGTTCTCCGGCATGTAGCCGATGTGGCGTTTGACGTCCTCGGGCCGGCTGGCGACCGGCACACCGCACACGCTCACGTAGCCGGAGGTCGCCGGGAGGAACCCGGTGAGGATGCGCATCGTCGTGCTCTTGCCGGCGCCGTTGGGCCCGAGGAAGCCGATCACCTCGCCGCGGCGCACGGTGAACGAGATGCCGTTGACGGCGGTGACGCCGGCGTAGGCTTTGACGAGCTGACGGACTTCGATGGTGTATTCGGGCGCTGGGGCGCTCATCGGAAACCCGGAGTGTAGGGCGCCGGGCGAGGCCACGCCAAGGGGTTTCTGGGGCCAATGACGGGCGCGCGGGCGGCGGGAGGGCGGCGAGGAGCCGGCGCGGGCGGCTGCTACTCCGGGCGCAGGGTGACTTCGCCGGCGCGGAAGCGCCGGGTGCGGCCGGCGGCGGTGCGCAGCAGGAGGGCGCCGTCGGCATCGATGCCGCGCGCGGTGCCGGTGTGGGTCTGGTCGCCCTGCACCACGGTGACGGTGCGGCCGGCGAGCAGGTCGTGCCGCGGCCAGAGGGCGGCGATCCGGTCGTGCGGCACGCGGGCGGCGAACTGTGCGTAAGCGGAGAGGACGCGCGCGACGACGGCGGCGGCGATTGTGTTGAGATCGAAGGGACGGTCGGCTTCGCGGGCGAGGGAGGTGGCCCGGGCGGCGACCTCGCGGGGCCAGACCGAGGCGGGCGTGGCGACGTTGAGGCCGAGGCCGAAGACGAGTTCGCGGATGGTGTCGGTGTCGACGCGCGCCTCGGTGAGCATGCCGGCGAACTTGCGCGGGCCGAAATACAGGTCGTTGGGCCACTTGAGCTGCGGTGTGGTGCCGGTCTGCGCGGCGAGCAGGTCGCAGAGATTGAGGCCCATCCAGAGGGTGAACAGGTGCATCCGGTCGGGCGGCAGGGCGGGCCGGAAGGCGAACGAGAGGTAGAGGTTGCCGGCGGCCGGCGGGCTGTGCCACACGCGGCCGAAACGGCCGCGGCCGCGGGTCTGCGCGGCGGCGAGCACGATGAACGGCGCCGCGCGGCCGGCGGCGAGCTGGCGGCCGGCCTCCTCGTTGGTGCTGTCGACGCTGTCCAGATACAACAGCGGCGGGGCCTCAGGCAGCAGGGCCCGGAGCAGCGGCGCGCTTGGGCCGGCGGGGCGGGCGGTGAGCCGGTAGCCGCGGCTGTGCACGGCCTCGAAGGCGAAGCCTTGCGCCTCCAACCGGTGCAGGTGGCCCCAGACGGCGACGCGGCTCAGCCCGACGATCTTCGCGAGCGCGGCGCCGGAGACGCAGCCGTCGCCGGCCGCGAGGAACTCGCGCAGGAGGGCGGCTTCGATCTCGGCGGCGGGGCGGGGCATGGGGACGGTTGACAGTAACCGGTCGACGGTGGGCGGTGGGTGACGGTTCGGAGTGCCCGGTTTGTGGTGACTACGCCCGCCAGTCGAGGCCGATGTCGATCCAGACGGCGTGGTGGACGAGGGCGCCGGTCGAGATGAAGTCGAGGCCGAGGCGAGCGAGGGACGGGAGGCTTTTCAGGTTCACGCCGCCGCTGGCCTCGGTGAAGGCGCGCCCGCCGATCAGGGCGACGGCTTGGCGCAGCTGGGGCACGGTGAAGTTGTCGAGCAGGATGATGTCGGCGCCGGCGGCGAGCACGGGCGGGATCTGGGCGAGGGCGTCGACCTCGACCTCGATGGGCAGGTCGGGGGCGGCGGCGCGGGCGCGGCGGACGGCGGCGGCGAGGCGCTCGCCCGCGGTGGCGCCCGCGGCGGCGAGGTGGTTGTCCTTGAGCATCACGCGGTCGAAGAGGCCGAGCCGGTGGTTGCAGGAGCCGCCGCAGGCGACGGCGTACTTCTCGAGCATGCGCCAGCCCGGGGTGGTCTTGCGCGTATCCAGCAATTTGGTCGGACTGTCGCCGAGGGCGTCGACATGGCGGCGCGTGGCGGTGGCGATGCCGGAGAGGCGCTGGAGAAAGTTGAGCAGCGGGCGCTCGGCGGGGAGCAGCACGCGCGAGGGGCCCGAGAGCGTGGCGATCACCGTGCCGGCGGGGACGCGGGCGCCGTCGCGCACGCGGGGTTTCACGGTGCAGCCGCGACCGTAGGCGGCGAGCGCGAGCGGGACGAGGCCGAGGCCGCAGACGACGAGGTCCTCGCGGGCGACGAGGTCGGCGGTGCCGCGGCCGGTGAGGCGCTGGCCGAGTGTGGTGGCATCGCCGGAGCGGCGGGGCCGGCGGCGCAGGCCGGCCCCGGCGAGGTCTTCGTCGCGGGCGAGGGCCACGAGGCGGCGCAGGTAGGCCGGGTCGAGGTCGGTCCAGCGGAGCCGGCGATGGAGATGCGAGACGAGTTGCTTGCGGCTGAGGCGTGGCATCGGAGGAGGGCGCTCACCGTGGCCGCGGGGCGTGGCGCAGGCAAAAGGAAAGCGGGGCCGGTGGGGCGCTGGTGTGAGCGGGCACGGAGAGGCGCGCAACGCTCCATGTGTCGCCACTTCCGGATCCACGGAGCGCGCACACACGCGCCAGTCTCGGAGAGATGGCGCCCTGACGGGGAATCGAACCCCGGTTTGGGCCTTGAGAGGGCCCCGTCCTAGCCGCTAGACGATCAGGGCTAAAAATGAGAAGTGCGGATATTCGGGCGCGGTCCCGGCATGGCAAGCGGCTTTTTCGGGATTTTTTCCGAGGCGCCTGGACGGCGGCCGGATTGTGGACGTTTCTCGCGTTGGCGACGCCGGCCGGGGCGCAGGTGGGGCGGACCTTCGAGACACTCGAGGCGAAGGGCGTCGTCTACCGGTCGGCGAAGGTGCTCGCGCTCTCGGCGTCGACGGTGACGGTCGGCCACCGCGGGGGCATCGCGCAACTGCCCCTGCGCTCGCTGGCGCCGGAGCTCCAGCAGGAGTTTGGATACGACCCGGCGGCGGAGGCCTGCGAGGCGCTGCTGGCCGAGAACGAGCGCAAGCTGCGCGAGCGGCAGGCGCAGGCGGCCGCCGCACGGGCCCCGGCGCCGCGCCACCGGATCGGCGGGAGCGACACGCCCGTGGGGCGGGCGCTGGCGCGGTTCGGCACGCCGGCGGCGCTGCAGGCGGGGGTGGATCTGCGGCCGAAGTTCCGTGAGCTCGAACTGGGGACGAAGAGCCAGGGGCTGCGGCCGAGCTGCGCGGTCTTCGCGGTCGTCAGCGCGCTGGAGTACCAGAATGCCGCGGCCCAGGGCCGCACGGAGAAACTCTCCGAGGAGTACCTGATCTGGGCGACGCGGCGCACGCTGGGCATCCCGGCGGGGGAGAAGCGCGTGGTGGTGGTCGACGAGGACGGCGACAACGGCGATCCGCGCACGCGCGACGCCGGGTTCACCCTGCAGGAGGTGCTGGCGGCGCTGCGCGACTACGGCATCCCGCTGCAGCAGGAAATGCCGAACACCTTCGGGCTGGGCATGGAGAAGATCCCGGAGCCGGCGGCGGACGTGGTGGCGAGCGCGCGCGACCGCCGCCTGGTATCCATGTCGCTGGTGTCGGGCGTGGACAACCGCGTGAAGGTCGCCAACCTCATGCATGCGCTCAACGAGGGGGTGCCGGTGGTGGTCGGCCTGCGCTGGCCGCACTGGCGGACGTTGTCCCGCTCGGCGCTGCTCAGCCAGCAGGCGCCGCTGGAGGGCCGCTCGCACGCGGTGACGATCGTCGGCTACTTCACCGAGAACGGGCAGCCCGACGGGCTGCGTTTCATCTTCAAGAACTCCTGGGGCATCCGGTGGGGCACGGGCGGCTACGGGTTCGTGACGATCGACTACCTGCAGCGCAACCTGCTCGACGCCGTGGTGCTCGAGGTGCGGCCGACGGGCGGCTGAGCGGGGCGGGCGGGTCAACCGTGTCGCAGGGCGGCGGCGACGGCCTCCAGGAGCGGGCGGCGCAGGAAGGGCTTGGGGAGGAACGCGGCGATCTCGGTGCCGATCTGCAGGGGATGCTCGGCGGGGGCGTGGCCGCTCATGGCGATGATGCGGGCGTCGGGCGCGGTCTGGTGGAGCGCCCGCACGAGGGCGGCGCCGTCCATGACGGGCATGATCAGGTCGGTGAGCACGAGGCGGACGGCGGAACGGTGCTGTTGGAACAGGGCGAGGGCCTCGGTGCCGTCGCCCGCGACGAGCACGCGGTAGCCGTGGTGTTCGAGCAGCCGCCGGGTGATGCGGCGGACGTTGTCCTCGTCGTCGACGACGAGGATGAGCTCGCCGCGGCCGCGGGGCGGGAGCGCGGTCTCGGGCGCCGGGGGGACCGGGGCGGCGGCGGGCACGGCCGGGAGGTAGACGCGGACCTGGGTGCCGGCGCCGGGGCGGCTGGCGACGTGGATGAAGCCGTGGTGGTCGCGGACGATCCCGAGGGCGGTGGCGAGGCCGAGTCCGGTGCCCTTGCCGACCTCCTTGGTGGTGAAGAACGGGTCGAAGACCTTGTCGAGGTGTTCGGGGGCGATGCCGGCCCCGGTGTCGAACACGGCGAGCAGCACATGGGGGCCGGGGCGGGCGTCGGGGTGGCCGGCGACGGCGGCGGCGTCGAGCTCGACGTTCTCGGCGGTGAGGGTGAGCTCGCCGCCGGCGGGCATGGCGTCGCGAGAGTTCACGCACAGGTTCATCAGCACCTGGTGGAGCTGGGTGGCGTCGCCGGCGACGAGCCAGAGGGCGGCGGGCAGGTCGGTGCGGGTGACGATGTTCTTGGGAAAGGTCTCGCGGATGATCGCGACCATGTCGCGCACGATGGCGGCGAGCCGGACGGGGGCGCGCTCGCCGCCGGCGCCGCCGCGGCTGAAGGTGAGGAGCTGGCGGATGATGGCGGCGCCGCGGTTGGCGCTGGTCTCGATGGCGTCGAGGATCTCGCGGGCGGAGGGATCGGCGACGGACTCGCGCAGGAGCGAGGGGGCCATCAGGATCGGGGCGAGGATGTTGTTGAGGTCGTGGGCGATCCCGCCGGCCAGGCGGCCGACGCTGTCGAGCCGCTGGGAGCGCAGCAGTTGCTCGTGCAAGTGGCGGCGTTCGGTGATGTCGATGGCGAGGCCGATGATGTCGGTGACGGTTCCGGCGGCATCGGTCATCGGGTTGTAGAACATCTCGAACCAGGTATCCCCAACCTGGGTGCTGCCATGGACGGGCTGGCCGGCGAGGGCGGTGCGGATCTGGTCCGCGATCTGCGGGTGGTCGCGGTAGACGTCGAAGACGGAGCGGCCGACGACCTCGCCGGGGCGCAGGCCGAGCCGGGCGAGACCGGCGCCCTCGGACAGGCGGAAGCGCCCGTCGGCCCCGATCTGGAACAGGACGACGGGGGCGTTGCTGACGAGCAGCCGGAACTTCGCCTCGCTGGCGCGGAGGGCGGCGAGGGTGTGCTCGCGTTCGGTGATGTCCTGGATGGTGCCGAAGACGGTGTGGGTGGCGGCATCGTATTCGGCGCGGGAGTGGATGTGCGCGATGGCGCCGTCGCCGGGGCGGCGAATCGGGTAGGCGATGTCGTAGGGGCGGCCCTCGGCGACCAGCGCGTGCATCGCGGCGGACACCTGGGGGCGGAACTCGGGCAACGTGAGCTCCTGAATCTGTTCGCGTGGGCAGGACTGGTTGGGGGGCAGGCCGCAGAGCCGCGCGGCGTTGGCGGATCCCTCGAAGACGTGGCGGTCGAGGTGGTAGGTCCAATGGCCGATGCCGGCGATCTCCTCGGCGTGCGCGAGGCGGGCGGTGCTGCGGGCCAGCGCCTGCTCGGCCGCGTAGCGGCGGGCGATGTCGCGGGTGACGCCGACGATGTCGATGCCGCCGCGGTCGTTGTGCAGGAAGGTGGTCACGATCTCCGTCCACACGGTCGATCCGTCGGCCCGGAGTTGCTCCAGTTCGTTGTTCTGCGTCACCGCGGCGGGATCACCCCGGAGGAAGGCCTCCAGACGGGCGGGCAGCAGGCGATGGATGAGGGCGATGGACTCGGCCGAGAGGCCGTGTTCGAGCGGGCGGCCGACGAGGTCCTCGGGCCTGCAGCCGCGCAGGCGGAAGATGGCCGGGGAAACGTAGGTGTAGCAGCGGGTGCCGAGATCGACGATCCAGAGCACGTCGCCGGCGTTCTCGGCGAGAATGCGGTAGCGTTGTTCGGTGCGGACGCGCTCGGTGATGTCCCAGTTCACCCCGAGCATGCGTAGCGGCTGGCCGGCGCTGTCGCGCAGGACGAGCGCATGGGACTCGAGGTGGCGGACCTGCCCGTCGGGCCAGAGGACGCGGAACTGGGTGTGATATTCCTGGCGACCGTCGAGCGTCGCCTGCACGAGTTTACGGATGCGCTCGCGGTCCTCCGGGTGGATGAGGTCGGTCCAGGCGGCGAAGGTGGCGGGGCGCTGGCCGGGCTGCACCTGGTAGAGGAGGTGCATCGGCTCGTCGCACTGGAGCCGGTCCTTGGCGAGCTCCCACTCCCAGGTGCCGAGGTGGGCGGCTTTGCCCGCCAGCAGCAGCCGGTGGGCGGCGGCGCTGGCGGCCTCGCGGGCGAGGGCCTGCTGGCCCTCGGCGTGGGTGCGGGCGGCTTCGGCGGCGGTGCGGGCGGCGGTGGCCTCGGCGGTGCGGCGCAACTGACGCGCGATCAGGTGATGGAGAAGGGCGGCTGTGATAAGGACGAAGCCCCAGCCCTTGAGGGTGTTGACGCGAACGAGGACGGCGGGGTCCGTCACCAATGCTGCCGCGAGCCGATCCGAGGCGAGGATCCAGACCGCGCCGAGCACCGCATAGGTGGCGGCGATGCGCAGGGACGGCTTGAGGATCATCGCGGAGCAGTGTCGGCGGGCGGCTGCGTGGGCAAAGCTATTCCCGGAGTGCGCCGTCGCCGGCCGGCTCAGCGTTCGGGAAACTCGAACTCGCTGCGGTCCTTCTTCTTCGCGAGCACGAGGTGGGCGGCGAAGGCCGAGCCGCGCTTGGAGGTGAAGCCCTCGATGAGCTCGGTGCGGCCGTTGGCCAGCAGTTGCACGACCTCGGAGGGCGAGATCTCCTTCTTGCAGATCTCGCGGGCCATCTTGAAGACGATGCGCGGGGCCTCGGCGCCGGGCTTGGTGACGTAGTAGTGGTCACCGACCTGGAGGATGTCGGCGCCGCCGTGGGTCTCGCTCTTGCCGATGGCGACGGCGCCGGTGAGGTCGACGGGGGTCCTCGGCTTGCGGCCGCCCTTGCCGCCTTCGCCCTCGGCGCGCGGTTTGCGCGGCGGAAACTCGAACCGGATGCGGCGGCCGGGATTCTCCTCCTTGGGGTCGAGCGTGAGGAAGGCGGAGAACGGGCGGTTGAAACGGGAGATGAAGTCCTCGAAGAGGTCGGTCTTGCCGGCCTCGGCGATCTTCACGATCTGCTCGCGCGGCAGCTCCTTGCGGCAGAGCAGGCGGCCGACGCGGAAGACCTCCTCGAAGCCGCCGGTCGCCACGGGTTGGCGACAGATGAAGTGCGTGGCGGTCTCGCACAGCTCGCGGCCGCTGGTCTCGGACTTCCAGACGGGCACGAGGTCGGCGATCTCGACCTTGTTGCCGAGGTCGAGCGAGGCCTTCCACTTGCCCGTCTCCCCGTCCTGCGCGAGCACGATCTTGGCGGTGAAACGTTTGCCGGTCTTCTCGGAGACGAAGTCGTCGAAGGGGCCGATCTCCTTGTGGGCGATGAGCGCCTTCGCCTCCGCGAGGGAGAAGCGGCGGTTGTTCATCACCTTGTAGATGCGCAGCGCCTCGTCCTGCGACTGCCACCAGCGGCTGAACTCGAGCAGCGGCTGGCCGTCGCTGGGCGAGAGGGCGTCGGTGGGCGCGCCGGTCTCCTCGTGCTCCTTGATGTTGGCGACGATCTTCTTGGTGAGATCGGTGATGCTCTCCATGAACGTCTCGCGGGAGAGCTTGGCCTGCTCGACCTTGCGCAGGCGGAACTCCCATTCGCCGGTGAGGGCGGGGGAGGTGAGCTCGTCGCACTTGGTCAGTCCGAGGAAATCCAGGACGGTCTCGGCCTTGGTGGTGGGGATGAGCTCGCGGCCCTCGCGGGAGATGTAGTTCTCGCCGATGAGGTGCTCGATGGTGGCGGCGCGGGTGGCGGGCGTGCCCAGCCCGCGCTCGCTCATGGCGTCGGCGAGATCCTCGTCGTCAACGAGCTTGCCGGCGTTCTCCATCGCGGAGAGCAGCGTGGCTTCGGTGTAGCGCGGCGGCGGCTTGGTGGCCTCGTCGGTCACGTCGACCTTGGTCACGGCGGCGTGCGGGGGCTGGCCGTCGGGCGCGGTGAGGGCGGGGAGGCTCTTGGCGCCGTCCTCGAAGCCGGTCTTGCCGGCGACGGCGAGGTAGCCGGGGTCGACGAGGACCTTGCCCTCGCTGCGGAAGGTGTGCGGGCCGACCTTGCTGGTGCGCGTCGTCACGTCGATCTGCGCGGGGGGGAAGAAGATGGCGACGAAGCGGCGGGCGATGAGGTCGAAGATCTTCTGTTCGTCGGCGTCGAGGTGGCCGTGCTCCTCGTTGGTGGGGATGATGGCGAAGTGGTCGGTGACCTCGGCGTTGTTGAAGATGCGTTTGTTCGGGCGCACCCAGCCGTTCTTGAGCACGGTCTCGGCGTGCGGGGCGAGGTCGCCGTGGAGGCGGGCGAGGGTGGCGTTCACCGTGGGCACGTAGTCCTCGGGCAGGGCGCGCGAGTCGGTACGCGGGTAGGTGATCATCTTGTGCCGCTCGTAGAGGCCCTGGGCGATCTGGAGGGTGCGGCGGGCGGAGAAGGAGAAGCGGTTGTTGGCGTCGCGCTGGAGCGAGGTGAGGTCGTAGAGGCGCGGCGAGATCTGGGTCGTGCGTTTGCTCTCGTCGGAGACGGCGGCCTGCGCGCCCGGGGCGGTGGCGGCGGCCACGGCCTCGGCGGCGGCGCGCTGCCAGAGGCGCTCGGCGCGGTCGTGCTCGTCGCCGCCTTTCCTGAAGTCGGGTTTCTCGTAGGTGCCCTCGTACTCGCCCGCGGCGATCCGGAAGGTGGCGACGACGCGGTGGAAGGCGCGCGAGGTGAAGGCGCGGATCTCGCGCTCGCGCTGCATGACGATGGCGAGGGTGGGCGTCTGCACGCGGCCGACGGTGGCCATGGAGCCCTTGCGGGAGCCGAAGAGGCGCTTGGTGACGGCGCGGGTGCCGTTGAGGCCGATGAGCCAGTCGGCCTCGGAGCGGCAGCGGGCGGCGTCCTGCAGCGGCTGCAGCTCGGCGCCGGCGCGCAGCTTGGTGAAGGCGGTGCGGATGCCGTCGTTGGTCATCGACGACATCCAGAGGCGCTGGACCGGCTTCTTGCACTTCGCGGCCTGGAGAATGTAGCCGAAGATCAGTTCGCCCTCGCGGCCGGCGTCGCAGGCGTTGAGGACGGTGGCGACGTCGGCGCGGGCGAGCAGCTTCTTGAGCAGCTGGAACCGCTCCTTGGTCTTCTCGATCGGTTTCACGCCGAACTTGCCGGGGATGATCGGGAGGGTCTCGAGGCGCCAGAACCGGTATTTCTTCTCGTCGATGTCCTCGGGCATCTCGAGTTCGACGAGATGGCCGACGGCGGAGCTGATGACGTACTCGTCGTTCTCGAAAACCTCGCCCTTCTTCGGGACCTTGCCCAAGGCGCGGGCAATGTCGGCGGCGACGCTGGGTTTCTCGGCGATGACGAGGGTTTTGGCCATGAAGGGGTTGTTCGCTAGGCTCGTGGCGGGATTTTTCAAGCCCTCGTTTTGCGGCTTGCCCTTTCCTTGCGTGCGTACGCGTGCGCGCGGTCGCCGAAGGCGACGAGGGGGATTCAGGCGATTGTTACAAACTGCCGGACGCCGGAAAAACGGTCCAGCGGCCGCCCGGGAGCGGCAGGGCGCGGACAAGGCCGGGGAGTCAGAGATCGGGCAGGAGCCGGTAGATGGCGTGGAGGGCGCAGGCGTTGCCGAGGCCGAAGCGCCACCAGAAGCCGCGGCCGGAGTCGGGCAGGGTGAGGTTGTAGGCCAGCGTGAGCGGCAGGAGGGCGCGCGCGGCGGTCCAGTAGCTGTGCCAGACGGCGGGCCCGAGGCACCAGTAGAGCAGGGCGAAGGGGATCGCGGTGCGCACCCAGGGATTCGGGTCGCGCCAGCGCAGGAGCAGGGCGACGGATTGGAGGCCGAGGGCGGCGGCGCCGACCAGCCCCCAGACGTAGCGCGAGTCGAAGTTGCCCGAGGCGAAGGCGGCGAGGCACTCGGCGCCATGCCCCGCCAACCCCTGGCCGGGCAGCAGGAAGTTGCCGGCGCCGGCGCTGGCCCCGGGCAGGGTCGATTGGAGCCAGAACGCCCAGGCGGCGAGCGGGAGCACACAGGCGGCCGCTGAGAGGAGGAAACGCACCCGGCCCGACCACGAGCGCACCGCGCCGCGCCAAAGCCCGGGGAGCGCGAGGATCGCTGTTTCCCGGGCGAATCCGGCCAGCACCAGCCAGCCGGCGGCCAGCGCGGACCGGGTGCGACGCGCGCTGCGGACGGCGAGAAGGATCAGCAACGCGGCGGGCAGGTCGGTGAGCGAGAGGCGCACGCTATCGAGCGCGCCGAGGCCGAGGACGATCGCGCACCAGCGCAGTGTGCCACGGAGGTCGCCGGCGCCGATCTCGCGCCAGCACAGCCAGGCGAAGAGCAGCCAGGCGGCGGTGTTGAGCAGCGCGTAAACCTGCAGCGTCCACCATGGCGAGCCGCAGCCGAGCCCATGGGCCAGCAGCGACAGCCCGATCCGGCGGGCCCGATAGGCGGGATTGTCGAGCGCGGTCTGCACCTCCGGCGCGGTGAAATGGGGATCGACGGCGAGTTGGGCGTAGAACTGGCCGTCGTAACCGGCACCGGCGAAGCTCGTCAGCGGCAGGCTCCGGATCGCCGGCAGACGCGTGGTCTCGAAATTGTCGCCGAAACGGATCAGCGCGGTGAAGCCGGTCTGCGCATCCCAGCGCCAGCCGACCATCGCGAGCACGAACGCCACCACGCCCAGCCGCAGCCAGCGCAGCGCGGCCGACGGGCGTGCCGGCGGAGTTGCGGGGTGTGACAGTTGTGAGGCCATGCCGCGGGCGAATCGGAACGCCCACGACGCGGGAAGGCCGCGGCCGCGTCAAACCCCGTTTCCGCAGCGCGGGGGCAGGCCCGGAAAATGTCGTTGCCGGGACGCGCGGCCCGCCGCCAGAGAATGGACGGATGAAGCCGGGCCCAACCAACGCAGTCACACCATCGGCGCCGCCGCGGCCCGAGCGGGTCGAGCGCGTGGACCGCGGCTGGATCAAGCGGGCGGAGCCCGCGGCCAAGAACCCGTGGCGGCGGGTGGTGCGCGTGGCGACCACCCTGGTGCCCTGGCCGCTGCTGCGCTCGACGGCCACCTCCGGCGACGGCGACTCGGTGCGCGCCGAGGTTGTGCGGTTGCGCCGCTGGCGCGCCGCGGGCCTGCCGGCGGCGGAACTGGTCGAGGTCGGCGCCGACTATTTCATCACCGTCGACTGCGGCCAACCGCTGCGGGCGTGGCTGCGCGAGCAGCCCGATGCCGCGCAGCGGTTGCAGGCGGTGACGCTGGCCGCCCGCGCGCTCGGGCGACTGCACCGGCTCGGCCATTGCCACGGGCGTCCATTTCTCAAGGACATCGTCTACGACGGCCGGCAGGTGACGTTCATCGATCTCGAGGAGGAGCCGACGAAGGTCATGCCGCTGGCGACGGCGCAGGTGCGCGATCTGCTGCTCTTCGTGATGTCGTGCACCGCCTCGCTGGGCGAGCGCCACCCGGCCCCCGACCTGCAGGCGATCGCCGCCGCCTACTGGGCGGAGAATCCGTCGGCGCAGCTGCGGCGCGCGTTGCGGCGGAATCTGGGTGCCCTCTGGTGGGCGGCGCTGCCGTTGCGGTTGTGGCCGTTCCGCTGGCTGGGTCGCGACGGTCGGCAGGCGGTGCGCGGGCTGGCGGTGCTGCGGCGGCTGGCACGGGAGTGAACCGCGGCGCGCTCGCCCGCCGCCGGGCGCACAAGCGCACGCAGCCCCGGCCCGCTCGGGCCGGGCTCTGGTGATCCCGGTGTCGGCCGGGGGCCCCGGGGCCGGCGCGAATCTCCTCGCCTCCCGGCTTGGAAAACGCCCCGGGAGTTCCCAGAGTCGGCCCATCCGCTCCGCGCCCACCCGATGACCCGCTGGCTCAAGCACAAGCTCCACGCGCTCGAACAATACACCGTCGACGTCATCTTCGGTCGGCGCGACGAGCGCCTGGCGGACGTCTACGCGTTCTTCCTGCAGTGCCTCTCGTGGCTGTTCAGCGGGCTGGTGCAACTGCGGCTGTGGCTCTACCGCAACCGCATCCTGCGCGACCAGCCGCTCGGATGCCTGGTGGTCGTGGTCGGCAACCTCACGGTGGGCGGGACGGGCAAGACGCCGGTGGTCGAGAAGTTCGCCCGCTCGCTGGCCGAGCGCGGGCGGCGGGTGGCGATCCTGAGCCGTGGATACCGGAGCCGCTCGGTGCCGCTGTGGCGCCGGGCGCTGAACTGGATCACGAAGGGCGCCGAGCCGCCGCCGAAGATCGTGAGCGACGGCCGCACGGTGCTGCTCGACTCCGAGATCGCCGGCGACGAGCCCTACATGCTCGCGCGCAACCTCCCGGGCGTGGTCGTGCTGGTGGACAAGAACCGCGTGAAGGCGGGCACCTTCGCGATCAAACACTTCGGCTGCGACACCCTCGTGCTCGACGACGGGTTCCAGTACCTCCCGCTCAAGGGCCGGCTCAACCTGCTGCTCGTCGACAAGACCAACCCCTTCGGCAACGGCGAGCTGCTGCCCCGCGGCCTCCTGCGCGAACCGGTCAAGCACCTCCACCGCGCCTCCTACATCTTCGTCACCAAGTCCGACGGCCAGCGCGACCTCGAACTCGAGGAGACGATCCGCCAGCACAACCCCGACGCCGAAATCATCGAGTGCGCGCATGTGCCGAAGTACCTCCAGCGCGTCAACGACGGCGGCGAGTTCCACGAGCTCGCGCACCTGAAGGGGCGGCGCGTGGGGGCGTTCAGCGGCATCGCCACCCCCGACAGCTTCGAGGCCTTCCTGCGCAAGTTCGGGGCGAACCTGCTCTACACGAAACGCTACGTGGACCACTACCGGTTCACCACCGACGACCTGGACCTGATCTTCGAGGAGGCGGTGGACGCCGGACTCGACTTTGTGGTGACGACGGAGAAGGACGCCGTGCGCATCCCCGCCGACCTGAAGTTCCCGCTGCCGCTCTACTACCTGCGGCTGGAGATCGAGATCCTGCGCGGGGCGGCCGACTTCAACGAGGCCGTGGGCCGGATCTGCTTCCCCGAGCACGAGACGCTCGGCGGGCGGGTGCGGGTGTCTTGACCCGGCGGCGACCGGGCGCTTGCGTCCCTGCGCCATGGTCCAGCTCTTCTGCAAGGGACTTGTCGTCGGTTTCTCGATCGCCGCGCCCGTCGGCCCGATCGGGCTGCTCTGCATCCGGCGGACGCTGGCGGAGGGACGGCTGAGCGGGCTGGCCACGGGCCTCGGGGCGGCGGCGGCCGACGCGGTGTACGGCGCGGTGGCCGGCCTCGGGCTTACGGCCGTATCGGGATTTCTGGTGGGCCAGCAGTTCTGGCTGGGCTTGGGCGGCGGGGTGTTCCTCTGCTACCTGGGGGTGCGGACCTTCCTCAGCCCGCCCACCACGCGGGCGGCGGCCGCCGCGGACGGCGGGCTGGCCGGCGCGTTCCTGTCGACCTTCGTGCTCACGTTGACGAACCCTCTGACGATCCTGTCGTTTGTCGCCGTGTTCGCCGGCCTGGGCCTGGGCGGCGGCGCCGGCGGCGGCGGGGCGGCGGCGCTGGTGGCGGGGGTGTTTGCCGGCTCCTGCGCGTGGTGGCTGCTGCTGAGCGGCGCCGTGGCGTTGCTGCGCACGCGGCTGGGGCCCGTGTGGATGCTCGGCATCAACCGCGTGTCGGGGGCGCTGCTCTTCGGTTGCGGGGCGTATGCCCTCGCGGCGGGTCTCCGCGCCTGAGGCTCCGGTGGCGCCGGTCAGACCGGCGATCCCTCGAAGCGCAGAATCTGCTCGGCGAGCGAGGCGCGCCATTCGTCATCGCACATTGAGGATAGTGGCGCGGGTTCGTCGTCGCCCGGGGGCGGGAGCTTGGCGACCAGTTCGGCGGCGACGGTGCGCGCCTCGGCGAGCAAGGAGGCCATGGCCCGGTGGTGCACGGCCCCGGCCGGTCGGAGCTGGTGTTCGATGGGCTCGACGATCTCCTCGCTGAAGTTCCAGGCGCGCAGCACAAAGGCCGCGGCGCGGGCGTGGTTCATCCCGGTGAGCATGACCTCCGCCCGGGGCAGCTGGTCGGGCGGCATCGGCCCGAACCGCAGGTGGGGCGCGCCGACGCAGCGCAGATGGCGGTCGATGAAGACCATCCCCATCGCATGGAGCAGGCCCACCGTGTAGGCGACGCGCTCGTCGAGCCCGCAGGCCGGCGCAAGGTCGACCATCGCCAGCGCACAGGCGATGGAGCGGCGCCAGTATTCGGCCGGCCCGACGCAGTAGCTGCGCAGCGGGCGGTTGAGGAAACGGCTGAGGGCGAAGGCGGCCGTGACCCGGTAGACCTCCTCGGCGCCGAGGTGCAGGAGCGCATCGGCCAGGCTGTCGACCCGGCGGCCACCGGCCCGCGGGCCCGAGGCGGCCTGCATGACGCGCAGGGCCAGGCTCGGGTCGATCATGACGAGGTCGACGATGTCGCCGATGCTCGTGTCCTCGGCGAGCAGGAGCGCCTGCAACCGCGGCAGCACGACGGTGGCGATGGGCATCTCGCGGGCGTAGGCCTCGAGATCGGCGGGGCGCAGGAGGGTGTCGACGATCGGGTCGATCGGGGCGGGGGCGGACACGGAGGGGAGGGCGTGCATGGCGGGACCGAGCGGGGTTGGGGAGGAACCGGCCTGACGAGCGGGGGCCGCAACGATGCCCATGTTCGGAAAAATGGCGACACTGCACCGGCCGCCGGGCGGTTTTTCAGAGGTTCCTCACAATCGGGCCCGGGCAAGGGGGCGGGGCGGTGTCCGTCTTTTTCACTGGCGCGGAGGCGGGGCGGGCCGGAAGCTGCGGCCGATGATGCATCCGGTCGAACTGGTCGCGGCGGCGCTGCTCGGCGCGAAAATGGCGGCGGACGTCGTGCTCACCTCGCTCAACCGGCGGGAGATCGCGCGCCACGCGGGCGCGGTGCCGCCGGCGTACGCGGGAGTCATGGACGCGCCCACCTACGCCAAGGCCGTGGACTACAGCCTGGCGAAGAACGCCTTCGCCCGCCGGGAGGAGCTCTACGGCGCGGTGGTGCTGGCGGGGCTGGTCTTCAGCGGGGTGCTGCCGTGGTCGTTGGCCGCGTGGACCGGGCTGGCCGGCGGCGCGACCTGGAGCCAGGCGCTCTGGCTGGTGCTGGTCGGGCTCGGGTTGGCGGTGCCGTCGCTGCCGTTCGACTGGTGGGGCACCTTCCGGCTGGAGGCGCGCTTCGGCTTCAACAAGAGCACCGTGCGTCTTTGGATCGTGGATAAGCTCAAGATGGCGGCGCTCGCCGCCGCGCTGGGGTTCCTGCTGCTCTGGCTGCTGCTCTCGCTCGTCGCCCGGCTCGGGCCGTGGTGGTGGCTCTGGGCGTTCGCGGTCGTGATGCTCTTCCAGCTGACGATGCTCGTGCTGACCCCGAAGCTGATCATGCCGCTCTTCAACAAGCTCACGCCGCTGCCGGAGGGGGCGCTCAAGGCGGAGCTGCTCGCCCTCGCCGAGCGCACCGGTTTCCGGGCCCGGGCGATCGACGTGATGGACGGCTCGAAACGTTCGGGACATTCCAACGCCTTCTTCACCGGCTTCGGCCGCTTCCGCCGGATCGTGCTCTTCGACACGCTGGTGGCGCAGCTCGACTCGGCCGAGCTCGCGGCCGTCCTGGCGCATGAGATCGGCCACTACAAGCGCGGGCACATCCCGAAGATGCTCGCGGTCTCGGCGGCGTTCCTCGCGCTCGGGCTGTTCGCCGTCGACGCGCTGATGCACGCACCGTGGTTTCTCGGCGGCTTCGGCTTCGCCGCCGACGCCGGGGCCGCGCCGGCCCTGCTGCTGGTCGCCCTGCTGGGCGGGCTGGCCACCTATTGGCTCTCGCCGCTGCTCAACGCCCTCTCGCGCAAGCACGAATACGAGGCCGACGCCTTCGCGCGGGCGGCGGTGGGCGGCCCGGCGCCGCTGGTCGGGGCGCTGCACAAACTCGCGGAGAAGAACCTCACCAACCTCACCCCGCACCCGTGGTTCAGCACCTTCCACTATTCGCATCCGACGTTGGTCGAGCGCGAGCGGGCGCTGCTGGACGGGACTCGATGAGGAGCGATCCCGCCATGGCCGTGCCTCCGGGAATGGCAGAGCTTGCCGCGATGGCGGAACCTCCGGTCGGGCCGGTCCGCGGCCGGGTGTCGGCGATGCCTGCCGGCCCACGACCGGCGCGACCGGTCGCAGACCGGTCCCACCCGGTGGAGTGTAGCTGCGAGGCAGGCAGGGGCGCGGAGCCGAGCGGCCCGTGAAACCGATGTCCAGCGGCCGACAGATCCGGTGGCTCCTGCTGGTGTTCGTGCTCGCCGGGGCGCGGGGGTGGGCGGGTGCAGGCGAGGGCCTCACGGTGATGACGTGGAACGTGGAGAACTATGTGGCGGAGGACCGGATGGTCGCGGGCGAGTACCGCACGGAGTATCCGAAGCCGGAGGCGGCCAAGACGGCGCTGCGGGCGGCGATCCGCGAGGCCGGGCCCGATGTGCTCGCGCTCCAGGAGATGGGGCCGGAGCCGTACCTCGAGGAGTTGCAGCGCGACCTGCAGACGGAGGGGGCCAACTACCCGTACCGGGCCCTGCTCGACGGGCCGGACCCGAAGCGCCATCTGGCGGTGTTGTCGCGGGTGCCGTTGCGGCGGGTGACGCCGCACGCGGAGGTGCCGCATCGCGGCGGGGGCGCGCCGAACCTCGTGCGCCGCGGGGTGCTGGAGGTGGCGGTGGCGCTCGGCGCACGGGAGGTGACGCTTTTCGTGGTGCATCTGAAGAGTCGCTACACCGACGACCCGGCGGATCCCGAATCCGCGGCCCAGCGGCTGGGCGAGGCGGCGGCGGTGCGCGATCTGCTGCTGCGGCGGTTCCCGCGGCCGGAGCGCGCGGCGTTCCTGCTGCTCGGCGACTGCAACGACGCGCCCCGCAGCCGCCCGGTGCAGGCCCTGCTGGCGCGCGGCGCGACGACGATCGCGGCGCTGCTGCCGGCGGGCGACGCCGCCGGCGACGGCTGGACCCACCACTATCGCAGGCAGGACGTCTTCAGCCGCGTGGACTACATCCTGGTGTCGCCCGGGCTGCGGCCCGCCGTCGCCAGGATGTGGGTGCACGATTCGCCCGCGGTGCGCGCGGCCAGCGACCACCGGCCGGTGCTGGTGCGGCTGCGGGCGGGCCGCGGCGGGGCGGGGCACACGGACTGATCCTGCCGTCGGCGTTGGGGGCGAGCTTGCTCGCACCGTTTGGCAAGAGCGACGCCCACGGTCTGAGCAATCTCAGCCCCTACAGTTGGAAGAAGGGGCTGAAGTCCGCGCCCATTGCATCGTCACGGCTGAGTCGGCCAAACGAAGTGCGGTTGCTGCCCAGCAAAAAGGCCGGCACGGGGCCGGCCTTGCGAAACGGGGTGTGGCGTGCGGCGAAGCGCCCTCAGAACTTCTCGACGATCTTGTCGGCCAGACCGTACTCGATCGACTCCTGGGCGTTGAGGTAGAAGTCGCGGTCGGTGTCGCGGGTGATCTTCTCCATCGGCTGACCGGAGGAGGCGGCGAGGATCTGGTTGAGCTCCTCGCGGAGCTTTTCCATCTCGCGGGCCTGGATGTTGATGTCGACGGCCGGGCCGATCATGCGGCCGGTGATGAGCGGTTGGTGGATCAGCACGCGGGCGTGCGGGTAGATCAGCCGGCGGCCCTTCGGCGCGCCGCAGAGCAGGATCGAGCCCATCGAGGCGGCCATGCCGGTGACGACGACCGTGATCGGGGAGGTGATCAGCTTCATCGTGTCGTAGACGGCCATGCCGGCGGTGATGGAGCCGCCCGGGGTGTTGATGTAGAAGGTGATGTCCTTGCCGGGGCCGATGGCCTCGAGGTACAGCAGTTTCTCGGTGATGTCCTTGGCGGTCTCGTCGGTGACGGCGCCCCAGAGGAAGATCTTCCGCTGCTCGAGAAATTTGCGCTGGATGAGCGTGGCGATGGTGCCGGCGCCCTTGGCGGCGCGGCCTTCACATTCGCACTCGTCGTCGTCGTCATCGTCGTCGTCGAGGTGTGGTGCGGCGGGCGGGACGTTGAGGCCGGGCTGGAGTTGCTCGAAGTGCATGGGCGGAAAAGTGGCGGCGCCGCGGTGGTTGGCGAGCGCGTTTGTGACCGGGGCGGCGGAGGTGGTCAGCGCTTCTGCCAGACCTGCCAGCGCTCGCGGCCCTCGAAGGCGGGCACGGAGTCGGTGATCGGCGCCTCCTCGACCAACATGAAGTTCGTCTCGAAGAGCCGGCGGTCTTCGCCATCGGCCAGACCGTGCGGCGGCTCGGCACCGCGTTCGTCGAAGAAGAAGGAGCCGAGGAGCAGACCGCCGGGCTTGAGCAAGGCGGTGACGCGGGCGACGAAGGCGGGCCGGTGGACCGGAGGCAAGGCGTTGAGGAAGACGCGCTGGTAGATGACGTCGAACTGCGGCAGGTGGAAGGCGTGCGTGAAGAAATCGCCGCAATAGATCTGCTTGGCGAGGGCGCGGTTGGCGCGGCGCTTGACCTTCTCGATGGCCGCGGGGCTTACGTCGATGGCGGTGGTGTTCCAGCCGGCACCGGAGAACGAAAAGATCTCATGACCGCGGCCGCAGCCGGGGATGAGCACATGGCGGCGCCGCGGCGGGTTGCGCTCGATCCATTGCAAGAGGGCCACGGGGGCGCGACCGGCGTCCCACGGCGTGCGGTTGGTCCGGTAGCGGAAATCCCAGAATTCGATCTCGGCGGGCGTGGCGGCAGCCGGGGCCGCCGGAGGCGGCGGCGGGGCCACGACGACGGCGGGCGCGGTGGGACGCGCGGCCGGGCGGGAGGGGGGCCGAGAGACGACGGACGGTTTGCGGACTGCACGAGCGACACTCATCGCTGATAAATAGAAGGGACCGACTTTTACGATTCGCCCGCGTTTGGCAAGAGGTTGGATCGATGGATTTTTCGGCGGAGTTCGCACGTCCCATCTCCGCCATTGCCCGGCGGGGACGCCGAGGCATCGTCGAACCCGTGAAAATCGCCTTCCTCAGCGGTACCAGCATCGCGAAATCGTCGCTGTTCGACTCGTGGCCCGAGCGCGAGATCGAGACCTGCCACGGGCGGGCCATCGTGCGCAGCCAGGGCGAACACGTTCTGCTCAACCGCCACGGTCCAGCCTACCTGCCGCCGCACGCGATCAACCACCGCGCCAACATCCAGGCGCTGGCCGACCTCGGCTGCCGCGACGTGGTGGCGCTCAACTCGGTGGGCTCGCTCCGGCCCGATCTGCCCCCGGGGACCGTGCTCTCGTGCGGCGACTACATCAGCTTCCGGCCGTTCACCTTTTCCGACAGCGAACTGCGCGCGCTTGCCCCGGAGATCGCCAACAACCTGATCGGGCGCATCGCCGCGGCGCTGCCGTACCCGTTGCCGCAGGGCAGGGTCTACATCCAGACGCCCGGCCCGCGCTTCGAGACCCGCGCCGAGGTGCGCGTGCTCGCCCAGTGGGGCGATGTCGTCGGCATGACGGCGGCGGCCGAGGCGGACCTGTGCCGGGAGATCGGGCTGAACTACAACTCTCTCTGCATGGTGGACAACTACGCCAACGGCATCGGCGCCGGGGAGCTCTCGCCCGAGACGTTCCGCGAACTCGTGCGCGCCAACCAGGCGAAGGTCGACGACCTGTTCCGGCGGCTGCTGGCGCTGTTTGCCTGAAACCGCCGGCGGGCTTTCCTCCCTCGCATCATGAAGATCCTTGCGAAGTCCCGCACCCTGGCCGCCGACGAGGCGGCCTTCACACCCGAGTTGCTGCGCGCCGAGGCCGAGACGGTGTGGCGTCTCCAGCAGGCGGGCACGCTGCGCGAGATCTACTTCACCGCAGGGGGCGAGGCGGTGCTCCTGCTCGAGGCGGCCAACGCCGCGGCGGCGCGGCGCGTGCTGGCGACCTTGCCGCTGGTGCGCGCGAAACTGATCGAGTTCGAGATCGACGAACTGCGCGCCTACGGCGGTTTCGCGCGGTTGTTCGTGCCCCACGCACCGGCGGCGAAACGGCAGCGGCGCCGCGCGACTTGAGTCGCCACCGGCCTGGGCCGTTCCTGTTGGTGCCCGGGCAATCCATTCCCGTCACCTTCGCATCCTCTCACCATGAAAGTCTCCGTCTTCGGTTTGGGTATCATCGGCGCCATCTGGTCGCGCCACTATGAAGCCGCCGGCCTGCTGGCCGCGGCTTGGAACCGTTCGCCGAAACCGGAGACGCCGCGCTGGCAGGCCGACGCCGTCGCCGCGGCGCGTGCGGGCGAGCTGTTGCAGATCGTGATCGCCGATCCGCCGGCCGTGGCCGGGCTGCTCGAGACGATCGCACCGGCCCTCGGCGCGGGGAAGATCGTGGTGCAGTCGAGCACCATCGACCCGCAGAGCAGCGAGCGTTTCCGCCAGCTCGTCGAGGCGCGCGGGGCGCGGTATGTCGAGGCGCCGTTCACGGGCAGCAAGCCCGCGGCCGAGGCGCGCAAGACGGTGTTCTTCCTCGGCGGCGACGCGGCGACGGTGGCCGCGGTCGAGCCGGTGCTGGCCAACCTCTCGGAGCTGCGTTTCCACATCGGTACCAACGTGCAGGCGTCGACGTTGAAGCTCGCGATGAATCTGCAGATCGCCGGCGTGCTGGAGGCGATGTGCGAGGGCCTGACCTTCGCGCGGCGCGCCGGCATCGCCGACGACACGTTCTTCAAAGTGCTCGAGTGCAACGTGGCCAACTCCGGGCTGACCAAGCTCAAGGGCCAGAAGCTGCGCGACGGCGATTTTGCGCCGCAGTTCTCCGTGAAACACATGGGCAAGGACCTGCGGCTCGCGGTCGAGACCGCCGGCGCGGCGGCGCTGCCGCAGACGGCGCTCGTGCGCGACCGTTTGCGCGAGGCCGAGCGGCGCGGCTGGGGCGACGAGGATTTCGCCGCGCTGCTCAAGCTGCTCTGAGCCACCGGGCGCCGCGCAGAAAGGATCTTCCCCTCGGCGCGTGCGCCGCTATTCCTCCGCCCATGGCCAACACACCTCTTCGCATCGCAGTCGTCGGGTATGGAAACATCGGACGTGCGGCCCTCGAGGCCGTGCGCGCCGCCCCGGATATGGAGCTGGCCGGCGTCGTGCGCCGGAGCACCGCCGCCGGTGCGCCCGAGCTGGCCGGCGCCGACGTGGTCGACGACGTGGCGAAGCTCGGCAAGGTCGATGTCGCCATCCTCTGCGGACCCACGCGCAGCATTCCGGAGATCGCGCCGCTCTACCTGCGCCGGGGCATCCACACCGTGGACAGCTTCGACATCCACGGGCAGAAACTCTGGGACCTCCGCAGCTCGCTCGACGCGCTCGGCAAGGAGCACGGGGCGGTGGCCGTCGTCTCCGCCGGGTGGGACCCGGGCAGCGACTCCATGGTCCGCACCCTGATGCTCGCGCTCGCGCCCCGCGGCATCACGTACACGAACTTCGGCCCCGGCATGAGCATGGGGCACTCCGTCTGCGCCAAGTCCAAGGCGGGCGTGAAGGATGCGCTCTCCATGACGATCCCGACCGGCACGGGCGTGCACCGCCGCATGGTCTACGTCGAGCTGGCCGACGGCGCCGATTTCGCGGCGGTGGAGCGGGCGATCAAGACCGACGAGTATTTTGCGAATGACGACACGCGGGTGTTCGCGGTGCCGAGTGTCGAGGCGCTGAAGGACATGGGCCACGCCGTGCTCATGCAGCGCAAGGGCGTGAGCGGCGTGACGCAGAACCAGCTTCTCGAGTTCCGCATGACGATCAACAACCCGGCGCTCACGGCCCAGATCATGGTCGCCTGTGCGCGCGCCGCCGCCACGAAGTTGCGGCCCGGCGCCTACACGATGCCGGAGATCGCGCCGATGGACCTGCTGCCGGGTAGCCGCGAGGAGCTGGTCAAGACCCTGGTCTGAACCTTGGTCCGGGCCGTCGAGCGCGGTCGATGTACACGCGCTCGGTTAAGCCGTCAGGGCGAGGCGGCGCCGAGCGCGGGCTGGAGCAACGGCCCGGCGGCGACGAGCAGTCCGCCGAGCAGCGAGAGCACGAGCACGCCGACGACGTAGGCGAACGTCAGCCGGCGGCCGATGATCGCGAACGCCAGGGCGATCGTCGGCAGGCAGGTGCCGACGGAGGCCAGCATGAAGGTGAAGGCCGGCCCGGCGCCGAGGCCGAGCGCGAGCAGCGAGCGGGTGAGCGGCACCTCGCCGCCGTCGCACACGTAGAGCGGTATCCCCGCCACCAGTGCGGCGCCGTAGGCGAGCGGCCCCGACCCGTAGTGGGCGATCTGGGCCGGGGGAACGAAGGCCGTCAGCAACGCCACGACGGCGATGCTGACGACGTAGAGCGGCGCGAGCGCCCGCAGGTTGGCGAACCCTTGCCGGAGGAAACGCCCGAGCGGACCGGCGATGCGGGCACTCTCGCCGGAGACCTCCGCGCCTGCGCTGCAGGCGCACTTGCCACCGCCGCAGTCGTTCGGAGTGGCGGGCTCGGTGGCGGCGCCGGGCGCGGGGCGCGTCATGAGCGCGTTGGCAACGGCGCCGAAGACGAGCGTGAACGCGATGGGCAACACGACGCGGGCCACGGCGAACCCGCCGCCGACGAGGGCCGCGGTGAGCGCGATCGTGTGCGGGCTGATCAGGGGGGCGATGAGCAGAAACGCCGCCACGGTGCCGAGCGGTGCGCCGCGGGCGCGGAGCGAGCGCGCGACCGGCACGGTGCTCATCGCGCAACCGGGCAGCAGTGCGCCGGCGAGCGTCGCGATCACGAGGGAATTTGGCCCGGAAGCGAGCCAGCGCTCGGTCCAACGTCGCGGCAGAAACGCCTCGAGGGCGGTGCCGAGCAGCAGACCGAGGACGAATGGCACCGCGGTGTCGGCGAGCAGATGGAGAAACGATTGGAGGATGGCGTGCATGCGCGGTCGGCGGGCGGGGAGGGAAGAGGCGGCGTTGCGCGGTGGTGTCAACTTGCGACGCAGCCTGCGGCTGCCGCGGCAAGGAGAACGCCTCGAGCCCGACGGGCACGGGCGCCTTCGCGCCGCTTGCCTTCAAGCGGCGCCGCGGTGCGCCCAAGCCGGTTGCCCTCTGCTGTAGCCGGGGCGGTGGACCCGGCCAGGGGGGCCGGCCGCGGCGCGGCCGGCGACGCAATCCCGGCGACCGCGTCAGCCGATATCGGCGTGGTAGCTCTGGAGGGACTTCACCGCGCCGTGGCCGCGGCGGTATTCGGCGATGCCCTGCACGGCGGCCTTCGCGGCGGCGACGGTTGTGAGGTAGGGGATCTTGTACTTCACGGCCGCCTTGCGGATGTAGCCGTCGTCGTGGGTGCCGGCCTTGCCGATCGGCGTGTTGATGATGAGCTGGATCCCCTTGCTCATCACCTCGTCGAGGATGTTCGGCCGCAGTCCCTCGTGGATCTTGTGGCTGAGGTCGCACTTCACGCCGTTGTCCTGGAGGAACTGGCAGGTGCCACCGGTGGCGGTGAGGCGGAACCCGAGTTCCTGGAACGTGCGCGCCACCCCGAGAATCTCGGGCTTGTCGCGCGGGGTGACGGAAATGAACACCGTGCCCTGCAACGGCAGCGCCGGCTGCGCGGCCTCCTCGGCCTTGAAGTACGCCAGGCCGAAGCTCGGCGCCATGCCGAGGACCTCGCCGGTCGAGCGCATCTCCGGCCCGAGCACGGGATCGACCTCGGGGAACATGTTGAACGGTAGCACGACCTCCTTCACGCCCACGTGCGGGATGTGGCGATGCTTCAGCGCGAGTTCCTGGAGCTTCGTGCCGAGCATGAGCTGCGTGGCGAGGCGCGCCATGGGGATGGCGCAGACCTTCGACACCAGCGGCACGGTGCGCGAGGCGCGCGGATTGGCCTCGATCACGTAGACTTTGTCATGGCAGATCGCGTACTGGATGTTCATCACGCCGCAGACCTTCAGCTCGCGGCCGATGCGCATCGAGTACTCCTCGATGGTCCTGATGTGCTTGGGCGGGATCGTGACCGGCGGGATCGCGCAGGCGGAGTCGCCGGAGTGGATGCCGGCCAGCTCGATATGCTCCATGATCGCCGGGATGAAGGCGTCGGTGCCGTCGGCCAGCGCATCGGCTTCGCACTCGAGGGCGTTGTCGAGGAAACGGTCGATGAGGATCGGGCGTTCGGGGGAGACGTCGATCGCACGCGCCATGTAGTCGCGCAGCATGGCCTCGTCGTGCACGACCTCCATCGCCCGGCCGCCGAGCACGAACGACGGGCGCACCATCACCGGATAGCCGATGCGCGTCGCCACCGCGACCGCCTCCTCCACGGTGCTGGCCATGCCCGACTCGGGCATCGGGATGCCCATCTGCTCCATCATGAGGCGGAAACGGTCGCGGTCCTCGGCGAGGTCGATCGTGTCGGGCGAGGTGCCGAGCACCTTCACCCCGGCCGCCTCGAGCTCCTTGGCGATGTTGAGCGGCGTCTGCCCGCCGAACTGCACGACCACGCCCTCGGGCTTCTCCTTCTCGTAGATGGAGAGCACGTCCTCGAGCGTGAGCGGCTCGAAGTAGAGTTTGTCGGAGGTGTCGTAGTCGGTGGATACGGTCTCCGGGTTGCAGTTGACCATGATCGTCTCGAAGCCGGCCGCGCGCAGGGCGAAGGCGGCGTGGACACAGCAATAGTCGAACTCGATGCCCTGGCCGATGCGGTTCGGGCCGCCGCCGAGCACCATGATCTTCCGGCGGTTGTCGACGGGCACGCGATCGGGGCCGTTGTAGGTCGAGTAGTAGTAGGCCGCGGGCTTGGCCACGCCGCTGACGGGCACGGCGTCCCAACGCTCGACGACGCCGAGGGCGAGGCGGCGGGAGCGGATCTGCGCCTCCGGCACGTCGAGGAGCTTCGCAAGGTACTTGTCGGCGAAACCGTCGCGCTTGGCTTGGGCGAGCAGCTCGTCGGGCAGATCGCGACCCTTGCAGGCGAGTATCTGTTCCTCGAGCTCGACGAGCTCCTGCATCTGCTGGATGAACCACGCTTTGATGTGGGTCCTGCGGTGGAGGTCCTCGACGGTGGCGCCCTTGCGCAGCGCCTCGTACATGATCCACTGGCGCTCGCTGGTGGCGTCGTTGAGCAGGGCCATCAGCTCGGGGAGCGGGAGCTGGTTGAAGTTCTTCGCAAAGCCCAGGCCGTGGCGGCCGTTCTCGAGCGAGCGGATGGCCTTCTGGAAGGCCTCCTTGTAGGTCTTGCCGATGCTCATCACCTCGCCCACGGCGCGCATCTGCGTGCCGAGCTTGTCGACCGAGCCGCGGAACTTCTCGAAGGCGAAGCGGGCGAACTTCACCACCACGTAGTCGCCCGAGGGTGTGTACTTATCCAGCGTGCCATCGCGCCAGTACGGGATCTCGTCGAGCGTGAGGCCGCCGGCCAGCGTGGCGGATACGAGCGCGATGGGGAGCCCGGTGGCCTTCGAGGCGAGCGCCGAGGAGCGCGAGGTGCGCGGGTTGATCTCGATGATGACGATGCGGTCGGTCTTCGGATCGTGGGCGAACTGCACGTTGGTCCCGCCGATCACGCCGATGGACTCGACGATGCGGTAGGCGTACTCCTGCAGGCGCGCCTGCAGCTTCGGCTCGACCGTGAGCATCGGCGCCACGCAGAACGAGTCGCCGGTGTGCACGCCCATGGCGTCGACGTTCTCGATGTAGCAGACCGTGATCATGCGCCCCTTGGCGTCGCGCACGATCTCCAGCTCGAGCTCCTCCCAACCGAGCACGGACTCCTCGACGAGGATCTGGTTGACCATGCTCGCCGCCAGCCCGCGGCTGGCGACCAGGCGCAACTCCTCGACGTTGTAGACGAAGCCGCCGCCGGTGCCGCCGAGCGTATAGGCGGGACGGATCACGACCGGGTAGCCGATCTCGGCGGCCACCTTCTCGGCCTCCTCGACACTGAACGCCGGCGCGCTGCGCGGCATCTCGATGCCGAGGCGTTTCATCGTCTCCTTGAAGATGATGCGGTCCTCGCCCTTCTCGATCGCGTCCGACTCGACGCCGATGATGCGCACGCCGTACTTGGCGAGCACGCCGGCCTTGGCGAGCTGCGAGGAGAGATTGAGGCCGGTCTGGCCCCCGAGGTTGGGCAGGAGCGCGTCGGGCCGCTCCTTCTCGATGATCTCGGTGAGCGATGGCACGGTGAGCGGCTCGATGTAGGTGACGTCGGCGGTGCCCGGATCGGTCATAATCGTGGCCGGGTTGGAGTTTACCAGGACGATCTGGTAACCGAGGGCGCGCAGGGCCTTGCAGGCCTGGGTGCCGGAGTAATCGAACTCGCAGGCCTGGCCGATGATGATCGGGCCGGAGCCGATGATGAGGACCTTCTGGATGTCGTCGCGACGGGGCATGATGGGGCGATGGGGTTCGCAGCAGTAGTTGGGGAAGGGGATTCCGCGGACGGCGATCCTGACGAGGTCCGGCGAGCGGGCTCAATCCTCTTTCATGAAACGGTTTCATGAAAATTGGTTTAGCGGGATGGGGCAGCGGATCGCCGGACCGGGGCGGAGTCCGCGGACTGCCGGCGCAGTGGCGCGGCTGCCCCTCGCGATCCCAAGCGCGCAGCGCTCGGGCGAACTGCGTCTCCGGTATTCCATCCATGTGTTAACAGGGACAGGTCAGAAAAACCCGGCGACACTGGACGTAAGACCACTTG